>NZ_VFMM01000002.1:317651-635303 GCF_006715085.1 Kribbella jejuensis | reverse complement strand
TGGCCGCCTTCCGCAGGCGTACTGGACCGGCCGCACAAGCTGGACATTCCGTCCGGTGAGAGGCGCCGGTTGACGACGCATCTGGTTCCGACGCGTCGTGGCGATCGGCAGTCGGTTCGCGTGACGGTGCGAGCGATCGGGCCGCTCGGGTTCGCGGGCCGGCAAGGGTCGCAGCAGGTGCCGTGGACGGTGCGGGCGCTACCGCCGTTCAAGAGCCGCAAGCATCTGCCGTCGCGGTTGGCCCGACTGCGCGAGCTGGACGGGCGTACGGCGTTGCTGGTGCGCGGGCAGGGTACGGAGTTCGACTCGTTGCGGGACTACGTACCGGGTGACGACGTACGCAGCATCGACTGGCGGGCCACGGCCCGGCGCGGGAACGTCGTCCTGCGGACCTGGCGGCCGGAGCGGGATCGGCAGGTCGCGATCGTGATCGACTCCGGGCGGCTGTCCGCGGGACGGGTCGGGGATGCGCCGCGGCTGGATCATGCGATGGACGCCGCGCTGCTGCTGGCCGCGCTCGCCACCCGGGCGGGTGACCGGGTCTCCTTGCTGGCTTGCGATTCCGCGGTACGGGCCGACGTACGGCGGCCCGCGCCGGAGGACGTGCTGCCGTCGTTCGTGAACGCACTGGCGAACGTCGAGGCGGAGCTGGTGCAGACGGACTTCCGCATCGTGGTGTCGCAGGTGCTGGAGCGGCTCGGTCAGCGGTCGCTGGTCGTGCTGCTGACGGGGCTGGACCCGGCGGCGATCGAGGAGTCGCTGCTGCCGGTCATCGGGCCGCTGCTTCGGCGGCACGTCGTACTGCTCGCTTCGATTGCTGATCCCCGGTTGACCGAGCTCGAGGCCAGTCGCACGGATCTGGTCGAGGTGTACGGGGCTGCGTCGGCGGCTCGGACGCGGTTGGACCGCGAACGCCTGACCGCGACTTTGAGTCGTGCTGGGGTGACTGTCGTCGACGAGCCTCCGGACAAGATTGCACCGGCCCTCGCCGACACCTACCTCGCCCTCAAGAAGGCCGGCCGGCTGTGAGGGCTGCTTCGAAGATGTGGCGGTTGTCTGCGACGAAGGCGTGTTCTCGGTAGGACCAGGCGATTCGCTCCGCCGCCGCTTCACATGGCCTGTCGGCCCAGAACTGTGCGTTGTCCAGTTGGCTTCGCAGGATGGCGTCGATCAGCGGGACCGTCGCGGCTAGACCGTAGGCATCCGCGAGAGCCCTGACCTGGCCGGCTTGCCTGATGGGATCGTTGTGTTTGGCGCCGGCTGCGGCGCTGCGGTGAACGCGGAGCGGTCCGACGCGGGCCGGCGTACCGTGTTACCGACCCGTACCACGCCGGGTGTCATCCGGCCGCCCGTGAGGGGTTCTTCGATCACGGCATCGTCGGGCGCGCCTGGAGGAAGGTCCAGTGGTGTCCTTCGAGGTCCTCGGCTTCGTAGCACTTGTAGCCGTGTTGGTGGATCTCGCTCAGGATCTTCGCGCCACCCTCACTGGCCTGCGTGAAGTGCGCTTCCAGGTCGTCGACGTACACCCAGGTCGCATGGTCGGCGGCCGGGGCCCCCGGCGCGTCCCGGCGGAGCAGGACGATCGAGGAGGCGCCGGCGTGCAGCTCGATCCAGGACGGTTGCCGGCCCTCCTCCGGGATCCGGTCCCACGTCTCCAGGCCGAACACCCTGTGCAACCAGCGCGCAGCCGCGGCAGGATCGTCGTACGACAAGGCGACCGCGAGCCGGCCGACCTCGCGGACCTCGTGCGGCGCGGTGTCGCGGCGCGCCACCCAGGCCGGGAACCAATGCAGCACGTTCCGCCAGGAGTAGACGGCCTCGGTACCACCAGGGACCAGCGCCTCGACGACGGTCACGCGGGTCCCGGCGGCGATCGGGTCGAACGTCACCGTCGTCTCGGTGTCGTCGGTGGAGCTCCGGTACTCGAAGCGGACGCCCGGCTCCCAGGCCGTGATCACGCCACGTTCCAGCGCGTCGTCGGCGTACACCTCGAGGATCCGGCCGCCGACGCCCGGCTCGACGCGGATCTCGATCGCCCGGGACGAGTCCCAGAAGTTGATCGGGCCGCGGACCCACCACAGGTCGATCTCCTCGGTGAAGACCTGGAACGCGGTGGCAGGGTCGACCGGGACCTCCACGGACGCGGTCGCGGACGGTTCAGGCATCGGACTTCCCCTTCTGCTCGACGTGTCGCTTGAAGGCGCCCAACTGGTCGCGCCAGTGCGCCTGGACCTGGTCGAGCCAGGCCTGTACGGCGACGACAGGCTCCGGGTTGAGCCGGAACACGCGAACCCGTGCGTCGTCCGGCACCCGTTCATCGGCGACCAGACCGGCCTCCAGCAGGATCCGCAGGTGCCGGCTCATCGCGGGCGACGACACCCCCGCCGCCACCGCCAGTTGCCCGGCGCGCTGCGGACCGTCCCCGAGCAGCTGCACGACCTGCCGCCGGGTCGGATCAGCCAGCACCTCGAAGAACCGATCGACCTGATCTTGCGCCATCCCGCAATAGTTCTACGATCTGTTAACTATTGTCAACCGCTGGAACCAAATGGCAGGCGACCTGATGCGCTGCCCCGGCGGGCAGGATGTCGAGGCGGGTGGTCGTGCAGGCGCCGGTTCCGTTGCCGGCGGCTACCAGCTGGCAGCGCGGGTGGAAGCGGCAGCCGGACGGGATCCGGGTCGGGTCGGGCGGTTCGCCGGTGAGGACGATCCGGGCCGGCGACTCGGGGAGGACCGACAGCAGCGCCTTGGTGTACGGGTGCCGCGGGTTGGTGAGCACGTCTTCGGCCGGGCCGGATTCGACGATCCGGCCGAGGTACATGACCGCGACCCGGTCGGCGATGTTCCAGGCCAGCCCGAGGTCGTGGGTCACGACGAGCGCGGACAGGCCGAGGTCGTCACGCAGCCGCAGCAGCAGCGCGAGGATCTCGCCGCGGACCGACGCGTCCAACGAGGCCACGGGCTCGTCCGCGATCAATACCTTCGGCTCCAACGCCAATGCCCCGGCGATCACCACCCGCTGCCGCTGCCCACCCGACAACTCGTGCGGGTACCGCTGAAAGAACCGCTCCGGCGGCCGCAATCCCGCCCGCGCCAACGCGGACGCGACCAATGCCTCCTCGTCAGGCAGCCCGTGGATGCGGGGACCTTCGGCGACCGCCTCGTACACGGTGTGCCGGGGGTTCAAGGAGCCCATGGGGTCCTGGAGAACGAGTTGTACTTGACGGCGGAAGGCCCGCAGCGCACGGGTCGAGTAGTTCAGCGGTGTCCCGTCGTACGTGATGCGGCCGGCGGTGGGACGTTCGAGACCGAGCAGCGTACGGGCGAGCGTGGTCTTCCCGCAGCCTGATTCGCCGACCAGCGCGACGATCTCGCCCGCGCCGACGGACAGGTTCACACCGTCCACGGCCCGCGCCCGGCGTCCACCACGGCCGGAGAACTCGACCTGCAGATCAGTTGCCTCTAGCAAGAGTCACTCCCCCACCAGGACACAGGCCGCCGCCCGGTCTCCCGACACCAGCAGTTGTACGTCGGTACTCGCACACGTCTCGAGCGCGACCGGGCAGCGCGGATGGAACGCGCAGCCGCCCGGCAGCTGCTGCGGATCCGGCGGATCACCGGCCAGCCCGCGCGGGGCGAGCCGGGACGCCGGATCGCCGACGGTCGGGAACGCTGCCGCCAGCGCCTGGCTGTACGGGTGCTCGAACTTTCCTCCCGCCGGTCCCACCTCCACCAACCGACCGGCGTACATCACCGCGAGCCGGTCGCACACGTCCGCGAGCACGGACAGGTCGTGCGAGATCATCAGCAACGAGATCCCGTGGTCCGCGATCAGCTGCCGGATCAGGGTCAGCACCTGCGCCTGCACCATCAGGTCGAGCGCGGTCGTCGGCTCGTCGGCGATGATCAGCCGCGGCGAACAGGCCAGCGCCATCGCGATCATTACTCGTTGCCGTTGGCCACCGCTCAGCTCGTGCGGGTAGCTGCGCGCCCGCCACGCAGGCAGCCCGACCTGTTCCAGCAGTTCCTTGACCCGGGTGTCGGCGGCCGCGCCGGACGCCAACTTGTGGACGAGCAGGGGTTCGGCGATCTGGTCACCGATCCGCCGGACCGGGTTCAGACCGTGCTGGGCCCCCTGGAAAACAATGGAGGCCGACGACCAGCGAACGGCGCGGAGCCGGCCCCAGTTCATCGTCAGCACGTCTTCGCCGTCGAGCAGGATCCGCCCGCCGACCGTCGCAGAACGCGGCAGCAGCCGCAGCAGGGTCAGGGCCACGGAAGACTTTCCGGATCCCGACTCTCCCGCCAGTCCGAGTGCCTCTCCGGCGGCCAGCTTCAACGACACTCCACGCACCGCGGGAACCTCGCCGAACGAACCGCCTGATTCGGCACCGATGCGGTAGGTGACCGAGAGGTCTTCGAGTTCGAGCATCAGGCCTCCCGAGTGCGCAGGCGCGGGTTGAGCACGGTCTCCAAAGCCCTTCCGCACAAGGTGAAAGCCATCACGACCGTCACGATGCACAGGCCGGGCACCAGGATGTACCACCAGGCGCCGGCGGTTGCCGCGCCCCAGTCGTACGAGCCGCGCAGCATCGTGCCCCACGACGTCTTGTTCGCGCTGACACCGAGGAACGCCAGCGTCGACTCGGTGACGATCGCGCTCGCGACCTCCAGTGTCGTGCTTGCCAACAGCAACGGCGCGACGTTCGGCAGCACGTGCCGGGTGGCGATGTGCCAGTGCCCGGCGCCGAGTGCCAGCGATCTCTCGATGTACGGGCGCGCCTCGACGGCCAGCGTTTGCGCGCGGATCAGCCGGGCCGTCGACGGCCACGACGTGACACCGATCGCCACGATGATCGTCGCGGTCGACCCGCCGAGGATCGCCGCCAGAACGAGCGCCGTGACCAGCGACGGCAGGACCAGGAACCAGTCGGTCACCCGCAGGATCACCGCGCCGATCCAGCCGCGGAAATGCCCGGCCGCGATGCCGAGCACCGTCCCGATCACCATACTCAGCAGGGCCGCGAGGAACCCGATCAGCAACGACGTGCGGGATCCCCACCAGATCATCAGCAGCACCGACCGCCCGGACTCGTCGGTACCGAGCGGATGGTCGAGGCTCGGCGGAGCCAGCCTGGCCCCGGTCCCGCTGACGACGTTCGTCACGCCGGCGTCGATGAACAGTGGCGCGATCAGCGCCAGGACGACCGCGATCACCAGGACCACCAGTCCGGTAACCCCGGCCCGGCGGTTCCGGAAATCGCTCCAGAACTTTCCGAACGCGCGTTTCCGCCGTACCCAAACGACGCTGCTCATGCCGACCTCACCCGGGGATCGAGGAGGTGGTAGACCACGTCGGCAAGAGTGTTCATCACGATGACGGACACAGTGATCAGCAGGAAAGTGCCCTGCATCAATGTGAAGTCTGGTACCCGAATCGCCTGGTAGAACAGCTGCCCGAGCCCCGGCCAGCTGAAGATGGCTTCGACCGTCACGGCACCGCCGACGACGAACCCGATCCGCAGGAACACCAGCGTCACGGTCGGCAGCAGCGCATTCGGTACGGCGTGCTTGCGGCGTACCTCGTCGTCGCGCAGACCCTTGGCCCGCGCGGTCGTGATGTAGTCCTGGCCGACCTCGTCGATCACCGACGACCGCATCACCAGCAGGTACTGCGCGTAGACGACCGCGACCAGCGTGAGGCATGGCAGCACCATGTGCTCACCGACGTCGAGGACACCCGCGAACCCGGCCGGCTTGTCCACGCTCGAACTGCCGCGGGTCGGGAAGATGCCGGGAATCGGACCGATGCCGGCCGCGAACACCATCAGCAGCAACAGCCCGAGCCAGAACGTCGGCACCGACCACAGCACCAGGGAGATCGCTGTCGAGATCTTGTCGAACCGGCTGCCCGGCTTCCAGCCGGCGCGGGCGCCCTGCCACAGACCCAGGCTGACGGCCATCACCAGCGCCGTACCGGTGAGCAGCAGCGTCGACCCGATCCGCTCGCCGATCAGGTCGAGGACCGGGCGCTTGTACTCGTACGAGACGCCGAGGTCCAGCCGCAGGGTCTGTGAGACGAAGTGCAGGAACTGTTCGGGGATCGGCTTGTCGAGCCCGAGCCGTGCGCGTTCGAGGTCCAGCTGCTCGGGCGTCATGTTCCGCCCCTGCGCGAGCGCGCGGACCGGGTCACCCGGCAGCAGCCGGAACAGGAAGAACGTCGCGACGATCACCATCGCGATGCTGAGCAGCGCCCCGCCCGCCTTGGTCGCCGCGTACCGCAGCAAACCGTGGCGGACGGGCCGTTCGTCCAGCGCCTCGACGGCGGGGACTTCGGGGACGGTGGTCATCAGCGCGTCATTCGCGCTCGTCGGAGGCGCTGCGGCGGCGCCAGGCCAGGAAGAAGCCGCCGAGCGCGAGGACGACGATGCCGGCCGCGACGCCCGCGATCACTCCGGCGTTCGATCCACCGCCGGCCTTGGCGTCCGTCGACACCGCCTCCAGCGTGTAGAACGGCCAGTAGCCCGAGCCGCCGTACAGCAGGCCCTTGTCCTCCGGGATCGGCGTGATCTTGGCGATCCGGTCCTTGCGGTACCCCTCGAGGTCGTTGGGGTAGTACAACGCGATCACCGGTGCGTCGACGTACAGCCGTTCCTCCATCTTCTTGATGATGTCGGCGCGCTTCGTCCGGTCCAGTTCCTTCTGCTGCTGCAGGTACAGGCTCTCGTACGTCGGGTCGCAGTAGAACGACTCCGTACCGCCGCCTTCTCCGGTCGCAGTCGGGCGCCGGCTGCACAGGTGCGTACCGAGGACCTCCTCCGGGTCCGGGTTCACCGACCAGCCGCTGATCGCGATGTCGAACAGTGCCGTCGTCCCGGTCTCCTCGGTGAACTTGCTGGAATCCAGGCGCTTCGTGGTCAGCGTGATCCCGATCTCCTTGAACCAGCCGGTCAGGTACTCGGCGAGCTTCTCCTCGATCGGGGTGTCGGTGTGGATGCTGAAGCGGAACTGCAGTTTCCGCGACCCGTCCGGCATCGTGCGGACGCCGTCGGGACCCTTCTTGTAACCGGCGTCGTCGAGGATCTTGTTCGCCTTCGCCAGGTCGAACGTGACCTTCTCGGCGCCGCTCGCCTCCCAGAAGAAGTCCTTGTACAGCGGCGGGATGATCGACCCGTCGGCCGGTCGCGCCAGCCCGTTCTGCACCTCGTCGACCAGCTTCTGCTTGTCGATCGCGTAGTGCAGCGCGGTCCGTACCCGCGGATCCTTCAGCGCCGGATGCCCGTCACCGATCGGCTTGTTGTCGCTGGTCGTCGCGCCGTGATTGATCTGCAGGTACGTCGCCCGCCGGCCCTGGGTGTTCCACTGGACGATGTTGCCGTCGCCCTTGAGCGACTCGAAGTCCGGCGGGTTCAGCCGGCCGATCAGGTCGATATCGCCCTTCTTCAGCCCGACGATCGAGGCGGCCGGGTTGTCGTAGAAGATGATCTGCAGCTCGTCGATCTTCGGGCGGCCACGCCAGTAGTCCGGGTTCGCCTCCAGCCGGACGAACTGGCCCTTCTTGTGCTCGACCGCGACGTACGGCCCGCTGCCGACGGTCGGATACGTCTCCCCGTCGTACTTCGAGATCTCCTTGATCTTCTCCCAGACGTGCTTCGGCATGATCGGCACCGGGTTGTCGAGCATCGACGCCTGCGGGGTCTTGAGCTTGATCGTCAGCTCCTGGCCGTTCGCGCTGACGCTCTGGAAGTTCTCCACCGCCGGGCCGTTCCCGGTCTTCGCACCGTCGTCGGTCATCATCTTGTTGAACGTCCAGGCCGCGTCGTCGGCCGTGATCGGCTGCCCGTCCGACCACTTCGCCTGCCGGATCTTGAACGTCCAGGTCAGTCCGTCCGGTGACGTCGTCCACGACTCCGCCAGATCCGGACTCGGCTGCAACGTCTTCGAGTCCGGCACGGTCAGGAACCCGTAGATCATCCGCTGGATCGACCCCGTCACCAACCGGACCGCCAGAAACGGATTCATCGAGTCGACCGACTGCGTCACCCCGATCTTGATGACCTTCTTCTGCCCCGGTTGCGCCGCAACCGCCGTCCCCGGTCCCGCCGCGAGCAAACACAGCGCCGCCAGCACCGCCAACAACTTCCTCATCGGGCCGCCCACCCTTCCCCAGCCGGTGTTGGTGTTTGGGGAAGAAACCACACCACTCGGCACAGCCCTGTCAACGAAATACCAGCATTGTCATACGTAAGTAACCTTCTTACCGGCCCACACCACTTGACTACACGATCGTGTAGTAGTTTGCTTTTGTGTGTAGCGAGGAGGGCTGATGGATCGGCGGCTGGAGGATCTGACGGCGCGGGCCCGGATCCGGGACGCGGCGGTGAAGCTGTTCGGCGAGCGCGGGATCGAGGGCGCCTCGATCCGCGACATCGCGGCCGAGGCTGGCGTGTCGTCGGGGCTGGTGCGGCATCACTTCGGGTCGAAGGAAGCGTTGCGGGAGGCGTGTGACGCCTACGCACGGGAGCGGATGCTCGAGATCAGCGCGGAGCTCGCGAGCAGCGACGGGGTGGCGGCACTCGACCCGGTGACGTTGCATCCGCGGGTGTTCCCGCTGCAGCTGTACCTGGTCCGCTCGATGATGGACGGTTCCGAGACCGCGACCGCGTTGTTCCTCGGCGCGGTCGAGACGATCGAGGAGTGGTCGAAGGGGTACGGCATCGACCCGCAGGACCGGCGCGCGTACGCCGCCGCGCTGGCCGCCATCAAGCTGAGCGTCTTCGTGTTCCGCGACCAGATCTCGCAGGCGCTCGGCGAGGACATGACGTCGCCGAGCGGCTACGCCCGGATCGGTCAGGGCATGCTCGACGTCTTCGCCATCCCGATCATCACCCAGGAACAAGTGGACACCCTGCGGAAACAGGAGAAGTGATCATGCCTGCTGCGATCAGCACGGAAGGTCTGGTCAAGCGGTTCGGGCGCACCCGTGCTCTGGACGGTCTCGATCTCACGGTGCGAACCGGTGAGGTCCACGGCTTCCTCGGCCCGAACGGCGCGGGGAAGACGACCACCCTTCGCATCCTGCTCGGAATGACCCGCGCGGACGGCGGTACGGCGAGCGTCCTCGACGGCGACCCGTGGTCCGACGCGACCGCGCTGCACCGGCGGCTCGCGTACGTACCGGGTGACGTCACGCTGTGGCCGAACCTGTCCGGTGGCGAGGCGATCGACCTGCTCGGCCGGATGCGCGGAGGGATCGACCGGAAGCGCAAGGCCGAGCTGCTCGAGCGGTTCGACCTCGACCCGCGCAAGAAGGCCCGCGCGTACTCGAAGGGCAACCGGCAGAAGGTCGCGCTGGTCGCCGCGTTCGCGTCCGACGTCGAACTGTTGCTGCTCGACGAGCCGACCTCCGGCCTGGACCCCTTGATGGAGGAGGTGTTCCGCGAGGTCGTGCAGGAGATCAGCGACCGCGAGGGGCGGACCGTGCTGTTGTCCAGCCACATCCTGTCCGAGGTCGAGGCGCTGTGCGACCGGGTCACGATCATCCGCGCGGGCCGTGCCGTGGAGAGCGGCACCCTCGGCGAGCTGCGGCATCTCACCCGGACGTCGATCCAGGCCGAGCTGGTCGGTCCGATGGACGGGCTCGCGCAGCTGGCCGGTGTCCACGATCTGCGGGTCGACGACCGGCGCGTCCGGTTCGACGTCGACACCGACGAGATCAACCCGGTACTGCGCCGGCTCACCGAGATCGGCGTACGGAGCCTGGTCAGTCAACCCCCGTCGCTCGAGGAACTGTTCCTGCGACTGTACGAACCCGAGGCCGCACGATGAAGTCGCTGGCCGGAACGGGAGGTCTGATCCGGCTGATCCTGCGCCGCGACCGGATCGTCCTGCCGTTGTGGATCGTGCTGCTGACGGCGATCTCCGTCAGCTATGTCAAGCAGTACGGCGATCTGTTCCCCACGCCGGACTCGCGGGTCAAGTACGCGAGCAACGCGGGCTTCATCACCTTGTACGGCGAGCTGTCCGGGTCGAGCCTCGGCGAGTTCGTGACGTGGCGGCTCGGGTTCGTACCGGTGATGGTCGGGCTGATCAGCTTGCTCACGGTGATCCGCCACACCCGGGTCGAGGAGGAGTCGGGGCGCCGGGAGTTGCTCGGGGCAACAGTTGTGGGCCGGCACGCACAACTCGCCGCAGCGCTGGTGGTCACCCTGGGCGCCAACCTCGTCCTCGCGGTATTGCTTGCCCTCGGCATGCACAGCCAGAACCTGCCGCTCGCCGGATCCGTTGCTATCGGCATCGTCTACGCCGGGACCGGATGGTTGTTCGCGGGTGTCGGCGCGGTCGCGGCGCAGTTGACCGCCGGTGCGGGGACGGCTCGTGGGATCGCTATCGGTGTACTGGGGGCGGCTTATGTACTGCGGGCCGCCGGGGACACCAGTGCGCATACGAACGGTCCGCTCGCGTGGTTGTCATACATCTCTCCGATCGGTTGGGCGCAGCAGATTCATCCCTATGCCCAGAACCGTTGGTGGTTGGGCGGGGTGCTGCTGATGGCAACGATCGCACTCATCGCCGCCGCGGTGGGTTTGGCTGTGCGGCGGGATGTGGGAGCGGGGCTGCTGCCGGACCGGCTCGGTCCGGCGGACGGCACCGTCGGCTCGGCGTTCGGGCTGGCGTGGCGGTTGCACCGCGGGCTGCTGGTCGCCTGGACGGCCGGATTCGCCTTGCTGGGCTTGTTGTTCGGCGGCGTCGCGAAGGGCGTCGGCGACATGATGCGCGACGACCGGGCGATCCAGGAGATGTTCCAGCGGATGGGTGGTGCGTCCGGGCTGATCGACTCGTTCCTGGCCGGCGTGACGATGCTCGGCGGGCTGATCGCGTCGGCGTACGCGGTCCAGGCGACGCTCCGGATGCGGGTCGAGGAAACCAGCGGCCGGGCCGAACCCGTGCTGGCGACCGCGACGAGCCGCTGGCAGTGGGCCGCGAGTCACTTGCTGTTCAGCCTCCTCGGTCCGGCCGTCGCGCTGCTCGCCGCGGGCGTCATGCAAGGGCTGGCGTACGGCGCCGCGATCGGTGACGTCGGCGGTCAACTACCGCGGATGGTCGCCGCCGCGCTCGCCCAACTCCCCGCGGTGTGGGTCCTGGCCGCGCTGGCGATCGCGATCATCGGCTTCTTCCCCCAAGCGTCAATGGCATCGTGGGCCGGCCCCGCACTCTGCATCCTGATCGGCCTGGTCAGCGCAGGAGCCGCGACCGCGACCTGGATCCGCGACATCTCGCCGTACACCCATCTCCCGTCGCTGCCGGGTGGATCCGTCGACGCCGGTGCACTGATCGCCCTGGTGGCGATCTCTGCGGCCCTCAGCCTCGCCGGTCTCCTCGGCCTCCGCCGGCGGGACGTGCCCGCCTGACCCCGGCTGACCCCGATTGAAGGCCGACTCACCGGCGGGCGTTGCAGGACCAGATGAAGCAGTACAGGCCGAAACAGGCGATGCCTGCGGCGAGGACGGCCAGCAGTACGGTGCCGAAGGGCTGGTCCTTGATCGTGTGCAGCGCCGTGTCGAGGCCGCCGGCTTTCTGCGGGTCGTAGCTGATCGCGGCCCAGCCGAACATCACGCCCATGACCAGGAAGGCGATGCCCTTCGCGGCATAGCCGATCCGGCCGAGCAGGATCGTGACGTCCGAGATGCCGCCGGCCAGGTCCTCGGTGAAATTCTTCGAGTACGCCTTGTACAGCTGGTAGCAGGCGATGGCGATGATCGCGACCCCGATGGCCACGATCAGCACCCGGCCGGCGGGGTGCTCCATCACCCGCGCGGACATGGTCCGCTGGGTACCGCTGCTCGAAGCCCCGGCACCGTTCGCGACCTTCACCGCGCTGATACCGAGCACCAGGTAGACGATCCCGCGGCCGATCGAGGACAGCTTCTTCTGCAGCTTGAGGTGGCCCCAGACGAGCTCCAGCACCCGCCAGATCACCAGGGCGAACAGCCCTATCGCGACGATCCACAGCAGCAGGTGGCCGAACGGCGTACCGGCCAGCTCCTCGAGCGCGCCCTGCTGGGTCGCCTCCTGCTGCGCGTGACCGAAGGCGAGCTGGACCGCGATCAGCGCGATCAGCAGGTAGACCAGGCCGTACGCGATCAGGCCGACGGTGATGGCAAGGCCGTAGGGCCGGCTGTAGCGGACTTCTTGGGCGGTACTCACTACCACCAAGTGCCCAGCCCGGAAACAGGTCAGGCGGACACCGGCGCCGAGGCGTCCGCCTCCTCGATGTCGCCGTAGTCGCCGTGGCGGTAGGCGCGGCGGCCCAAAGTCCAGACGTAGGTGAAGAAGGCCAGCTCGACGACGATACCGATCGTGACGCGGACCGGCGCCGGGAGGAACGGGGTGACGAAAGCCTCGATCAGACCGGTGACCAGGAGTACCGCGGCCAGACCGATCGCCATGCCGATGGTGGCCCGCCCGGTCTGCGCCAAGGACTGCATGCGGGTCCGCGGACCAGGCACGATCCACGACCAGCCGAGGCGCAGCCCGGCTGCCGTAGCGATGAAAACGGCGGTGAGCTCCAGCAGACCGTGTGGGGTGATCAGGCTGAAGAACAGGCCGCCCTTGTCGTTGGCGATCATCAGGCCGGCGCTCAGGCCGAGGTTCATCGCGTTGTCCCACAGTACGAAGACCGACGGGACGAGGAGGATACCCAGCGCGAGTACGGCGGCACTGATGGTCGCGTTGTTGATCCAGACACGTAGCGCGAAGTCCTGGGCCGGGTTGTCGGAGTAGTACGACTGGAAGTCGTGGTTGACCAGCTGCTTGACCTCGTCCGGCGTAGCGACTGAGCCGATCACTTCTGGATGCGCCAGCACCCGCCAGGCCGTCCAAGCAGCCACCAGGTAGAAGATCACTCCGATGGTGATCCACCAGCGCCTGGACGCGTACAGCGCGGCGGGGAAGCTGACCAGGAAATACTTGGAGATATCCCGCCAGACGGGCGCCTGCGCTCCGGTCACCGCACCACGGGCGTCGGCTATGAGCCCGGACAGCCGCCCGATGGAGACAGGGTCCGCTCCAGCTGCCCGCAGCGCAGCAAGGTGCGTGCCGACGCGCTGGTAGAGCACGACGAGCTCCTCAGCCTCCGCACCGGTCAGCCGACGCTGCCTTCGGGTCAGGCGCGCGAGGCGGTCCCACTGCGGCTGGTGCACCGACACAAACGCTTCTACGTCCACCGCCACCTCCTCCACCCGACTGATGGCAGACTAGCCGGACCGAGCGTCTACGTAGGAGGGGGGCGACGTCGTGTCTCAGCTGGTCACGGGTGAAGCGGTCGTTCTCCAGGTGCGGATCGCCCGGATGCCGACGCGGGCGCTGGCGTGTGCGATCGACGTGATCCTGCAGGGCGTCGTACTGATGGTGCTGATCGGTCTGCTGACCGGCTTCCTGATCGGGAGCCAGTCCAGCGAGGCGCTGGCGGTCGCGCTGATCTTCATCGTCGTGCTGCTCGTGGCGATCGGCTACCGGGTCGTGATGGAGACGCTGACCCGCGGGCGGACCATCGGCAAGATGGTGCTCGGGCTCAAGGTGGTCCGCGACGACGGCAGCTCGATCCGGTTCCGGCACGCGCTGGTCCGGACGCTGATGTGGTTCTTCGTCGACTTCGCGCCGTGGTTCGCGGCCAGCCCAGGGATCGTCGCGAGCCTGATGAACAAGCAGGGCAAGCGGATCGGGGACATGGTCGCCGGTACGGTCGTCATCCGCGAACGCCAGCAGTCGATGGCGTCGCCGCCGCTGTTCGTACCGGGCCCGTTGGTGCAATGGGCGCAGTCGCTGGAGCTGTCCCGGCTGTCCGACGAGCTCGCCAACGCGGCGCGCGACTACCTGGCCCGCTACACCGAACTCCTCCCCGGCCCGCAGATCGCCCTCGGTGAGGCGCTGGCCGCCCGCGTCGCGGCCGTCACCGCCCCGGCGCCGCCGTACCCGATCATCGCCCCCGCGTTCCTCTCGGCGGTCCTCGCCGAACGCCGCCGCCGCGAACTCCACCGGCTGGCCACGCAACGCCCGCTCCCCACCGGCCCCTTCGCGAGCCCGTACGCCGTCCCGCAGGGCCCGTTCGCCCCACCGAACCCGTACGCCGTCCCGCAAGGCCCGTTCGCCCCGCCGAACCCGTACGGCGCACCGGCCCCGCTGCCCGGACCGCCGCCGTTCGTCCCGCCCCCACCGCCCAGCGGCCCCCGCCCCGCCACGGTGAACGCCCAAGGCTGGGCCGCCCCTGGAAGCAACGGCTGGACCTGACGCAAAAGCACCCCGCAGAGACTCTGCGGGGTGCTTTTCACGAGGTTCTCAGTAGCGGTAAGCCTCAGCCTTGTACGGCCCCTCGATCGGTACGCCGAGGTAGGCGGACTGCTCCTTGGTCAGCTCGGTGAGCTTCACGCCGAGCGCGTCGAGGTGCAGCCGGGCGACCATCTCGTCGAGGTGCTTGGGCAGCACGTAGACGCCGGTCGGGTACTCGGCGGTCTTCACGAACAGCTCGATCTGCGCCAGCACCTGGTTGGTGAACGAGTTCGACATCACGAACGACGGGTGACCGGTCGCGTTGCCCAGGTTCAGCAGCCGGCCCTCGGACAGCACGATGATCGTGTGACCGTCCGGGAACCGGAACTCGTCGACCTGCGGCTTGATGTTGACCCGCTCGATCCCCGGCACCTTGTACAGCCCGGCCATGTCGATCTCGTTGTCGAAGTGGCCGATGTTGCCGACGATCGCCTGGTGCTTCATCGCGGCCATGTGGTCGGCGGTGATGACGTCCTTGTTGCCGGTGGTGGTGACGAAGATGTCGGCGATCCCGACCACGTCGTCCACGGTGGTCACCTGGTACCCGTCCATCGCGGCCTGCAGCGCGCAGATCGGGTCGATCTCGGTGACGATCACCCGGGCGCCCTGGCCGCGCAGCGACTCGGCGCAGCCCTTGCCGACGTCGCCGTACCCGCAGACGACCGCGACCTTGCCGCCGATCAGCACGTCGGTGGCGCGGTTGATGCCGTCGATGAGCGAGTGCCGGCAGCCGTACTTGTTGTCGAACTTCGACTTGGTGACGGAGTCGTTGACGTTGATCGCCGGGAACAGCAGCGCGCCGGCCTTGTGCATCTCGTACAGCCGGTGCACGCCGGTGGTGGTCTCCTCGGTGACACCCTTGATGCCCTGGCCGATCGTGGTCCACTTGTTCGGGGACTCGGCGAGCGTGCGGGTGAGCAGCTTCAGGACGACGCCGTACTCCTCGGAGTCCGCGGTCGACGGGTCCGGTACGGCGCCCGCCTTCTCGAACTCGGTGCCCTTGTGCACGAGCATCGTGGCGTCGCCGCCGTCGTCGAGGATCATGTTCGGGCCGTCACCACCGGGCCAGGTCAGCGCCTGCTCGGTGCACCACCAGTACTCCTCCAGCGTCTCGCCCTTCCAGGCGAAGACCGGGACGCCGGCCGGGGCGTCGGCCGTACCGCTGCCGACGACGACCGCGGCGGCCGCGTGGTCCTGGGTGGAGAAGATGTTGCAGGACACCCAGCGCACCTCGGCTCCGAGCGCCACCAGGGTCTCGATCAGTACCGCGGTCTGGATGGTCATGTGCAGCGAGCCCATGATGCGCGCACCGGCCAGCGGCTTGCTCTCCCCGTACTGCGCACGCATCGCCATCAGGCCGGGCATCTCGTGCTCGGCCAGCCGGATCTCCTTGCGCCCGAACTCGGCCAGGCCGAGGTCCGCCACCTTGTAGTCGAAGGTCATGCCGCTCCCCTGAAGCTGTGATTGGTACCTGCCCGAGCGTAGAGGGCCGAGGCACGCGGTTTGATCGCTCGCAGCGCGAAATTGACACCGGAATGTCAGGATTGATGCTATGCGCATCACCGAGGCCGCTCGCCAGCTGGGTACCACTCCGCGCATGCTGCGCTACCGGGAGGCCCTCGGCCTGCTCCCGCGCTCGCGCTCCGAGCACACCGCGCAGCGCCAGTACGACGACCGCGACCTGGCCGCCGTCCAACTCGCGCTCGACCTCGAACGCCGGTACGACGTGACGCCGGCCGCGCTCGCCTTCGCCCTGCGCGCGCTGGCCGAACCGTCCGTGGCCGCGGACATCCGCAACCTCGGCTACCGCACCGGCCGCCTCACCGCCCCACCCACCCAAGCCGAGATCGACCGCGAACGCGCCCTCCGATGGCTGGGCCGCAGTGGCGTCCTGCCGCCTAGGCCCCGCTAGCCGAAGGGAAGGAAGGAGAGAAAGGGGAAGGGAGGGCTCCGTCAGTGCGAGGGGGCCTCGGGGACTGCGGGGCGCTCGTCGGGGACGTAGTTCTCGTGGAAGACGTCCGGTTCGAGGTAGATGTGGGCCGCCATCGGTTCGGCGGCGCGGATCGCGCGTTCGGCGGCGTCGATGGTCTCCGCGACCACGGCCGCGTCGGTGGTCGGCTCGACGCCGAGCTTGGCGGCGACCAGTACCTCTTCCGGGCCGAGGTGCAGCGTCTTGATGTGGATGAGCCGCTGCACGCCGGGGGTGTTCTCGATCGCGGCGACGATCTTCTGCTGCGACTCGCGGGTCGCGGACTCGCCGAGCAGCAGCGACTTCATCTCGATCGCCAGGAAGATCGCCACGCAGACCAGCAGCGCGCCGATCGCCATCGAGCCCAGGCCGTCGAACACACCGTTGCCGGTGGCAAGCGTCAGCGCGACGCCGATCAGCGCCAGCACCAGGCCGGTGAGCGCGGCGAAGTCCTCGAGCAGGATCACCGGCAGCTCCGGCGCGCGGGCGTTGCGGACGAAGCGCACCCAGGGCACCGACGCGCGGACCTTGTTCGCCTCGACGATCGCGGTCCGGAACGAGAAGCCCTCCATCGTGATCGCGAGCACCAGCACCACGACCGGGACCCACTTCCAGCTGTCGATGCCGTGCGGGTCGTGCACCTTGTGGTACCCCTCGTACAGCGCGAACAGACCGCCGACGCTGAACAGCACGATCGACACGATGAACGAGTAGACGTACCGCTCCCGGCCGAAGCCGAACTGGTGCAGCTCGTCGGCCGCCCGCTTGGCCCGCTTGCTGCCGACCAGCAGCAGCACCTGGTTGCCGCAGTCGGCGGTCGAGTGGATCGCCTCGGCCAGCATCGACGCCGACTGGGTCAGCGCCCAGGCGGCGAACTTGGTGATCGCGATGCCCGCGTTCGCCAGCAACGCCGCGACGACGGCCTTGTTCCCGCCACCAGCCATGGTTGTTCAGATCCTCCGTGCAGTCAGGATGCGGACACGACGAAGGCCGTGCCGGAACCACGCAGGGTACAGGGTCCTTCGGGTCCGGAGAGGAACGCGGACTGACCCGCGGACAACTTCACGGCAGACTCTTTGCCGACGGCATCGACCGTGCCGTCGACGCAGCAGACGATCCGCGGCCCGACGCCGTCGACCGTGCGCTCGCCGTCGGTCAGATCGACCCGGTGGATGGCGAAGTACTCGCACCCGGTGTCGTACACGCCGTCCGGCGTCGCCGTCAGCACCGGGTCGGCCAGCGGCTCGAAGTCCACCACCGAGACCAGTTCCGGTACGTCGATGTGCTTGGGCGTCAGGCCGCCGCGCAGGACGTTGTCGGAGTTCGCCATCACCTCGAACCCGAGCCCGTTCAGGTATGCGTGCACGTTGCCGGCCGGCAGGTACACCGCCTCGAACCGCTGCAACCGCACGCGGTTCAGCAGCAGCGCCGCGAGGACGCCGGGATCGTCCGGGAAGTCCGCGCACAACTTCGCGAGCGTCTCGCACTCGAGCGCGAAACCGTCAGCACCCTGCGCGACGGCCGCGCCGAGCGCGGCCACGAGCGGACGGATCGCGTCCCGGTCGCGGCTCATGAAATCGGTGAACGCCTCGCGCAGCTTGCCGTTGCGCAGCAGGTCGGTCAGTTCCGCGAATCCTTCAGGTTGCAGTGCATCCAGCAACGCGACGGTCCGGTCGAGCGGCCGGAATCCGACCAGGGCGTCGAACGGCTCGAGCGCGATCAGGATCTCCGGCTTCGGCCAGGCGTCCTTGTAGTTCCGGTCCGCGGCGTCCCGCGGGATACCGGCCGCCTCGTCCCGCTGGTAGCCGTCGATCGCCTGCTCCCGCGAGGGATGCGCCTGGATCGACAACGGCTGCGCGGCCGCGAGCAGCTTCGCCAGGAACGGGAACCGGCCGTCGAACCGCTCAGCCGTCTCCTCCCCCAGCACCGCCGCCGGATCGGCCGACACCGCGTCGTACAGGCTGTCGCCGGAGGGCAGCACCGACGGCGCGGACTCGTGCGCACCCATCCACAGCTCCGCCTGGGGCTTGCCGGTCGGCTCGACGCCGAGCAGCTTCGGCAGCGCGGTCGGCGAGCCCCACGCGTAGTCGCGGATCGTGTTCTGCAGCGGGACTACCACGCCGGGTCCTCCGAGGGATTCCGCGGCTCGAACGGATCGTCGACGGTCGGCATGCCGTGCCGGCCGAGGCCGATCCCGAGGTACGCCGCCGCGTACCGGCCCTGCTGGGTGAGCGCGGCGTACCGCGCGACGTCCGTGCCGTTCGCCTGCGTGATCGTGTGCACGCGGACGTCGTGCGCCTCCGCCTTCGACTCGAGCTTGCGGCGGTGCTCGGCGACGCCGACCTCTTCGATCCCGTCGTCCAGGATGATCAGCGCCGGCCTCAGCTCCGCCGGTGTGTCGAAGGGGTCCGCGAACAGGTCCCGCGGAGGCTGGTTGAGCACCGGCAGCAAGTGACCGGCGTCAGCGGCCAGCGCCGGCCGGCCACTGGCCAGCCGCAACGCCTCGACCACGCGCCGAGCGGCCCGCGCAGCCAGTACGGAGCCACCCCAGACCAAAGGCAACGCGTCGGCCAGCACGAGCGCGAGCTCCTTCGCCGGATTCGACGACACGTCGTTGTTGGGCGAGCACTCGATCGCCACGTCGTCCAGCAACGCCGCGACAGCCTTGTGGTCGACCTCGGGACCGAGCTCCATCTGGTGCAGGGCCTGCAGTACGGCGACGGCGGCAGCCAGCTGGTCGTCCGACTGCGACGGCAGCCGGATCGCATGCCGCAGACCTGCCGAGGCGATCGCCACCGGCGAGTCCTCCGGCGCCGCGACCATCAACCCGCAACCACGGCGTACCGCTTCGCCCGCGGCCGATACCGCATCGGTGTCCTCGGCGGCACCGCCGAGGACGATGACCAGATCCAGCGGGCCGGCCCAGCCGGGCAGCCCCGGACCGGGCCAGGCGAGGAACGGCACCGGGCAGACCGGCTCCAGAACCGCCCGGACGAGCCGCGCGTCCCGGCCGGCCGCGACCACAGCCCGCGGCCGGAAGCCGTCGGACTCCAATGTGGACAGGACGTCCGCGGACGCTTCCAGCTCGGCCCGGATCCGGGCACCGGCCATCGCCAGCCGGCGCAACAGCCCGTCCGCCGCCTCGAGCGCCGCCGGATCGTCCAGCCTGGTGTCGTCGAAAGTACTCATCAACTCTCCGTGGCCGCCGGTTCGCGGGTGTCCCGGGCCTCGTCGATCAGCAGCACCGGGATGTCGTCGCGGACCGGGTACGCCAGCGCGCAGCCGGCGTTGGTGCAGATCAGCTCGTCGGCCTCGTCGTCCACCCGGAACTCCGAGCGGCACTTCGGGCAGACCAGGATGCTCAGCAGGTCCGGGTCCAGATTGACTGCCATTCAGTTCTCCCTCGAACCAGTGATCAGGGCCAGTACTTCGTCGCGGACGCGTTCCATGCCGGCCCGGTCCGCGGCCTCGACGTTCAGCCGCAGCAACGGCTCCGTGTTCGACGCACGGACGTTGAACCACCACTGTCCCGCCGACACGGTCAACCCGTCCAGACGGTCGACGGTCACGCCCTCGACGCCAGAATAGGTGTCCTCGATCGCCGCGACCGTCGCCGCCGCGTCCGCGACCGTGTTGTTGATCTCGCCGGACGCGACGTACCGCTCGTACTCCGCGAACAGCTCGCTGGCCGGGCGGTCCTGCTCGCCCAACGCGGCGAGCACGTGCAGCGCCGCGAGCATGCCGGTGTCGGCGCGCCAGAAGTCGCGGAAGTAGTAGTGCGCGGAGTGCTCGCCGCCGAACACCGCGTCGGTCTCGGCCATCTTCTGCTTGATGTTGGAGTGCCCGACCCGGGTCCGGACCGGGACACCGCCGTGCTCGGTGATCAGCTCCGGGACCGCCTTGGAGGTGATCAGGTTGTGCAGGATGGTCGCCCCCGGATGCTTGGCCAGCTCGCGGACCGCGACCGCGCCGGTGATCGCGCTCGGCGAGATCGGGTCGCCCTTCTCGTCCACCACGAAGCAGCGATCGGCGTCGCCGTCGAAGGCCAGGCCGAGGTCGGCACCCACCTCACGGACCTTGGCCTGCAGGTCGACCAGGTTCTTCGGGTCGAGCGGGTTCGCCTCGTGGTTCGGGAAGTTGCCGTCGAGCTCGAAGTACAGCGGCACGATCGTCACAGGCCCGTCGGCGAACACGGCCGGCACGGTGTGGCCGCCCATGCCGTTGCCGGCGTCGACGACCACGGTCAGCGGGCGGATGCCGCTCAGGTCGACCAGGTCGTGCAGGTGGTCGGCGTACGCGGTGAGCAGGTCCTTGTGGGTGACGTGCCCGGTCGCCGCGCCGGTCGACGCGGGCTCGGTCAGCGCCTTCGCGACCAGATCCGCGATGTCCCGCAGACCGGAGTCGCTACCGACCGGGGCGGCGCCGGCGCGGCACAGCTTGATGCCGTTGTACCGCGCCGGGTTGTGGCTCGCGGTGAACATCGCGCCGGGCAGGTCGAGCCGCCCGGACGCGAAGTACAGCTGGTCGGTGGACGCCAGGCCGATGTCGATCACGTCGGCGCCGGTGCTCGTCACGCCCTCGGCGAAGGCCGCCGCGAGGGCCGGGCTGGAGGGCCGCATGTCGTAGCCGACCACGACCGCGCCCGGGCCGGCGAGCACGTCCAGGACCTCGACCATGGCCGCCCCGGTCGCCCGGGCCACCGACTCGTCGAGCTGGTCCGGCACGATCCCGCGAACGTCGTACGCCTTGAAGATCCCCGCAACATCAGCCATGCAGGGACCCTATCCGGCCCACCGACCAGCGTGCAGCTCAGGCCTTCTCGAACCAGTTGGGTGTGCCACGGTGGTGGACGGTCGGGAGCTGCCGCGGGACCACCGGTGCGGCCCACTTCGCCGCGTTGGCGATGATCTGCTGGACCTCCGGCTGGTGGTACGTCGGGTACTCCTGGTCGCCGGGGCGGAAGTAGAAGACCCGGCCCTGGCCGCGGCGGTAGCAGCAGCCCGAGCGGAACACCTCGCCGCCGGAGAACGAGCTGACGAAGACCAGCTCGTCCGGCTGCGGGATGTCGAACAGCTCGCCGTACATCTCCTCGCGCTCGATCACCAGCGGGTGCGGGATGCCCTGCGCGATCGGGTGCCCGGCCGCGACCGTCCAGATCAGCTCCCGGTCGTTCTCGGCCCGCCAGTCGAGCGAGCACGTGGTCCCCATCAGCTTGATGAAGATCTTCGAGAAGTGCGCCGAGTGCAGCGCGATCAGGCCCATCCCGGACAGTACGTGCTGCTGGACCCGGTCGACGATCGCGTCGTCGACGTCGCCGTGGGCGGCGTGCCCCCACCAGGTGAGTACGTCGGTGTCCGCGAGCACCTCCTCGGTGAGTCCGTGCTCCGGGTCCTGCAACGTGGCGGTCCGGACGACCACCTCGCTGCCCAGCCGGTCGCGCAGTGCGGCCGCGATGGTGCCGTGCATGGTGTCCGGGTAGACCTTGCGGACGGTCTCGTCACGGCCCTCGTGGACGTTCTCGCCCCAGACGGTGACGCGGATGGGATCAGTCATGGAGTACAACCTCTCGTCCCGCCTTCGCCGAGGCGTAGCAGGCGTCGATGATCTCGGTCCGCAGCAGCGCCTCGGACCCGTTCTGGCCTTCCCACTCACCGCTCTGCACGATCCGGACGAACTCCCGCACGACCGCACGGTGCCCGAGGCCCGCGCCGGTGGCCGGCTTCACCTCGGCCGGTACGCCGGCCACGTCGGTGAAGATCCGCAGCGTGTCGGTGGTGGTGTAGTTCTGTACCTCGATCTTCGCGCCGCCCTCGGTGCCGAACAGCTCGATGCCGAAGTTGTCGCCGGGCGCGCGGAACGTGGCCCAGCTGGTCTCCAGCTGCAGCGCGCCGCCGCCCTTCAGCCGCAGGTACGCCGTCGCCAGGTCCTCGACCTCGAACTTCGACCCGAGCGTGTCGACGGTCGGGCGGTCCGGCGTACTCGCGCTGCCCCGGCCGCGCGGGCCGAGCTCCGCGAACGTGTCCGCGGACACCGTGCTGATCTCGGGCTCGCCCATCAGGTGCAGCGCCATGTCGAGGATGTGGACGCCGAGGTCGATCAGCGGGCCACCGCCGGACAGCTCCCGGTTGGTGAACCAGCCGCCCATCCCGGGGATGCCGTTGCGGCGCATCCAGTGCGCTTTCGCGTAGTAGATCCGGCCGAGCTTGCCCTCGTCGATCTGGTGCTTCAGCGCCGCGACGTCACCACGCTCGCGGTGGTTGAAGACCACCTTCAGCACCCGGCCGGCCTTCTTCGAGGCCTCGACCATCGCGGTGCCTTCGGCGACCGTGCGGGCCAGCGGCTTCTCGGACAGGACGTGCAGGCCCTTGTTCAGCGCCGCCAGCGCGATCGGGGCGTGCAGCTGCGTCGGCGTACCGACGCTGACCGCGTCCAGACCGGGGGTCTCGAGCAGGTCCTCCCACTTCTCGTACAGATGCGGTACGCCGTGCTTCTCGCCCAAGCTGGTCAGCGTGTCCTTCTCCAGGCCGGCCAGCGCGATCACCTCGACGTCCGGCAGCTCGGAGAACGCCTCCAGCGCGGTACGCCCGGCGAAACCCAGTCCAACGACCCCGACCCGCAGTTTTTGATCGTTCACACTCACGATCCTCTCCCGATGACAACGAAGGACACAACCGCTTCCCACACTACGGAACAGGTTTCAACACCGGTCAACCCACCGGTCCTAACAGAACGGTCTCGGTGCGCGTGTCCGCCAGGTCGCCCCGGACGTTCAGGTGATTGCCGAGCGGACTTTGGCTCGACAAGACTGGGAGTCGTTGTGCGTCGTTCAGGCGGGCATGAACGGGGGGCCGGAATGGCCAGCGAATCGACCGTCGGACTCCGGGGCAGGCAGGCCGAGTGCCGGCAGCTCAGGAGGCTGCTCGACGCCGTACGGCGTGGTGACAGCCCGACTCTGGTGCTCTCCGGCGAAGCAGGGATCGGCAAGTCGGCGCTGCTGGACTACCTGGTCAGCCAGGCCGAGGGGTGTCACGTGGTCCGGGTCGCCGGCGTCCAGGCCGAGGCCGAGCTGGCGTTCGCCGGTCTGCATCAGCTCTGTGCTCCGCTGCTGGACCACATCGACCAGCTACCCGAGCCACAGCGCGACGCCCTCCGCACCGCCTTCGGACTGTCCGCCGGACCCGCGCCGGACAGGTTCCTCGTCGGGCTGGCAGTGCTGAGCCTGATGGCAGCCGGCGCCGACGGGGACCCGCTCGTCTGCGTGGTCGACGACGCGCAGTGGGTCGACCAGATCTCCGCCGAGACCCTGGCGTTCGTCGCCCGGCGGCTGGTCGCGGAATCGGTCGCGCTCGTCGTGGCCATCCGGGATCCGGCTGGGACTGCCTTCGCCGGGCTGCCACAGCTAGAGGTGAAGGGTCTGCCCGCCGCGGAGGCGCGCGAGCTGCTGGCCGCGGCCATCCCGGGTCCGCTCGACGAGCGGGTACGAGACCGCATCCTGGCCGAGCTGCACGGCAACCCGCTGGCCTTGCTCGAGCTCCCCCGCGGACTGACCTACACCGAGCTGGCCGGCGGATTCCGGCTCCCGGACGACCACGACCTGGCCGACCGGATCGAGGACACTTTCCAACGCCGGCTGACGGACCTGCCACGCGACACCCGCCGGCTGCTGCTGATCGCGGCCGTCGAGCCGACCGGGGACCCGGCCCTCATCTACCGCGCCGCGCTCACCCTCGGCATCACCCCCGGCGTACACCAACTGCCTGGCTTCACCGGACTGCTCGAGTGGGGACGGCAGGTGACGTTCCGCCATCCGCTGGCACGTTCGGCCATCCGCCGGGCAGCGTCGCCGGCGGACCTGCGCGAGGCTCACCGGTCGCTGGCGGACGCAACTGATCCGGTCAGCGACCCTGATCGGCGCGCCTGGCATCTCGCGCACGCCGCCGAGGGACCCGACGAAGCGGTCGCGGCCGAGCTGGAGCGCTCCGCCGGCCGGGCGCGCTCGCGCGGCGGGCTGGCCGCGGCTGCGGCGTTCCTCGAACGTGCGACCCGGCTGACACCGGACCGCGCCGAGCAGGTACGACGGGCCATCGCCGCCGCCACTGTGTTGCTCCAGACCGGCGTACCGAACCAGACACTCGAACTGCTCGCGATCGCCGAGGCCGGTCCGCTCGACGAACTCCAACGGGCCCAGCTCGACCTGCTGCGGGCGGAGGCCGCGTTCGCCACGAGTCACGGCCACGAGGCTCCCCCACTGTTGCTCGCGGCGGCCCACCGGCTGGAGAGACTCGACAGCAAGCTCGCCCGCGACACCTATCTGGACGCGTTGTCCGCCACCACGTTCGCCGGACGCCTTGCCGCTCGCGGCGGTGTCACGCCCGCCGACGTGGCCCAGGCAGCACGGCGAATGCCTCGCGAGCATGCCCCGGCCAAGGGCGACCTGTTGTTGGATGCCCTCGCCACGCTCTTCACCGACGGGTACCGCGCTGCCGCTCCCGCCGCGAAGGAGATGCTGCGCGCTTTCTGCGGTAGTGACCTCACCGCTGAGGAGGGTCTGCGATGGTTGTGGCTCGCCGAAGCCATCGCCGCCGACCTGTGGGACGACGAGAGCTGGGACATCCTGTCCGGCCGCCATGTCCAGTTCGCCCGCGAGGCCGGCGCGCTCAGCCAGTTGATCCTCGCGCTGAACACCCGCATCGCCTTCGAACTGTTCACCGGTCACTACCGATCGGCCGTGGCGCATTGTGGTGAAGCCGCTGTGGTTGCCGAGACGATCGCGAGCAGCCTCGTACCGTACGGCGCCTTGCGGCTGGCGGCCTGGCAAGGTCGTCGGCAGCACGCCCGCCAACTGCTCGCGACGGTGACCGCCGACGCGGCCGAGCGAGGTGAGGGCATCGGCCTGACGGTCGCGCAATCCGCGGCGGCGCTGCTCGCCAACAGTTCGGGTGACTTCGAACGCGCGCTCGTCGAGGCGCGGCGAGCGAGCGAGTGCGTGCTGGAACTCGCGGCGCCGAACTGGGGTCTGGTCGAGCTGATCGAGGCAGCCGCCTACCTCGGTCGTCCCGGCATCGCGGCCGACGCCTTCGCCCAGTTGTCGGAGCTGACGAGCGCCAGTGGGACCGACTGGGCCCTCGGACTGCAGGCCCGGTCCCGCGCGCTGCTCGGTCACGACGACGACCCGGAACCGCAGTACCGCGAGGCGATCGCGAGATTGCGCCGTACCAAGGTCCGCGCGGAACTCGCCCGGGCGACGCTGGTCTACGGCGAGTGGTTGCGCCGCCGGGGACGCCGGCTCGACGCGCGCGAACAGCTGCGCACGGCGCACGAGATGTTCGTGCTGATGGGCGCCGAGGGATTCGCCGAGCGGGCCAGGCGGGAGCTGGCCGCGACCGGCGAGAAGACCCGCGATCACGCGGTGGCCGGCACCGGCCGGCTGACCGCGCGGGAGAGCCAGATCGCCCGGCTGGCTCGGGACGGACTGTCGAACCCCGAGATCGCGAGCCGGCTGTTCCTCAGCCCGCGGACGGTCGAGTACCACCTCGGCAACGCGTTCGCGAAGCTCGGGATCAGCTCGCGTCACGAGCTGAACCGGGTGCCCGGTGACGTCGCCTGATTCAGCCTGCCGACCAAGCCGAACTGAACCGCACGAGGCGGCAGCACCGCATTGACGGCCCAGTCCAGCCCGGTACGGGTCCGGTTACCCGGCAGCGAGTACAGGTGGTACCCGCGGGTGACCGCCTTGGCGGCCGGACCGGACATCGGCACGTTCAGCGGGTTCGCCGCGGCCGCCCAGCCGCCGAGATCGACCAGGAAGCCGAGATCATGGTGCTTGTACGGCTCGAGGTCGTCCCCGCGGAGCGAGGCGGCGACGTTGCGGGCCACGAGTCTGCCCTGCCGCTGCGCGTGCTGAGCCGTCATACCGGTGATCGAACCGGGCCGGGTGACATCGGGCACCGCCGCGCAGTCCCCGCAGGCGAAGACATGCGCCCGGCCGCGGACCACAAGGGTCTCGTGGACCTGGAGCCGGCCGTGATCGGTGGGCAGCTCCAGCCCCTCGACCAACGGGTCGGGCCGTACCCCGACACACCAGATCAGCGACCGGGTCGCGATCTCCTCGCCGGTGGTCCGTCGCAGGCTGTCGACGCCGGCGTACTGCACAGACTGCCCGACGCGAATCTCGACGCCGCGCCGGCGTAGTACCCGATCCGCCGTCGCCGACATCCGTGGATGCAGACCTGGCAGCAGCCGGTCGGCCAGGTCGGCGAGCAGCCAGCGCATCGGCTGGTTGCGCAAGGCGGGCAGCTGCCGAGCCACGCGCTCGGTGAACAACTGGCCCTGGGCAGCGACCTCGGTCCCGGTGTAGCCGGCCCCGACAACCACGAACGTACAGCGCGCGTCCCGCTCGTCCCGGTCGGCGGTGGTGGCGGCCAGCTCCAGTTGGCGGGTGATGTGGTCGCGCAGGAACAGCGCCTCGGCGATGCTGCGGAAGCCGTACGCGTACTCCGCGACGCCCGGGATCGGCAGCAGCTTGTTCACACTGCCCGCCGCGAGGACCAGCCGGTCGAACTCGATGCCGCCGGGCCGGCCCTCCGGATCCAGCCACTCGACCTTGTGGTCTTCGAGATCGATGTGGGTGACGGTGCCGAGCACCAGGGTCACGCCGCGCAGCCGGTCCGGCAGCGACACCGAGATCCGGCGGGGCTCCAGCAGCCCGGCAGCGACCTCCGGCAGCAACGGGAGGTAGAGGAAGTAGTCCGTCGGGTTGATCATCACGATCTCGGCGTCGGGGGCGTACTTGCGCAGCCCCCGGGCCGCGTTGTACCCGGCGAATCCGGCACCCACGATCACCACACGAGGAACGCTCATCGAACTAGCGTCGCCCGCAAGCCCAGGGATCGGATCCGGGAGGCACGGGGTGTGGGCACGGGGCCGGGATCGGCGTTAGTTTCGCTACATGTTGGTTGACCGGCGCAGCGAGTGCGAGCAGCTGGACAACCTGCTGGCGAACCTGCGCCACGGAGTCAGCGAGTCGCTGGTGATCTCCGGCGAGGCCGGGATCGGCAAGTCGGCGCTGCTCGAGTACCTGGTCGGCGAGGCATCGGGCTGCCGGATCGTGCGCGCGGCCGGCGTGCAGGCGGAGGCCGAACTCGCCTTCGCCGGCCTGCACCAGCTCTGCGCACCGCTGCTCCCCCATCTGCACAGCGTTCCGGCGCCGCAGCAGGACGCGTTGGCGACCGCTTTCGGGCTGCGGACCGGCTCGGTCCCGGACCGCTTCCTGGTCGGTCTGGCCGTGCTCAGCCTGCTCGCGGCGGCCGCGGCAGAGCGTCCGTTGCTGTGCGTCGTCGACGACGCCCAATGGCTCGACCGGATCACCGCGGAGACGCTGGCCTTCGTGAGCCGGCGGCTGGTCGCCGAGTCGGTCGGCATCGTGTTCGCCGTGCGTGATCCGGTCAACGACCGGTCGTACGCCGGCCTGCCGAGACTCGTACTGCGCGGACTGTCGCCGGACGGCGCCCGGGAGGTTCTGGCCGCCGCGATCCCAGGAGCACTCGACGAACGCGTCCGCGACCGCATCGTGGCCGAAACCCGCGGAAACCCACTCGCCCTCCTGGAGTTGCCGCGCGAGCTCAGCTACACCGAGCTGGCCGGCGGATTCGGGCTGCTCGACGCGCGGAGTCTGGCCGGCCGGATCGAGGACAGCTTCCGCCGCCGGCTCGGACCCCTGTCGGCCGACGAACGGCGGTTGCTGCTCGTCGCGGCCGTCGAACCCGTGGGCGATCTGGCGCTGGTCCGCCGGGCGGCGCAGCGACTCGGCATCACCGTGGAAACCACGGACCGGGCACAGTTCGCGGGACTGCTGGAGATCTCGGACCGGATCACGTTCCGGCACCCCTTGGTGCGCTCGGCGATCTACCGCGAGGCCACACCGCAACAGCGCTCCGAGACGCACCGCGCGCTCGCGGACGTCACCGATCCGGACACCGACGCCGATCGCCGGGCCTGGCATCTCGCGCACGCCGCGGACGCCCCCGACGAGGACGTAGCCCGGGAGCTCGAGCGTTCGGCCGGGCGCGCGCAGGCACGTGGCGGCCTCGCTGCCGCTGCCGCGTTCCTCGAGCGGGCCGCAGTACTCACGCCGGATCCGCAGCAGCGCGCGGCCCGGGCACTTGACGCGGCGCAGGCGAAGCTCCAGTCCGGTGCGTTCGACGCTGCCACGGACCTGCTGGCCATGGCCGAGGCCGGTCCGCTGAAGGAGTTGGAGCAAGCGCGGGTGGACCTCCTTCGAGCGCAACTGGCGTTCGTCACGAGCCGCGGCCGCGACGCACCGCCGCTGCTGTTGAAGGCAGCGCAGCGGCTGGAGCCGATCAACGTCGAGCTGTGCCGGGCGACGTACCTGGACGGCCTGACGGCTGCCATGTTCGTCGGGGACTTGGCGCGTCCGGGCGGTGGCACGCTCGACGTGTCCCACGCCGCCAGTACGGCGCCACAACCGGACAGTCCGCGTGCGCCTGACCTTCTGCTGGACGGCCTCGCGGCCAACTTCGTCGACGGGTACGCCGCCGGCGCACCGCTCCTGCGGCAGGCGCTGGACACATTCGGCAGCGACATGTCACCGCAGGAGGAGTTGCGCTGGTCGTGGCTGGCCACCGAGGCCGCCTTGCATCTGTGGGACGACCAGGCCTGGCACGCGCTGTCCGCGCGGTACGTCGAGCTGTCCCGCCAAGGAGGTGCGCTCAGTGAGCTGCCACTGGCACTCAGCACGCGCGCCTACATGCTGTTGTTCGCCGGCGACCTGGCCGCGGCCACCTTGCTGATCGACGAGGGCACGACCATCACCGAGGCAACCGGCAGCAACCTCGCGCCGTACGCCGCGATGGCGCTGGCGGCGTACTCCGGTCAGCAGAGCGAGGTGCAGGCTCTGATCGAGGACACCGTTCCCGACGTGACCCGCCGCGGCGAGGGTATCGGAATCGCCGTGGCGCACTGGACCAACGCGGTGGCGCACAACGGACTCGGCAACTACGCCGAGGCAGCCGCCTCGTCCGAGGACGCCCTGCGTCACCAGGAGTACCCCGAGCTCCGCTATCCCGGGGTGGCCAACTGGGCGGCGGCAGAGCTGGTCGAAGCGGCCGTCCGCAGCGGGAGCCACGACCTCGCCGCAGAGGTCCTCGCGTGGATCACCACCATGACCCAGGCGAGCCGAACCGAGTGGGCCCGCGGACTGCAAGCGCGGTGCCAGGCGTTGCTGACCAACGGTGACGAGGCCGAGGCGCTGTACCAGGAGGCCGTCGACCGGCTGCGGCGTACCCGGATGCGAACCGAATCGGCCCGCGCCACATTGCTGTACGGCGAATGGCTGCGGCGGCGGGGCCGGCGGCTCGAAGCGCGCGAACAGTTGCGGGCCGCCCACGACGAGTTCACCGCGATGGGCCTCGGTGCCTTCGCTGAACGCGCCCACCACGAACTGCTGGCCACCGGCGAGAAGGCCCGCAAACGGACGGCTGCCACCGCCGCCGCGTTGACGGCCCGTGAGTCGCAGGTCGCGCGGCTGGCCCGGGAGGGATTGTCGAACCCGGAGATCGGCACCCGGTTGTTCCTGAGCCCGCGCACGGTCGAGTACCACCTCGGCAACGTCTTCGCGAAGCTCGGCATCACCTCCCGGTACGAGCTCGATCGGGTGGTCCGGACCGGCTGACCATTCCCCGGGACAGCAGAGCCCCGGGGGTCGAACCCCGGGGGTGACGGGGGCAATGCCTGCCGGTGTGGCGCGAGAGTGAGGCCATCCGAAGTGCCGCGAAGGACGGCGTACCCCTGATCGGAGGATCTCGAGATGGCCACTCCCGGAACCAGTGCGGATGCCCGCGTCGCGATCGTCACCGGTGGATCCGGCGGCATCGGCCGTGAAGTTTCCCGGCGGCTCGCCGCGGACGGTATGAGCGTCCTGGTGGCGTACGCCGGCAACCCGGACACCGCCGATCAGGTCGCCAAGCTGATCGTCGACGAAGGCGGCACCGCCAGCACGTTCGGTGCCGACGTGGCGGACGAGACGCAGGTCGCGGACCTGTTCGACGCCACCGAGCGGCTCTACGGAGGCGTCGACGTCGTCGTGCACACGGCCGGAATCATGCTGCTGTCGCCGTTGGCGACGTTCGAGCTGGCCGACCTGGACCGGATGCACCGGATCAACATCCGGGGCACGTTCGTGGTGAACCAGCAGGCGGCCCGTCGGGTCCGGCCCGGCGGCGCGATCATCAACTTCTCGTCGTCGGTGGTCAAGCTGGGCTTCGAGAGCTACACCGGCTACGCGGCCACCAAGGGCGCGGTCGACGCGATGACACTGATCCTGGCCAGGGAGTTGCGCGGCCGGGACATCACCGTGAACGCCGTCGCGCCCGGACCGACCGCGACCGACCTGTTCCTGGACGGCAAGGACCAGGCGACCATCGACAGGCTGGCGAACCTGGCTCCGCTCCAGCGCCTCGGCGGACCGCCGGACATCGCGGAAGCCGTGTCGTTCCTCGCCGGCCCGGCGCGCTGGGTGAACGGCCAGATCATCTACGTCAACGGCGGCGTCATCTAAGTCTCGCCGAGGGGTCATCCAGGGAGGAACGAGCATGTCCAAGAACATCATCGTCACCGGTGCCTCCAGCGGTTTCGGCGCCATGGCCGCGCGGGCGCTCGCCGACGCCGGGCATCGGGTGTACGCCGGGATGCGGCACACCACCGACCGCAACGCCGCCGCGGTGGCCGAGCTCGAGGAGTACGCGCGATCCAACGGCGTGGACGTCCGGGCGCTGGAGATGGACGTCAGTTCGCAGGACTCGGTCGACGCCGCGGTACGCCGGGTGCTCGACGAGGTCGCCGAGCTGGACGTGGTCGTACACAACGCCGGCCACATGGTCCTCGGGCCGGCGGAAGCGTTCACGCCTGAGGAACTGGTGGCGGTGTACGACGTCAACGTGCTGTCGACGCAGCGGGTGAACCGCGCGATCCTGCCGCACATGCGGGCGCGCCGGGACGGTCTGCTGGTCTGGGTCGGGTCCTCCAGCACCCGGGGCGGTACGCCGCCGTACCTCGCGCCGTACTTCGCCGCGAAAGCCGCCGAGGACTCGCTCGCGGTCAGCTACGCGGCCGAGCTGGCCCGGTTCGGTGTGGACACGACGATCGTCGTACCGGGGTCGTTCACCACCGGCACGAACCACTTCGCGCACGCGGGCCACCCCGCCGACAGCGAGACGGTGGCCGCGTACGAGACCTTGTACGCGGGCCTGATCGACCAGGTCGGTACCCGGCTCGCCAAGCTCGCGCCGAGCACCGCGGACCCCACGGAGGTGGCCCGGCAGATCGCCCGCGTCGTCGACCTGCCCAAAGGCAGCCGGCCGTTCCGCGTCCACATCGACCCGGTCAACGACGGCGCCGAAGAAGCCGACAACCTCGGCGACCGCCTCCGGGCCGGCTTCTACGAACGCATCGAGCTGACCGACCTCCTCGGTCCGCACCTGTCCTGACCGTCCCCCCACCGCCGGACCGGTTCCCCTCCCCACCGGTCCGGCACCTGACGCGAGGCGATCAGTCCTCGCCGGTGTCGAAGTCGGGGTCGATCTGTTCCGGGGAGAGGGCCAGGACGTCCGCCAGTTCCAGGACGAGGGCCGAGCGGACCAGCCAGGACAGGCTGCTGCCGGACCGTTCGGCGCGGAGCTCGATCGGGCGGCGGAACACGACGATCCGGTAGGGCTCGTGCGACGTGCCGCCGGTGGCGTGGGTGAGCGGGATCTCGGTGGCGTCGAGGTCCAGGTTCGGGACGTCCTCGATCGCGAACTCGACCCGCGCGACCACCTGCGGCAGCCGCTTCTCCAGCCGGGTCACCTCGATCGCGACCACCTCGTCGAACGAGGCCGCGAGCGATCGCTGCAGCGGCAGACCCCGCGGCGCGAACTTGCTCGGCCGGCTGATCGGGCCGAGCAGGCCGCGGCCGTGGCGGTCGATGTGCCTGCGATGACGGCGAGCCTCGGTCACACGCTCAGCCTAGTGGGGGTAACGTCTGTCCGTGAGCATCGCCAGGATCTGTTCGCGCGCCGGATGTCAGAAGCCTGCCGTCTCAACGCTCACCTACGTGTACGCCGACTCGACCTGTGTGCTCGGTCCGCTGGCGACGTACGCCGAGCCGCACTGCTACGACCTGTGCGCCGACCACGCCGACCGCCTCACCGCGCCGAACGGGTGGGAGGTCATCCGGCTCGCTCCGGACCCGGCCGCGGCCGGCCCGTCGTCGGACGACCTCGAGGCGCTGGCGAACGCGGTCCGCGAAGCAGCCCGCCCGCTCCCACCGCGCGGCGAACCGCGCGCCGGCACGCCGGGCGCGCCGGTCGAGGTCGCCCGCCGCCGTCACCTGCGAATGCTGCAGGACCCCGGCGCCAACACCAGCGAGGGTTAGGGCACGCCCTAGCGGAGGGCCGCGCTCACGTCGGGCTGGGCGCCGAGCTGGGCGCGGAACACCAGTGACGTCGACAGCGGCCACGCGGCCACCTGTGGTACGTCGTCCTTCGACGGCTTCGGCGCCGGCATCAGCGTGACGCCCGCGACCACCGTCCCGCGGGTCTGCTGAACCATCAGGTACGTCGGTCGCGGCTGCGCGGGGAACGAGATCGGCGTGGTCGCGCCGTTCACGATGTCCAGCGCGCGCGTCACGAGCGCCCGCCCGACCGCGTCGCGCAGCTCGAACTTCACGCTCGCGGTCTTGCCCGGAGCGGTCACCTGCAGCACGACCGGCTGCCGATGGGCGGGCAGCACGAGGTACGCCGGGCCGGCCAGCGCGTCGGCGGATCCGATCGAGGAGAACTCGGTCCGGCTCGCGTCGGTGGCCCGCAGCGCCGCGGTCACCGGCTGGTCCGAGGTGAGCGTGATCCCGCTCGCGTCGCCGTTCAGCACCTTGTCGAGCGCGACCGTCTTCACCGCGCCGGCATCGACCATCACGGTCTCCAGACCGGCCGGCTTGAACGGCCCGTTCGGTCCGTTGATCGTCAGGCTGACGGTCGCCTGCAGGTCGGTCGGGTTGGCGATCGACAGGATCCGCTGCCCGTTGCCCGGCGCGACCGCCGGGACGAACGACATCGTGGCCGGGTCGGCCGACTGGTTCAGCCAGTCGACACCGAGCGGTTTACCGGCGCTCGACGCGTTCGACCGGACCGCGGCCGCGACCCGGCCGCCGGTCGACTCGACGTGCAGCGCGATGTCGCGCAGGTCCGGCGCGACCTGCCGGAGGAACAACTCGGACGTGCCGTGCGCCGGAACGACGATGCCGCGTGCGGCGGGCAGGTCCGCGGCACCGGCCCGCGAGTACACACTGACGTTGACCTCGGCGTTGATGCTGTCCAGGTTGGTCAGCACCAACACGTCGCGCCGGTCGCTCGCACCGGATGCCCCGACGAACCAGAAGTCCGATCCGGGCAGCTGGCACGGCACGCTCGCCATCCCGCGGTTGACCTCGCCGTCGGGCGCGGTCGTCGTACTCGTGCCGACGGTGCCCGCGGCCAGCGGACCGGTGCCCTGGATCGACAGTGGGACGGGCTTGGACGACACGGGGCTCGAGCCGATGGTGCCGCGCTTCAGCAACGAGCCGACCGGGTTGGAGGTGGCCGGCAGCGGCGCGATCGACAGCGGTTGGGCCGCGCCCGCGGAGGTCGGCGTACCGTCCGGCAGGGTCGGGGAGACCGCGTTCACGACGCTGGTCATCTTGCCGCCCGCGGACAGCACCGGACAGGCAAGCGCCGTCCGGTTCACGATCACCCGGGACGGCTCCGTGGTGGCCGCCTCGACCCGGGTGTCCGCCTTGCCCGGATGGGTGACGATCCCGAGCCCGGCCAGCACGGCCATGGCCGCGACGACGGCGCCGATCCGGAGTCGCGGATCGGACAGCAACCGGCTCACCGCGGATCCCTCCTCGCGTGGGTTCCTTGCGGTACGGCGACGGTACGGCGGACCGTCGGCAGGCAGAAGATCAGCGCGATGATCCAGCCGATCAGCCCGAGGACGCGCCAGACCGAATGCGTCTGGTCCACGATCGGCGTCGTGCCGGTGATCTTCGAGCGGTCCACGAGCCAGGACGCGTCGCCGTCGTTCGCGCTGGCCCGGGTGAGGCCGGGCAGCGAGTCGAGTGTCGACTGCAGTGTCGGGTCCACCGGGCCGGGCAGGTACACGTAGTCGATCGCGAGACCGGCCAACTGGCGCCCTTCCTCACCGCTGCCGCCACCGCCGAGCGTGGCCAGGACGTCGGTGATCGGCTTGGTCTGGGCCGGCGTCGGCGCCGCCTCGAGCGAACCCATCCGCGGCCCGCCGTCCTTGACCAGCGAGAACCGCATCTGGCCGCCCGGTGCCTTGCGCACGACCAGGATCGACTGGTTGTCCGGCGGATCCTGCGAGGCCACCAGGTACGCCGGGAGGTCCTGGGCCGGGCCGCGCCACAACGGGCCGTCGGTCCCGCGGACGAGCCAGAACCCCGCGGTGACGATCGTCGTCACCAGCGCGATCCCGAGCACACCCTGGACGAGGATCTCCCGCGACTTCCCGACCGAATCCCAGGCGACCGTGACCGAGATGATCCAGCCGGCCGTCATCAGGAACATCAACGGACCGGCGCCGCCACCGAGCCGGCTCGCGACCAGCGTCCCGGCCAGACCGGCCAGCGCGGCGAACCAGCCGAGCAGTTCGTAGCGCTGCCGCGACTCGCGCAGCAGCGCGACCAGCGCCACCAGGATCAGCGGTACGGCGAACCACCACGGCGTCGGCGCACCGAGCGGCGTACCGGTCAACAGATGCGGCAGGCTGTCGCCCGGACCGATCGCGGCGGTCGGCGGACCGCCCGCCTCCTGGCCCAGCTTCGAGGGGTGCTTGATCAGGTCGATCGTCCACGGCAGCACGAGCAGCAGGCCGAGCACGACCGAGAACACCAACTGCCGCCCCTGGCGCCGCCAGCCGAGGCCGAGCACCGCGCCGAAGACCAGGATGACCGCGATCAGCAACCCGAGCGCCGGCGTGAACGCGAACAGCACTGCCAGGCAGATCCCGGCGAACCACGCGGCCCGCCAACTGCCCTGGACGACCACTCGCCGCCGCCGGGCGACGGTGTGGATGGCGGCACCGAGCAGCGGCAGCACGATCGCCGCCACACACGTCCCGAGCCGCCCTTGCGAGATCGCACCGTTCGTGAAGACGGCCAGCCCGTACGCCGAAGCGCCCCAAGCGCGCGCCACCCGATCGACCACGAACGCGCGCAGCAACGCCCAGGCTGCCAGGCCGGCGAGCGGAACCGCACCGAGCAGCAGGATGTTCGTCGCGCCGCCCGGACCGAACATCACCGTCGAGAACGCCCACATCTGCCCCAGCCAGGCGGGCGGGGTGACCCCGGGCGGAGCGGACGCCGCGGCATGCCACAGCGCCGCGATGTTCTCCTGGGCAGGCAAGAGCAGGTGCGAGCGCAGCGCACCGCCACCGATCAGGTCACGCGCCGCGACCAACGCACCGAGCGCGAGCACCACCCACGCGACCAGGAACGGCCGCCGGATCAGTTGCCGCCGCCACCGCGGCTGATCCACCGCGACGCGCGCCGTGGACTTGGCCCGGCGTGCCGTGGTGACGACCTGTTCCTCGGGCTCGTCGGCCCAGGCTTCCCGGATCCGCTCCGAGATCGTGCTGGTGGTCTCCTCGAGGTTGTGCCGCAGTGCGTGCACCGATCGGGAGAACAGGCCCTTGATGTCGTCGTACGGAACCTGGTCGAGATTGCGGCGGTTCTTCCGCGCAGTGGTCCAGCCGCCGGCCAGCAGCGTGCCGAGCAAGGCGGTCCACTCGTCGACCGCACCGGACGGTGTCTTGCCGACGACGAACCAGATCGAGCGCAGGACCGTGCCGAACAGGAACCGCAGGATCAGCAGCGGAAGCAGCTTGCCGGGGGCGTTCGCGAGAACGGTGTAGTACGCATGGGCGCGGTCGAGTTGGTACGCGTGCCGCCGGGTGCCGGCCAGCGCCCGCTCACCGGTGGCCGCGGCCTGCGCGTGGTAGACGACCGCGTCCGGCGCGACCCCGACCTGGAAGCCGGCCCGGCTGGCCCGCCAGCCGAAGTCGATGTCGTCGCGGAACATCGGCAGCCGCGGATCGAAGCCGTGCAACGACTCCCACACGTCGCGGCGAACGAGCATGCCGGCCGAGCTGACCGCGAGCACGTTCCGCGGCTGGTCGTGCTGGCCCTGGTCGAGCTCGCCGTTCTCGATGCCGGTGTCGCGGCGGCCGCCGAGCGACGTGGTGACACCGACCTCGAGCAGCTCGCGGTCCCGCGGCCAGAGCCGCAGCTTCGGCCCCCACACCCCGGTCTGCGGAGAAATAGTGGCCTGGAGCAACAATTTCTCCAGTGCCTTCGGCGCCGGCGCGCAGTCGTCGTGCAGCAGCCACAGCCACTCCACCACGGGCATGTGGCCGTCGTCACCGTACGGACCGACGGCGCTCGGAATCGGCGCGAAACCGTGGGTTTCCAGGCCGCGGGCGACCGCCGTCCCGAAGCCGGTGCGTGCGGAGGCTGCGACGACGGGCTCCACACCCGGCATCGCGGCGAGCAGTTCGGCGGTCTCGTCGGTGGATCCGGTGTCGACCGCGATCAGCCGGTCCGGACGTGGGTTCAGCGCCCACAAGGACTCCGACAGGCGCGGCAGCCAGGCCGCACCCTCATGCCCGACCACCACCGCGGTGACGACATGGCGGACCCGCGGACGACGCATGTGGTCGCCGGTGTGATCGGTCGGGAAATCGACGGAGTCGAAGAATTCCCAGCCTGCCGGGGCTTCTTGTTCCATGCGGAGCTGTGACACCTCGATGCTTGCGGACGGTCACCGCGACCGCAGGTCCCGGCGAGGACTCACCATACAGCCGACATCGGAGCGTCGGGAAAGCCGCGTCAACAGCTGCGTGGAAAAGCCGCGGGCCCCGGACGACGATCGTCCGGGGCCTCGCGGAAGTCTCTGCTGTTGCTTGTGTTGTTGTCTGCTGCTCTCAGCCGGCTGTCAGACGGCCCTCTTCTTCAGCTTGCGGCGCTCCCGCTCCGACAGACCGCCCCAGATACCGAAGCGTTCGTCGTTCTGCAGCGCGTACTCGAGGCATTCGCCCCGGACGTCGCAGCCGAGGCACACCTTCTTGGCCTCGCGGGTGGAACCGCCCTTCTCCGGGAAGAAAGCCTCTGGATCGGTCTGGGCGCACAGCGCCCGTTCCTGCCAGTTCGGCTCCTCCTCGATCGCCTCACCGTCGACAATCGCCATCAGGCCTTCTGTCACGGTACGACCTCCTCGACCCTGTTCGTTCCCCTGTACATGTGGGTTTGCGGTCCACATGCCTGACCTCGTCCGTCCTGCGCTCTGCAACGGTCCCCGATACCGAGTGTCCTAACGAACGACACGGTTGAAATTACATTCCTGCAATCCACGAAAGTCAAGCCGTGCTCTGCTATTGGGATCATCCGCAACATGGCCGCAAAAGAACGAGAGGCCTGTGGATACAGGCCTCTCGCGCCGGGTACCCGGCCTCAAACCTTGTGCGGAAGGGAAATCTCCCAGATGAGCGGCAAGGGCTTGCCGTCCTGGATCACTGATGTAGTCAGCGTGATCAGGAAGGCTGTGACCACCAGCCCTGCTGACCTTGCTGGCCCTGCTGGTTCTGGTCGTTCTTGTCGCCCTCGACGCGCGGGTCGACGCGGGTCTCGTCGGCCGACTCGGCCGGCTGTGCAGGCGATGCAGGAGATGCAGCCGGTGCACTGTCCGGGGCAGCCTGCTGCTCGGCGGCCGGCTGGTCCTCGGCCTGCTGCGGCCACGACTGCTCCTGCGGCCACGCCTGCTGCTGCGGCTGCTGGGCCTCGGCCTCAGGCTGGCCGTACTCCTGGCCGGCCCACTGCTGCTGACCGGCGTCCGCACCCCACTGCTGCTGCTCCTGCGGCCACTGCTGAGCCGGCTGCTCGTGACCGCCCCACTGCTGCTGGTTGTCGGCACCCCAGGCCTGGGTCGGCTCGGCAGCGGCCTGGCCCTCGGCAGGCCACGCGTGCTCCTGCTGACCCGCGTGCTGCGGGGAGTGCTGACCGGCGGCGTGCTGCTGGGCCTCGGCTTCGCCGGCCGACCAGTTCTGCTGCTGCTCGGCCTGGCCCCAGCCCTGCTCCTGCGGCCACTGCTGCTGGTCGCCCTGACCCGCCGCGTAACCACCAGCGGCACCTGCGGCACCGGCCACCCCAGCGGCACCCGCGTAACCGCCGTACTGCTGGCCTTGGTCGTACTGACCGCCGTACTGCGCCTGCGGGTCCGGCTGGCCGTAGCCCTGCGGCTGACCGTAGCCCGGCTGGCCGTACTGCTGGCCGCCGTACTGACCCGGCTGACCCTGATGTCCCGGCTGGCCCTGGAACTGGCCCTGCTTCGGGACCTTCACCGGCGCGGGCAGCGCCTGGAAGGTCTTCAGTGCGTACAGACCGACACCGCCGTACAGCGCGAGACCGCCGAGCGAGGCGATGAACCCGACGATCTTCTCGCCGGCCGTGCCGCCGCCGTTGAACTGCGCGAACGTCGCGATCAGGCCGATCAGCAGGAACAGACCGGTGACGACGAGCGCAGCCAGCGTGACGATCCGGGCGTTCGGCGTCCGCTCACCCTCGTTCACCAGCCAGACCGCGCCCACCAGCGCCGGGAGCAGCGCGAGCGTGGTGACGGACGGCGGGACGATGATGCTGTGCACACCGGCGGACGCGGCCACGAAGCCGATCCCACCGACGAACAACTGGAACAGCGCTGCCACTGCGAGCAGACCGGCGAATGCGAGCAGGATGTACGCGACCGGCTCTCTGAGCTTCTTGGTTGCGTCGGTGACCACGAGGGCTCCTCGGATGTTGGGGGGCCGTACAACTGAGCTGTGCGGATCTGATGACGCAGTGCAGCATAGTCGTGCGGTGGGCCGACGCATTGACGACTCGGGCAGACTCTTCCCATGCGATTGCCTGAACGACGCCCCGAGCGGGTCACCGTCCTGGCCGGCGGGATCGGCGGCTCGGCCTTCCTGCGCGGCCTGATCAAGGCCCGTCCGGATGCCCGGATCACGGTCATCGGGAACACCGCGGACGACATCACCCTGTTCGGCCTGCGGGTCTGCCCCGATCTCGACACCGTCATGTACACCCTCGGCGGCGGCATCTCCGAGGAGCGCAAGTGGGGCCGCGAGGACGAGACCTGGGTGATCAAGGAGGAGCTCGCGGCGTACGGCGTGGAGCCCACGTGGTTCGGGCTCGGCGACAAGGACGTGGCCACCCACCTCGTCCGGACCCAGATGCTCGACGCCGGGTACAGCCTGACCGCGGTCACCGAGGCGCTCTGCGCGCGCTGGAAGCTCCCGGTCCGGCTGCTGCCGATGAGCGACGACCGGATCGAGACCCACGTCGTGGTCGACGATCCGGAGCAGCCCGGTCGGCGCAAGGCCATCCACTTCCAGGAGTACTGGGTCCGCCACCAGGCGTCGATCCCGGCGCACCAGATCGTTGCCGTCGGCCAGGACAAGGCCAAGCCCGCACCCGGCGTACTCGATGCGATCGCGGACTGCGACGTACTGATCATCCCGCCGTCGAACCCGGTGGTCTCGGTCGGCACGATCCTCGGCGTACCGGGGATCCGCGAGGCGGTGCGGGAAACGTCTGCTCCGGTGATCGGGCTGTCGCCGATCATCGGTACCGGCCCGGTCCGCGGGATGGCGGACAAGGTGCTCGCCGCGGTCGGCGTCGCGTCCACCGCGTCGGCCGTCGCGCGGTACTACGGGTCCCGCACGTCGGGCGGCGTACTGGACGGCTGGCTGATCGACAGCTCGGACGCGATCCAGGCGGATTCGATCGCCGGAGCCGGAATTCACGTCCAGGCGGTGCCGTTGTGGATGACCGACGAGACCAAAACCGCCGCGATGGCTGACGCGGCACTGACCCTCGCGGAGGCCGTGTGGCGATGAGGAAGCAGCTGGAGATCTTCCCGGTGACCGGACTGCCCGAGGTGGCGGCCGGCGCGGACCTGGCCGCGCTGATCGCGGACGGCACCGACCTGCGCGACGGCGACGTCGTCTCGGTGACGTCCAAGATCGTCAGCAAAGCGGAGGGCCGGCTCACGTACGGCACCCGGCAGGAGGCGGTCGACGCCGAGCTTGTGCGGGTCGTCGCGCAGCGCGGCGACACCCGGATCGTGCAGACGCGACACGGCCTGGTGATGGCCGCGGCCGGTACGGATACGTCGAACACCGCCCCTGGCACGGTCCTGCTGCTGCCGGTCGACCCGGACGCGTCGGCGCGTTCTTTGCGAGTGGCCTTGAAGGAGCGGTACGACGTGAACGTCGGCATCGTCATCACCGACACGCTCGGTCGTCCCTGGCGGAACGGGCAGACCGACCTGGCGATCGGCGCCGCCGGCGTGCGCGTCGTCGAGGACCTGCGCGGTACGACGGACAGCCACGGGAACGTGCTCGCGGTCACCGAGCCCGCGCTCGCGGACGAGATCGCGAGTGCGAGCGAGCTGGTGAAGGGCAAGGCCGACGGCGTACCGGTCGCCGTACTGCGCGGGCTCGAGGACGTCGTCCTGCCCGTGGGCTCGGACGGTCCCGGGGCGCGGGCGTTGGTCCGGGACGCCGAGTTCGACATGTTCAGCCTCGGGACGCGGGAGGCGGCGCGGGCCGCCGTACTGTCCCGGCAGGCTCCTGCTGGGCCGCGTGGCCTGGATCCTTCGGAGGTGTTCGCCGGGCTGGCTCTCGACGGCGTTTCGCTCGAGGTGGGTGACGGGGTCGTCACGGTGTCCGCGGATGAGGGTGTGCTGGTCGGCATGGTCGCCGAGCGGGTCGCCGTACTGCTGCATGCCGAGGGCTACGGCGTCGCCGTGCGTCCGGGGCCCGGGAGCGCGGCGACGGTCACGTTCGGGTCCCGTTCGAAATAGTTTTCTAGGCAACTTCTTAGGGTCACCTCGTACACTGCCATCGCACGGCGGCGCGGTGGCCGCCCCTTCCGGGAAGACCAAACACTGTGGGTAAAGCGTCGTCGCAGAAACAGTCGCGCCGCGAAATGATCGAGAAGATGCAGCGCGAGCAGGCCGCCGGGGACCGCCGCCGCACGATCATGATCGTGGCCGGTGCGATCGTGGTCGGCCTGGCGATCATCGCCTACCCGGCGATCCGCCTGGTCCAGGACTCCCGGACCAAGAACCAGGCACTCACCGACTTCGGCGTCGCCGCCTCGGCCGCGTCCTGCGACGCGCCCACCAACGACGACGGCGGCGGCACCCAGGACCACCGCCCCGACGGCGAGAAGATCGCGTACGCCGTGTCCCCGCCGTCGTCCGGCCCGCACTACGCCGTCTGGGCGCCGTTCGACAAGAAGTTCTACTCGATGAGCGACCGCCCGCCGGTGGAGAACCTCGTCCACAACCTCGAGCACGGCTACACGATCCTCTGGTACCGCGACACGCTGCCCAAGAACGAGATCGACAAGATCGAGAAGATCGCCAAGTCGAAGCTTCCCCAGAGCTCGCTGAACAAGTTCATCGCCGCCCCCTACAAACAGTCCGAAGGCAAGGGCTGGCCGGACGGCAAGAACATCGCGTTCGCCCACTGGAGCGCCCCCGACCCCACCACCCAGAAGTCCTTCGGCCACCGCCAGTTCTGCAACTCGGTCAGCGGCGAAGCCCTCAAGAACTTCATGGAAAAATACCCCGCCACCGACGCCCAAGAACCCAACGGCGGCTAACGGATCTGGCCCGCCCCCGCGTGCTCCGCACGTGGTGGATGTGGTCAGCCCCCGCGTGCTCCGCAGGTGCTCCGGTCGCTCCGCTCCCTCCCGCACCCGCTCCACACACTCCCACCCACCCCCGGCTACCGCCGGATTTCCCGGCTGCCGCCGGGGAGTTGCGAGCTGCCGCTCGCGGGCGACTGCTTGGTTCCTGTGCTGGGTGAGCTGGATGTGGTGAGTGGTGGATGTGGTGAGTGGTGGATGTGGTGAGTGGTGGATGTGGTGAGTGGTGGATGTGGTCAGCCCCCACGTGCTCCGCAGGTGCTCCGGTCGCGGTGCTCCCTCCCGCACCCGCTCCGCGCGCTCCCACCCACCCACCGGCTTAGCGCCGGCATTCTCCCGGCTGCCGCCGGGGGGTTGCGAGCTGCCGCTCGCGGGTGACTGCTTGGCGGCTGTGCTGCGCGAGCTGGATGTGCCGAGTGCTGGAGGTGATCAGGCCCCACTCCGGTCACGGTGCTCCCACCCACCGGCTCAGCGCCGACATTTCACGGCGCCAGCCGGAACTCTCCCGGCGTCAGCCGCAAACGAATGCTCCGGGCACTGCCCCCGGGCGTGGGAGCGAGCAGCGCGGCGACGAGAGCGCCTGCGGAGCACGCGGCGCGCTAAGGCCTAACTACTTACACCCCTTGCAATCTCAGCCTCCCCCTCACCACCTCAGCCTCCCCCTCACCATCTCAGCCCCCACCCACCACCTGCAACCCGCACCACCCACTACCGGCGGCTTCGCCCGCCACCTTCGCCTAGCAGTCACCCGCGAGCGGCAGCTCGCAACTCCCCGGCGCCAGCCGGAAACCCTCCCGGCGATAGCCGGAAACCCTCCGGCGCCAGCCGGAAACAGATGCTCCGGGCGGCAGCCCGGGGGTGGGTGGGAGTGCGCGGAGCAGGTGCGGGAGGGAGCGGAGCGACCGGAGCACCTGCGGAGCGCGCGCGGGGCTGACCACATCCACCTCTCACCACATCCAGCTCACGCAACACACCCGCCAAGCAGTCACCCGCGAGCGGCAGCTCTCAACTCCCCGGCGGCAGCCGGAAACTCTCCCGGCGCCAGCCGGAAACTCCCGGCGTCAGCCGGAAACGGATGCTTCGGGCGGCAGCCCGGGGGTGGGTGGGAGTGCGCGGAGCAGGTGCGGGAGGGAGCACCGCGACCGGAGCACCTGCGGAGCGTGCGCGGGCGGACCTCAGAGGTACCGGGCGTGGTCTGACTGGACTTGGGCTACCAGGTCTTTTACTCGTTCGCCGTCGGAGAGGGGGCAGACCATGGTGACGTCTTGGGTGTGGACGATGATGTGGCTGCGCAGGCCGACGGTTGCGACCAGGTGGTCGGGGTCGTCGGTGACGATGATGTTGTCGTGGGAATCGAGCAGGCAGCTGAGGGTGGCGCCGTCGGTGCGGTTGCCGTTGGGGTCGGCGGTGTAGGTGTCGGCCAGCGCGGCCCAGGAGCCGACGTCGAGCCAGTGGACGGGCATCGGTACGACGACCACGTCCGCGTCGACCTTGCCCTGGGACGCCGGTTCCATCACGGCGTAGTCGATGCTGATCTTGCGGAGGTTCGGGTAGATCTCGGCGAGGGTCTGCTCGCGGGCCGGTGTGTCCCAGACCGCGGCGACGTCGCGCAATCGGGCGGCCGATTCGGGCAGCAGGGTGTCGAGGACGTTCAGCACGGTCGATGCGCGCCACACGAACATGCCGGAGTTCCACCAGAACCGTCCGGTGGCCAGGTACTCCTCGGCGGTCTCGCGGTCCGGCTTCTCGCGGAAGCGGTCGACGACGTACGCCGTGGTGCCCTCGATCGGCGCGCCGCGCTCGATGTAGCCGAGGCCGGTGTGCGGGTGGGTCGGCTCGATCCCGAACGTGACCAGGGACCGGGGGCGCGCCTCGACGACCTCGAAGCCCTGCTCGATCGCGTCCCGGAACTCCTGCTCGGGGCTGATCAGGTGGTCGGAGCCGACGAACGCGACGACGGCGTCCGGATCGTTGCGCGCCACCACGGCCGAGGCGAGGCCGATCGCGTTCGCGGTATCGCGCCGGGCGGGTTCGCCGATGATGTTGTGCGGGCCGAGCTCGGGGAGTTCCTTGCGGACGACGTCGGTGATCGCGCCGACCGTGCAGACGTAGATGTTCTCCGGGTCGACGAGTCCGAGCAGCCGGTTGTACGCCACCCGCAGCAGCGACTGGCCGGCCGCCAACGGCAGCACCTGCTTCGGCCGGTCGTCTCTGGACATCGGCCACAACCGCGTCCCCGAACCACCGGCGAGGATCACCACGTTTCGCATGGAGAGACCCTACCGGTCGTCACCAGGCGACAGACGCAAGTGCTGAAGGTCCGGTGGGACAGGCGTATCCGCGGGCTGCCAGAACAGTTCGGCCTCGCCGTCCAGCGCGGTCGCGGGCGCGTCCGTGAGCCGGAACCTGTCTCGCAGCCGCCCGTAGAAGTCGGTCGGCCGAAGCCGTACCAACCGCAGCCGCCGCGGTGACCCGTACACCCCGATCCAGTCCCCCGGATCGAGTACGCCGCGCAGCTGCCCGTCGATGCTCACCGCCGCCTGCCCCGAATGCGGCAGCACCCGCAGCGCGATCGGCTCGTCCGGCGCCGCGACGACCGTACGGTTGAACGTCATGTGCGGCGCGACCGGAGTGAACACGATCGCCTCGGTGTTCGGCGACAGGATCGGCCCACCGGCCGCGAAGCTGTACGCCGTCGACCCGGTCGGCGTCGCCACGATCACGGCATCGGCGGAGTACGACGCCAGCAGCCGCCCGGACAGGTACACGCCCAACGCGACCTGGTGATCGCGCGCCAGCTTCTCCACCACGACGTCGTTCAACGCGGTCACGTCGAGCGCCATCCCCCACCCGTCGCCCTCGGCCATCTCGTGCCGCACCGGCGGCGGTGGAAGCGACGGCCCGTGCCCGTACCGCAGCAGCGACTCGATGCCGGCCGGGATCTCCAACGGCCGCGACGCGCGCATCGTCAGCGTCATCCGTTCCTCGTACGTCGCGCCGCCGTGGTGCACCGCTTCGAGCGCGGCCTCGACGTCCTTGCAGGCGACCTCGGTCAGGAACCCGACCTTGCCGAGATCGACCCCGAGGACGGCGGCGTTGTTCTTCGCCGCGATCCGCGCGCCGCGCAGGAACGTCCCGTCGCCGCCGAGCGTGACGACCAGGTCCGGGTCGCCGGCGTGATGCAGCTCGTCGGTACCGGTACGGCGTTCCTGGTGGTCCTTCCAGACGTCGATGTCGGTACAGCCGATACCGTGAGCGGTCGCCCAGCGCCGTACCGTCTCAGCGGTCTCAACCGCTGTCGGACGACCCTGATGAACCACCAAGCCAAGCCGTTTAATCGCCACACCACACCGTAACCCTGCTATTCAGCGGCCCTGACGATCGGATCGGTCTCGTCGTCGAACTCACCGATCACCTCTTCGAGCAGGTCCTCCAGCGCGACGACCCCGATCGCCTGGTCCCCGCCGCGGACGACCGCGAGCTGTGAGCGTTCCTCGCGCATGGTCCGGATCGCCTTCGCCACCGGGGTGTTCGCACCGAGTTCGAGCGGCGCCGTCATCAGGTCCGCGGCCCGGCTCGTCGTGTCGCCCGCGGTCGTCACCCGGGCCGCGTCGCGGACGTGCACGATGCCACAGATCCCTGGTGATCCAGGACCTGACCTCACCACCGCCAGGCGCGAGTGACCTTCGCGCCGGCTGGTCCGCTCGACCTCGCGGGCCGACGCGGTCGACGCGACCGTGGACAGCTCCGCGATCGGCGTCATCACCTGACCGACCGTGGTGTTCTGCAACGCCAGCATCGCGGTCAGCAGTTCGTGCTCGGGCTCTTCGAGCGTGCCGTGCTCGCGCGACGACTCGATCAGCAGCCGCAGCTCGTCCGGACCGTGTGCGTTGGCGATCTCGTTCTGCGGGGTCACGCCGATCAACCGCACGCAGAGGTTCGCGATCCAGTTCAGGACGCTCAGCAGCGGGCGGAACACGTACGTGAACCCGCGGAACGGCATCGCGAGGATCAACGCCGACCGTTCCGGGTTGCTGATCGCCCACGACTTCGGCGCCATTTCGCCGAGCAGCACGTGCAGCAGGCCGATACCGCCGACCGCGATGACGAGGGCGATCACATGCCCGACGCCCTCGGGAACGTGTGCCAGCTCGAACAGCGGATGCAGCAGGTGCGCGACCGCCGGCTCGCTCAGCGAACCGAGCCCCAGCGTGCACAACGTGATCCCGAGCTGCGCCCCCGCGAGCATCAGCGACAACTCGCTGACGCCGGCGATCGCGGCCCGTGCGGATCGGCTGCCGGACGCGGCCGCCTCCTCGAGCCGGTGCCGTTTCGACGCCACCAACGCGAACTCGGCCGCGACGAAGAACCCGTTCAGCGCCAGCAGTACGGCGGAGATGAGCAACGCCCACGTCGTACTCATGCCACTCGTTCCATCATCACGATGCCCGGCACCCGGCGCTCGATCGTCTGCACCGTGAGCCGTACGGACTCCGCCGGCAACGGCCTGCCGTCGTGGTCGATCCGCTGCGGCAGGTCGACGACGAGCGTGTCGCCGACGGCGGGGATCCGCCCGAGCAGCGCCATCACCAGTCCGGACACGGTCTCGTAGTCGTCGCTCTCGGGCAGCGGTACGCCGGTGGCCTCCGCGACCTCGTCGAGCCGCCATCTGGCCGGTACCACCCACGAGCCGTCGCCGCCCTGCACCAGCCCGGTTTCGGGGAGGTCGTCCTCGTCGCGGATCTCGCCGACCAGTTCCTCGGCGATGTCCTCCAGCGAGACGATGCCCGCGAACCCGCCGTACTCGTCGACGACGATCGCGAGCTGCCGGCGCGCGACCCGCAGGCGTTCCAGTACGGCGGGCAGCGGCAGCGTCGTCGGTACGACGACCGGCTGGGACGCCAGCGATCCGACCGCGATCGCCGCGCGGTCGGCCGGTTCGAGCTCGACCACGTCGCCGATCGCGACCACGCCGACCACCTCGTCGACCGACTCGCCGACGACCGGGAACCGGCTGTGCCCGGTGTCCTGCAGCTCGACCACGCGGGTCAACGGCTCGTCGCGGTGCACGGTGACCACGTCGACCCGCGGCACCATCGCCTCGCCGGCGGTCCGGCCGCGGAAGTCCAGGCCGCGGTCGAGCAGCCGCATGGTGTCCTCGTCGAGCAGGCCCTGTTCGTACGACGTCTCGATGATCCGGTCGAGCTCCTGCGCGGTCGCGCCCTGCGGCAGCTCCTCGACCGGCTCGATGCCGACCCGGCGGAGGATCCGGTTCGACGCGGAGTCGAACAGGTGGATCACCGGGCCGGCCACCGCCAGGTACATCAGCGTCGACCTGGACAGCCGCAGCGCGATCGCCTCGGCGCGCGCGATCGCCAGGTTCTTCGGGGCCAGCTCGCCGAGCACCATCTGGATGATCGTTGCCAACAGCAACGCCAGGACCACCGAGATCGACAGGCTCACGCTCTTGGGTACGCCGGCCGCGCCGAGCAGGTGCTCCAGGCCCTCGCCCAGGTAGGGCTCGGCGAAGTACCCGGCGAGCAGCGCGGTGATCGTGATGCCGACCTGTGCGCCGGACAGGACGAACGACAGCCGCGACGTGACCTTCAGTGCCCGCGCGGCGGCCGGGTCACCGTCCGCGGCCAGCGTCCGCAGCCGGCTCCGGTCGACGGCGACATACGCGAACTCCTGGGAGACGAAGTAGCCCGTGGCAACGGTCAGCACCAGGATCAGAGCCAGGCCGGCCAGGATCAGCATGACAAGACCCTATGGGAATTCGAGCACCCGCACGACCGCGGGGTCGTTCGCCGGTGGCCGGCCCTGACTCAGGGTGAAGAACGCCTTACTGGGTGATGAACGGCTTCCACGGAACGACCTGGCCGTCGCGGATCAGTTCGCCGTACTGGTCGGGGTCGACGTGGTCGGCGAGGATCAGGTCCGCGATCGGTACGACCGCGTCGGCCGGCGACTTCGCCTGGCTGAAGTCCTCGAACCACGGCCGCGAGGCGCGGGTGTCGACCAGCCCCGGGCACACCGACGCGACCAGCGTGCCGTCGGCGAGATCCGTCGTACGACGCTCCGCCGCAACCGCGCGGACCGCCGCCACCTGGGCGACCTTCGACGGGAGGTTGATCCATTCGGGCCAACCGGCCGCGGCCGCCGTACCGTCGTGTACCGCCGTACGCCACTCCTCGACGACCTTCTCGACGTCCTCCAGCGAGGCGCCGTCGAACCGGTCCCACAACTTCTCCGGGAGCTGTGCCAGCGTCCCCAGCGAGCTCGCCACCACGATCAGCCGGCCACCCGGTCGCAGGATCGGCCCGAACGCCCGCAGTATCGACTGCGCGCCGAGGTTCGCCACGTCCACGAACTCGTCCACCTGTTCCGCGGCGGTCTTCCCCGGCTCCAACGGCCCGACCGCGTTCGACACCACGATGTCCACGCCGCCGAGCTCGACGGCCAACCGGCGCACGGCCTCACCATCGGTGACGTCCAGCACCCGCCCCTCGACCCGGGCCTTGCCCTTTCCCTGGAGCCGGCTTGCCGCTGCGGCGACGCGTTCGGAGTTGCGGCCGGTGAGGATGACGAGGTCGTCGGGGTCCATCCGGTCGGCGAGTTCTGCTACGAGTGCATATCCGATGCCTTGGTTGGCTCCGGTGATCAGTGCGGTTCTCATGCCTTCAACGTAGGTCCGTGGGAGGCATGACTCCAACGAAAGTTCGGCACACGTGGTATGCGTAGATGTCATGGACCTCACCGACGTCTCGCTGGTCGCGTTGCGGGTGTTCCGGGAGGTGGCGGAGCGGGGTACGTTCACCGCTGCGGCGAGCGCGCTCGGGTACACGCAGTCCGCGGTCTCCCGGCAGATCGCCACACTCGAACGCGCCGCCGGGGGCCGGCTGCTGGAGCGGCGGCGCGACGGGGTCGAGCTGACGGCGTCCGGGCGGGTCGTACTTCGGACCGCGGCCGGGATCCTCGATCAGCTCGACGCGACAGCGCGGGAGCTCGCCGGGCTGCCGGCTGCGGGCGGTACCGTGCGGCTCGGTTGGTTTCCCAGCGCCGGCGCGATTTTGTTGCCACGGGCAATCAGCGCGGTACGGCGTACGCACCCGGCCGTGACTGTGACGACGCGCGAGGGTTCCACGCCCGCGCTGGTGCGGGCGCTCCGGGCCGGGACGATCGACCTGGCGCTGATCGCGTCCGCGCCACCGTTCCGCCCGCCGGACGCGGAATCACCGGCGCTCGAACTCGAGACCCTGGCCGAACGAAGCCTGCGCCTGGCGGTGCCGGCCAGTCACCCGCTGGCGGCGTACGACTCGGTCGAGGTCGCCGACCTCCACGGCCAACGCTGGATCGCCGGGCCGGCTTCCAGCAGTGAACTGTGGTTGGGGGTGTGGCCCGGACTTGACGAGCGCCCGCTGATCGCCCACACGGCCCGCGACTGGCTGGCCAAACTCCACCTGGTCGCCGCCGGCGCCGGGATCACCACGATCCCCGCATCCCTCACCCCCGCAGTCCCACCCGGCATCAAAATCCTCCCAGTCACCGGAGGCCCCCAAGAACTCCGCCGCACCCTCCTCGCCCGCATGCCGGGCCCCCTCCCAGAACCAACAGCCGTAGTAGCCGCAGCCCTACGCACCACGGCAGCCGAACTCACCTGACGAGGCGGGCGTCCTGCGGGCTACTGGCCGGTGTTCTGCGTGCCGTCCGTGGGTGGCTGCGGCGCGGGCGTGGCGTGCGGCGCGGCTGGAGCTTGCGGGGCAGGAGGGCCGACCGGCTGGGTCTGGACCTGGGCCTGCGGCTGGGGTGGCTGAGGGGCCTGCGCCTGCGGCTGGGTCGCCTGCGGTTGGGGCTGTGCGGCCTGGGGCTGGATGGGCTGCTGGGCTTGGGGCGGTGGGGGCTGGGTTGCCTGGGGTTGGGACTGGGTTACCTGGGCCGGGGTTTCGTCGTCCGAGCCTTGGCGGGCCTTTTCGAACTCCTTCATCGCCTTGGCGGCGTTGCGGGTCAGTTCGGGGAGTTTCTTGGCTCCGAACAGCAGTACGACGATAACGAGGATGACGATCCATTCGCCGCCTTCGGGCAGCGCTAGCTCCGGCACCATGGGTAGCCCTTCTTTCCACTTGTTCCCCCTCCAACGTACGCCTGTGCGCGAACCGTAGGGTGGGCCATATGTCACGAGTCCTGCCCGACCTGTTCGCGGCCGCGGTTCGCCGGGACGGGGCCAAGCCGTTCCTCACCTACTACGACGACGCGACCGGCGAGCGGATCGAACTCAGCGCGGTCACCACCGCGAACTGGGTGGCGAAGACCGCCAACCTGCTCCAGGACGAGTACGACGTCGACTCCGGCGACACCGTCGCGATCGGCCTCCCGCCGCACTGGCTCGGCGTGGTCTGGGCGCTGTCCACCTGGTCGGCCGGTGCAGCCCTGACCAGCGGCACCGGAACGCTGGCGATCACCGGCCCGGAGCTCGCGATCCGCGGCGAGCGGGAGACCGTCGCGTCCGCACTCCTCCCCCTCGGCGGCCGGTTCCGTGACCCGCTCCCGGACGGCGTGCACGACTACGGCGCGGAGGTCTACAACCACCCCGACGTCTTCTCGCCGTACGACCCGCCGACGCCCACCTCCCCGGCGTACGACGAACTCACCCACGAGCAACTGATCGGTACGGCGGAACCCGTCGCGGACCGCATCCTCACCACCCGGACCCTGACCGACCGGGACGGGGTCAACCTGCTGATCGGAGTGATCGCGGGAGGTGGTTCGATCGTGCTCTGCCGCAACCTGGACGCGTCGAAGCTGGACCGCCGGGTAGCGGACGAGAAGGTCGATCGAGTCCTGGAGGGGTAATGCAACGATTCGAGGGCAAGGTAGCGCTGATCACCGCGGCCGCGCAGGGTATCGGTGCGGCGGTCGCGCGCAGGCTGGCGGACGAGGGCGCCGCGGTGGTGGTGACCGACCTCCAGGAGGACAAGCTCGCCGAGGTCGCGAAGAGCATCGGCGACCAGGCATTGCCGCTACGCGTCGACGTGACGAACCGCGCCGACGTGGACGCGGCGGTCGCGGCCGCGACCGAGCGGTTCGGCCGCCTGGACGTCCTGGTCAACAACGCCGGTGGCTGCATCGTCCGGACGGCCCCCGAGGACGCGTCCGCCGAGGAGTTCCACGCGCAACTCGACCTGACCCTGGTCGGCGCCTCGCGCTGTATCCAGGCCGCGCTCCCGCAACTGGTGAAGAACCGCGGCAACGTCGTCACGATCAGCTCGGTCAACGGACTCGCTGCCTTCGGCAACATCGAGTACGCCGCCGCCAAGGCCGGCCAGATCGCGATGACGGTCAACTACGCCGCCCGGTACGGCGAACTCGGCGTCCGCTTCAATGTCGTTGCCCCCGGCACCATTCGGACCCCGGTCTGGGATCACCAGCCGGGCACCCTGGAACGCTTCAGCAGGATGTACCCGCTCGGCCGGGTCGGCGAACCGGAGGACATCGCCGCCGCGGTCGCCTTCCTGGCCTCGGGCGACGCCGCCTGGATCACCGGCCACACCCTCCCGGTCGAAGGCGGCGTCCTCACCGGTCCGGGCGGGATGAACCTGGGCCCGTCCGGGTTCTTCAAGAAGGAGTATCCCGAGTCCTGAACAGTTGCTCGGCCCGGACGAGCGCGTCCGGATCGCCGGTGCTGCGATGCAGGCCACGCAGGGCATGGGCCTGTTCGAGTTTGTTGCCAAAGGCACCCCAGTCGGCGGCCGCCCGGGAGAATCCGGCGGCCGCGGTCTCCAGCTCGCCGCGATGCTCGGCGAGCAGCGCCTGGGCGGTCCCGACCGAGTACTCACGCAGCGGCAGCACCGGCTCCACCAGGTCCGCGAGAGCCGCGGCGGGTCCGGCATGGCCGGCGAGCAGAGCGGCTCGAACCAACGACGGCAGCCTGGCCTCGAACTCCAGGCTGCCCCGCAGATCGGACAGCCCGGCCAACAGTTCCAGGATCTCCAGTACGCCGCTCCGATCGTCCTGCAGGGCCCGCACCGTCGCGGCCGGCGAGGCGGCGACGGCGATGAGATCAGGCCAACCGGCATCGACCGCCAGCCGGTACGCCTCCTCGGCGTACTCCCGGATCGTCACCGGGCCCGCAGCCGAACCGGAAGACGGTTCCACCGCGTCCGGGCGGCCGCCGGACTCGAGCTCAGCCACGGCCAGCGCCGCAAGGACCTCGATCCGGCGCAACGTGGTGAACGCCGGACCGGGATCGGCGAGCTGCGCCCGGCACGCCGCGATAGCCTCCTCGGGCCTGCCCGTCTCGATCATCAACTGCAGCACGGTGCAGCCGATCTGCTGCTCCAGCTCGACCAGCCGGCGCCGTACGGCGAACTCGCGGGCGGTGGCCAACTCACCTTCGGCCACCACCGGACCCTCGATCTGCCACAGCACCCAGCCGTAGTTCAGCCAGGTCACCGCCGCATCCCGCCCGCGGCCGAGGTCGAGCAGCGCGGACAACGCCTCCTTGACGTCGACCAGCCCACCGGTGTCGCCCTGACTGATCCGGGCCAGCCCACGGGCCTCCAGCGCCCGGTGCGGTACGGCCCACCCGTGCTCGGCCGCCATCCGCAGAGCACGGTCGGCGGCGCTGATCGCGCCGGCCCGGCGGCTCGCCACCAGCCGGAGGCTGGCCTGCCCGGACAGCAACTGCACCAGGTCCTCGCTCGGCCCCAGACCTTCCAGCATCGCGACCGCCCGGTCCACAGTCGCCAGGCTCTCCGCCATGTTGTTCATCGCGTACGTCGACGCGCGCAACGCGAGCGCCAGTCCGTGGCGGTCGCCGGACGCCTCGAAGCCGGCGACGGCTTCGCGATACGCGGCCCGCGCGTCGTCGAGCCGGCCGGCCAGGAAGGCTGCCCAGCCCCAGCGGGTGAGCACCTCGGGACGCTCCGGATCCCGTTCCGGCGTGAGAGCCAGGGCGCGGTCGAGCAGTGCGATCGCCTGGCTGGTGTCGAGGTTCATGGCTTGCTCGGCGGCCATCAGCTGGTAGCGACGGGCCCGGGGCGCGATCGAAGCCACCGCCGCCGTGTCGCCGAGCGCCGTGGCCAGGTCGAGTGCGGTGGTCAGGTGGTGCGCGATCAGGTTCGGCGTCTCGGCCTGACAGGCCGCGCAGCGCAGCTCCAGCCAGTCGGCAGCGGCCAGGTGCGAGGCCGACCTGGCCGCGCGGGGCAGCTGGCTGTAGGCGACGTCGCGGGTCAGCGCATGCCAGAAGGTGTACTCGTGCTGGCCGAGCATCGTCGACTGCCGGACCGGCCGCACGAGTTCCTTGCGGGCGAGCTCCCGCAACGCTGTGACGACGTCAGCAGGTGTCCGGCCGGTCAGTGCCGCTACTGCTTCGGCCCAGAAGACGCGGCCGATGACGGCAGCGGCGGCGATCAGCACCTTCTGCCCGGGATCCAGCGTGTCCAGCCGGGCCGCGATGATCGCCGCGATCCCGGCGGGCAGTTCACCGGAGGCGTCCGGTCCGCAGTCGATCACGATCCGCGCGAGTTCCTCGGCGTACAGCGGATTGCCGTCCGCACGCCGTACCAGTCGCTGCCGGATCTCGTCCGGTATGTCGAGGCCGCCGAACCGGTTCGTCAGCACCTGGGCGGTCTCGTCGTCGGCCAGCGGGGCGAGGCCGACCGTGAGGGAGTTCTGGACGCCGCGGGTCCAGCGGGGTCCGCGTTCGAGCAGCTCGGGCCGGCTGGTGACGAGCACCAGCAGCGGCAGGTCGGTCAGCCACTCCGCCAGGTGATCCACGAAGGCGAGCAGCGCGTCCGATGCCCAGTGCAGATCCTCGAACACCAGCACGACAGGCGACTGGTCGGCGAACGACTCGAGCAACTGCCGCCAGGCGGCGAACGACTCCTCCTGCGTGACCGAGCCCGCCTGGGCGGAGCTTTCGGCGCCGACCAGTGGACCGACCCGGGCCCGCAACCAGGCGCGATCGGTGCCGTCCGGCAGGATCGCGTCCAGTTTCGCCGCGACCTGTCCGGGCGGCTCGGTGTCGAGGATCCCGGCCTGGGCCTTGAAGATCTCCGCGAGCGGCGCGAACGGCGCCTCGCCGTACGGGAGGCAACGACCCTCGCGCCACGTCACGGGCTCCGGCCGCCGGTCGAGCCAGGCGCCGAACTCCGCGACCAGCCGGGACTTGCCGATCCCGGGTTCGCCGAGCAGCGTGACGAACTGCGGTACGCGTTCCGCGACCGCCCTCTCGAACGTGGCACACAGCAGCGTGAGGTCGCGCTGCCGGCCCACCAGCGGGGTGCTCAGGTCGCGGATCACGTCCGCGCCGAACCGCGCACGCGGTGGACCCGCCCGCCAGCGTTCGACCGGACGGCTGATGCCCTTCGCCGCCACAGGTTCCAGCGGCTCGTAGCCGAACACCCGGCTGGTCGCCGCGTAGGTGCCGGCACCGACCACGACCGCGCCGATCGGAGCGGAGGCCTGGAGCCGGGCGGCCAGGTTGACGACCAGGCCGGTGACGAACGGTTCACCCAACTCGGGTCGCGCCGTGACCTGGACCAGGGCTTCCCCGGTCTCGATGCCGACCCGGACCTCGAGCGGGCCGTTCGGCAGCGCGGCCACCGCGTCGAGGATCGCCAGCCCCGCGCGGACCGCGCGTTCGGCGTCGTCCTCCCTGGACCGCGGCGCGCCGAACACGGCCAGGATGGCGTCCCCGGCGAACTTCTCGACGGTTCCGCCGTACCGCTCGACCGTCTGCCGCAGGGTCGAGTGGTACGGCGCCAACCACCGGCGGACGTCCTCGGGATCGGCCGACTCGGACGCCGCGGTGAACCCGACCAGGTCGCAGAACAGCACCGTGACGACCTTGCGCTCCTCGGTCATCGCATCACCGTTCCCGACCCACCGACGACGGGATCAGCCTGCGGACTCGAGGGAACGGATCCGGGCCGTCAGGGCCTTGAGCAGGGCCTCGGCGACGTCCGGGTTCTCCCGCACCACCGGCGCGAAGGCAAGCGCGGACAACGCGAACGTGGTCAGGCCGTCCGGTCCGGCGACCACGGTCGCCGAACGCGGCAGGCCGTCGATCAGCGAGATCTCACCGAAGTAGTCCCCCGGGGCGAGCGGGGCGCGGTCGGCGCCGCTGACCTCCACCTCGGCCGAGCCCTCCAGGACCACCTGCAGCCCGGCATCGTTGGCGCCCTGCTCGACCACGTGGTTGCCGGCCGCGATCTTGAGCGTTGTGCCGCGCTCGATCAGCTCCGACAACGTCTTCGCGGACAGCCCGTGGAAGAGATCGATCTTCGCCAGGAACTGCGGCAGGCTCTCGTAACTCATGGATCGCACCCCTCGATCGGTGCCCCGGGACCGGGGCAGCACTGTAAAACTGCGGCACAGGCTACAGCCGGTCCGGTTCCGCGACCATGAGGGCGCATGTACAACGATGAAGGGATCCGGATCAGCCCTTCGGCCACGCCTCCCAGGCGGTCGCGAACATCTCGTCCACGGTGTAGGTGTTCTGCCAGCCGAGGTCGCGAGCGGCCAGGTCGCCGTTCGCGACCACGCGGGACGGGTCGCCAGGCCGGCGTGGGCCCTCCGACGGGGTGAAGTCGATGCCGGTGACCCGGCGGGCGGCGTCCATGATCTGGCGGACCGACGTACCGGTGCCGCTGCCCAGGTTGTAGACGCGCTCGAGGGTCTTGCCGGACTCGAGCGCGCGGGCCGCCGCGACGTGCGCACGGGCGAGGTCGGCGACGTGCACGTAGTCCTTCACCGACGTGCCGTCCGGGGTGGGGTGGTCGGTGCCGTAGATCTGCGGGGTCTTGCCCTGGCTGAGCAGGTCGCAGACGATCGGGAACAGGTTGTACGGGCTCGCGTCGTACACCGTCGGGTCGCCGGAGCCGACCACGTTGAAGTAGCGCAGCGAGGTGTGGTGCAGGTCCGTCGCGGCGGCCTGGTCGCGGAGCAGCCACTCGCCGATCAGCTTCGACTCGCCGTACGGCGACTGCGGATCCGGCGCGGTGTCCTCGGTCACCACCTCGTCGCGCGGGGTCCCGTACACCCCGGCGCTCGACGAGAACACGATGTTCGACACGGACTTCTCCGCCATCGCCTCGAGCAGCGAGACCATCCCGGTCACGTTCTGGGTGTACGTATGCAACGGCCGCTCGACCGACACCCCGGCGTACTTGAAGCCGGCCAGATGTACGACGCCTTCGACGCCGCCGGCAGCGTCGAGGGCCTCCCGGACCGCTGCACCGTCCAGCAGGTTCGCCCGGACGAACGGCACGCCGTCCGGGACGAACTCCGCCTTCCCGCTCGACAGGTCGTCGATCACGACCACGTCGATCCCGTCGTTGCGGAACGCCCGCACCACATGCGCTCCGATGTACCCAGCACCACCAGTCACGAGCCACGTCATGTCTCAGATCCTGCCATCACGACCCGGTGGAACCGGCGTGAACGGGCCGAACCCGTACCAACTGCCAGTCAGTTGCCAGTGGACCCCAAGGCCTTGATCTTCGGTGTCAGCAGGAAGGCCCCGGCGTAGAGCAGCGCGGCGATGATCAGCAGCCCGTGGAACCCGATGATCAGCGCGGCGTACTCCAGACAGCCGCCGAGCATCGCGCCGAGCAGGTTCGCCCCGAACGACGCCGTACCGTCCGCGGTGTCGGTGAACCGCTTCGCGAAGATCACGTTCGCCGCGAAGATCGGCAGGAACGCGATCAGTACGGCGACCAGCGCCCGCAGGCCGACCGGCATCTCGAGCAGCCAACTGTCCGGGAACACCCACGACAGCGCCAGGCCGCCGAACAGCACCGCGAACATCACCTTCACCGGTGGCGTCTTGAAACGCCTCGTCACTTCGACCGCCGCGAGCACCGCCACCAGCACGCCGGCGAAAACGATCGCGTTCACGACCCACGTCGTACCGAACAGCAGCGCGAACCCGGTGATGCTCTTCGTCTCCAGCAACATGAACCCGGCGCCGAGCAGGAACAGGTCCGCGTACGGACGCATCCGCTTGTACGACGCTCCGCCGCCGGCGATGCCGACGCCGACCAGACCGGCGACGAGGATCAGCCCGAGCGTGACGAGGTACAACGACGGGATCCGGTCAGTGAACAGGTACAGGAACGGGCGGTTGTCGGTGGCCGGCGGCGGCGTGATCTCGCTCGGTCCGGCCCACTCCGACGCACAGGTCTGGTCCTGCTCGGTCAGGCCGACCGTGACCACCGCTTGCTGCAGGCCGTCACCGATCTTGTCCACACACGGCTTGTGCCCGAACGCCTGCTGCGCGGTCGACGCCAGCCGGTCGATCAGCCAGGTCTCGCGGTAGTAGTTGTACATCGCGAACGCGCCGCCGGGGTTCAGGTGCTGCTTCGCGGACTCGAACGCCTGCGTGGTGAACAGGTAGCTCTCCAGCCGCAGCGAGCTCGCACCGTTGACCAGGGTCAGCGAGTCCGGCAGCGCGAGCAGGATCAGGTCGTACTTCTTGTCGGTCCGGGACAGGTACGCGCGGCCGTCGTCGATGTGCGACGAGACCCGCGGGTCCTGGTACGGGCGGTCCGGGTTCAGCGCCTTGCCGAGGTCGCGGATCCGCGGGTCGATCTCGACCGCGTCCACGTGCTGGGCGCCCTTCTTCAGCGCGATCGCGACGTCCGACCCGGAGCCGGCGCCGATGATCAGCACGTTCTTCGGCTGCTTGCCCGCGGTCGCCCGCTCGTACGGCAGGCCGTACTGCGGTTCCCACTGCAGCCGCGACTCGGCCGGGATCGCCTGCTGGTGCGGCACGCCGTTCACGGTGATCGTGAGCAGCGGGACGCCTTCCCAGGTGTACTGCTTGGTCTTCACCTTGTAGTACGGCGACCAGCTCAGGTCCGGCCGGGTCGACTCGTGGAACAGCACGCCGAGCATCACGATCAGCGGCGTCAGTACGAGCGCCGCGCTCACCGCGGTGGCGACGATCCGCTTGCCTGGTGCCGTCACGGTCCGCGGGATGATCAGTACGGCGAACACGATCGTCACGATCAGGCCCCACCAGATCGGCGGCGCGCCGAGGAACGACAGCGCGGTGAACGAGACGATCCCGATCAGGCTGCCGACCAGGTCGAAGCGGTACGCCGTCAGCCGCGGCAGCTCCGCGAAACACCGGCCGACCAGCTCAGCCGGTCCGGCCAGCACGACCGCGGCGGCGACGAAGATGATCGGCAGGATCACCCAGGTCGGCGGGCCGGTGGTGTTCAGGCTGGTGAAATAGATGACGCTGGACGACCCGCCCCGGTTCACCGTTACCGGTTTCCAGGCGATCACCAGGACGAGCAGCCCGAGCATGATCGGCGAGTAGTACGGCAGCCGTTTCGCCCGGCCGGACCGGAGCACGCCGATCCCGATGCCGAGGAACGAGCCGAGCAGCACGAAGTTCGAGAAGTAGCTGAGGTGCACGACGTTCGAGCCGGTCCAGCGGATCAGCGCGAGCTCGGTGAACAGCATCAGCGCGCTCGACGCGACCAGCCGCGTCCGTACGCCGAACGGGCTCGGCCAACTGGTCGTGGGCACGCGGTCAGTAGCTGAGTCGACTGCCATGCGGGGCGACGTTACCGGAATTCCGAGTGGCGTGCGTCACCCCGCACGCATCATGCACCGAGTGTCAGCAGAGCGTCAGCGACGGCCGACCGGCTTCGGCAGTTGGCAACCGGACCTGCCCAGGTCGATCGTGCGGTTGGCGGTCAGGCAGGTGTAGAGCCACCAGGTCTGCTCGCCGTACGCGGCGCCCTGGTCGACCGTCACGTTGCCGTCGGCGTCGACCTCGCACGGATTGTTCACCGTGCATCGCTCGCCGTCCTCGTTGCCGGTGTTGTTGATCCCGATCATCTCCCCGGTGGAGGTGCTGACGACCGGCGATCCCGACGTACCGCCGATCGTCTCGCACCCGGGCTGCCGGTACTTGATCGAGTCCTGCCAGGTCCAGTCGCCCTCGCGGAGCTGCGGGATCGTGGCCTGCACCGAGCAGGTGTAGATCCGCTTCCAGTACCCCGAGACGACGGCCATGCCGGCGCCGTCGGCGGGGCCCTGCTTGGCCAGCGTCAGCGGAGTGACCTTCAGGCGGCTCCTGATCGAGGCGTAGCTCTCGTTCACCTCGTACACGATCAGGTCGGTCTTGGTCATCGTGCCGTACAGGATCTTGTCGGCGCGGACCGTACCGGCGCGACTGGAGTCCGGCTTCAGCAACGTGATCGACCGCGTCGAGGCCTTGTTCACCAGGACCTGTCCGGGCTGCAGGAAGCCGCCCTCGTAGCAGTGGCCGTTGGTGAGTACGAGCGCCTTGTCGGTGTCGACGGATTCGGCGTACCGGACGAGGGACGCGGAGCAGTTGCTCAGCGCGGCGATGCCGGTGAAGTCGGCGCCCGGAGCGGCTTGGGCGGCGCTGGTGCCGAGGAGGGTGGTGGTGGCGACCGCGGTCACGGCCAGGACTGTGCGGAAGAGTTTCATGGGGCGGTTTCCTCACTGTTTGTACTTAGAGGACTTCGTAACGCATCCTTCCGGCGCGGACCATCACAGCTCCGTGAAGCAGGGTGAGCGCAGGGGTTTTCCTGCGCTCCGTGTCCGGACTGCTACCCTTCGTCTCCGGATCCGCCCAGGTGCGAACCATCGGCGCCACCGGCACGTCGTACCAAGTGAAGAGAGGCAACCAGGTACGGTCGAGAGCATTATCAGACCGCCCGAACTGCGTTGAATTTCCTGCGAACGGAAGGACGTCATGCCGCAGGAGAAGCCAGACCTGCGCAATCTCCGCGAACCGGTCCGGTTCAAGCGGGCGCTGACACTGCTGTTGATGACGCTGATCCTGCCGGGATCGGCGCAGATCGTTGCGGGCAGCCGGAAGGCCGGTCGCTGGGCCTGGCGGGTCGTCGCCGGGCTGATCGCGGTCGTCGTGTTCCTGATCGTCCTGGGCCTGATCTGGCGCTCCGGGACGATCAACTTCCTGGCCCGGCCGAACACGCTGCGGCTGGTGCAGATCCTGCTGATCCTGCTCGCGGTCGGCTGGGCCGCGCTGTTCGTGGACGCGTACCGGATCAGCCAGCCGCTGATGCTCGAGCGCAACCACCGGCTGATCACCAGCATTCTCGACGGCGCACTGATCTTCGTCGTGGTGGGTGCGCTGATCTACGCGAGTGTGATCGTGAACACCCAGCGCGACTTCGTCGCCAGCGTGTTCGGCAGCGGCACCAAGTCGAAGGCCGACAAAGGCCGGTACAACGTGCTGCTGATGGGCGGCGACTCCGGCGCCGACCGGGTCGGTACCCGCCCGGACAGCATGACCGTGGCGAGCGTCGACGCGAACACCGGCCGGACCGTGCTGATCGGCCTCCCGCGCAACCTGGCCAAGGTGCCGTTCCCGGCCGGTACGGCGATGGCGAAGCAGTTCCCGGACGGCTTCAAGTGGAAGGACTGCGGCGCCCAGTGCCTGCTGAACGCCGTCTACACCTACGCCGTCGGCCACAAGAGTCTGTTCCCCGGCGACCCGAACCCCGGTGAGACCGCAACCACGCAGGCGATCGAGGCGGTCACCGGGCTGAAGATCAACTACTACGTACTGATCGACCTGGCCGGCTTCCGCGACCTGCTGAACGCGGTCGGCGGGATCACCCTGGACATCGGCAAGCGGGTCCCGATCGGCGGTGAGTCGACCCCGATCAAGGGCTACATCGAGCCGGGCAAGAACGTCCACCTGGACGGCTACCACGCGCTCTGGTTCGCCCGGTCGCGGGCCGAGTCGTCGGACTACGACCGGATGGCGCGGCAGAAGTGCGTGATGGCCGCGATGCTCAATCAGCTGTCGCCGTCGGTCGTGCTGACCAAGTTCCAGGCGATCGCCTCGGCCAGTAAAGAGGTGGTCAAGACCAGCATCCCGGCGAGCGAACTCGGTACCTTCACCGACCTCGCGCTGGACGCGAAGAAGCTGCCGGTGTCAAGCTTCTCCGCGGTCCCGCCGTTGATCCACACCAGTGACCCGGACTTCGCGCTGATCCGGGCCAAGGTCGCGGAGGCGATCGCGAAGTCCGAATCGCTGGACAAGGACGGCTCAGGAGGAGACGGTAAGACCTCGAACACTCCGCGTAGCACCAGCGCAACGCACGCTCCGAGCAGCACCACCACGAAGAAGCCGACTCACCACTCGACCGAGAAGCCGACCAGCTCTCCGACCACCCCCGCCGCCGGCGTCGACGACGTCGCCTCGATCTGTAAGGCCTGACCTGATATGCCGCTGTCCCACTGGCCACCCGTGTCCGTCGTGATGCCTGTGCTGAACGAGGAACGCCACCTCGAGGAGGCGGTCGGCCGCGTCCTCGACCAGGACTATCCAGGAGAGCTGGAAGTCGTGTTGGCGATCGGCCCGAGCAAGGACCGGACCGAGGAGATCGCAGGCAAGCTGGCCGAGAAGGACCACCGGATCACGATCGTGCCGAACCCGACCGGCAAGACCCCGGCCGCGCTGAACGTCGGCATCGCGCACGCCAAGCACGACATCCTGGTCCGGGTCGACGGGCACGGCGCGCTCACCGACGGCTACATCACCCGCGCTGTCGAGGTGCTGGACGAGAGCGGCGCGGACAACGTCGGCGGCGTGATGGCCGCCGAGGGCCGGACCCCGACCGAGATGGCGGTCGCCTGCGCGTACCGCTCCCGGCTCGGGCTGGGCGCGTCGACGTTCCACCAGGGCGGCAAGGCCGGCCCGGCCGACACCGTGTACCTCGGCGTGTTCCGGCGGGCCGCGCTGGAGCGGGTCGGCGGCTTCGACGAGACCATGCACCGCGCCCAGGACTGGGAGCTGAACTACCGGATCCGCAAGACCGGTGGCCTGATCTGGTTCAGCCCTGACCTGTCGGTGACGTACCGGCCGCGGTCCTCGCTGTCCGCGGTGGCCAAGCAGTTCTTCCACACCGGCCAGTGGCGCCGCGAGGTGATCCGCCGGCACCCGGAGACCGCCAGCAAGCGGTACCTGGCCCCGCCGGTCGCGGTGATCGGCCTGGCGGTCGGGACGATCCTCGGCATCATCGGCCTGGCCACCGGCATCAGCTGGCTCGACCTCGGCTTCCTGGCCCCGCTCGGGTACGCGCTGCTGCTGATCTTCGGCTCCGCGATGGAGGGCCGCTACCTGCCCTGGAAGGCGCTGTTCTGGATGCCGCTGGTCTGCGCCACCATGCACATCTCCTGGGGCCTCGGCTTCCTGATCGGCCTCCGCGAACGCCCGAAGGCGGTCTAACCAGCTCTGGTGGACTTGATGTAGGCCTCGACGACCTCCTCGACGGGGCCGTCGAGTTTCAGTACGCCGGCATCCAGCCAGAGCGCTCGGTTGCAGGTCTCCTGCACCACTTCCAGGCTGTGGCTGACCAGGAAGACCGTGCCGGCCTGGTCGCGGAGCTCCTTGATCTTGCGCTCCGAGCGGACCCGGAACTCGGCGTCCCCGGTCGCCAGCGCCTCGTCGACGAGCAGGATGTCGTGCGTCTTCGCGGACGCGATCGCGAACTTCAGCCGTGCCTGCATACCGGTCGAGTACGTCGACATCGGCAGGTCGATGAAGTCACCGATACCCGAGAACTCGACAATCTCGGCGTACCGGGCCTGCGTCTCGGCCGGGGACATGCCCATCGCGAGGCAGCCCAGGACGACGTTCCGCTCGCCGGTCAGGTCGTTCATCATCGCCGCGTTGACGCCGAGCAGCGACGGCCGGCCGCCGGTGTAGACGACGCCGGACGCGGGCGGTAGCAGGCCGGCGATCGCGCGCAGCATCGTCGACTTGCCGGAGCCGTTGCGGCCGATGACGCCGATCGCGTCGCCCTTGTAGGCGGTGAAGCTGACGTTCTTGACCGCGTGCACCTCGCGGATCGTCGGCCGGTCCTGGCGCTTGATGATCCGGCGCAGCGCGGTCGCCGCCGTACCCTTGCCGCCCTGGCCCGCGATCACCTTGTAGATGATGTCCAGCTGGTCGGCGATGACCGTCGGTTCAGCCTCTGCATCAACCACGGCCATAACGATCCTCCGCCCGCCAGAAGTACCAGAGCCCGCCGGCCAGCATCACGAACGCCCAGACGGTCGCGATCGACCACGCGTGCGGCAGCTCGTTCTTCAGATGCTCGTGCAGCAACGCCCGCCGGACGACGTCGATGTACGCCGAGATCGGGTTGAACGCCAGTACCTGGACGACCCAGCCCGGCGCGTGCAGCTGGGAGAGCTTGTACGGCAGCGAGAAGAAGATCCCGGACGCGTACAGCCAGGTGCGCGTGATGAACGGCAGCAGCTGGCTGATGTCGGTGACGAACGTACCGATCCGCGCGAAGACCAGGGTGATGCCGACGTTGAACATCACCTGCAGCAACATCGCGGGGACGATCATCAGCCATCGCCAGGTGGGACCGTCGGTGAAGCCTACGACCAGGAACAACAGGCCCATCGAGATCAGCATCTGGTTCAGCTCGTTGAGCACGTAGGCGAGCGGCAGCGTCGCGCGCGGGAAGTGCAGCGTGCGGATCAGCGACAGGTTCAAGGCCAGCGAGCGCGACCCTTCGGTCATGCAGCGCTGGGTGAACGTGAACACGAACACCCCGCTGAGCAGGAACGCGACGTAGTTGTCGATCCCGTTCTTCGTCCCGAGCAGCACACCGAACGCGAGGTAGTACACCCCGGCGTTCAGCAGCGGCGTGAGGATCTGCCAGATCGAGCCGAGGCGGGCCCCGGCGTACATGGCATAGGTGCGTGCGGTGGCGTAACTGACGACGAACTTTCGACGGCTCCACAGCTCGCGAAGGTACGAACCGAAGGGAGGGCGGAGCGAGCTCTTGGTGAGTCCGTAGCGTTCGGCCAAAGCCGCCGGGTCGGACACCCCGGTCGGCGTTGCTGCGACAGGCATTGCGCCAATGTACTGCGGTGTGTGACGCGTTGGTGACGGAGGTCAGCCCACTAAGCGGGCTTTCAGCTTGCTGAGGTCGTTATCAGTGATACCACCGAGCCGCAGGTATGCTTCCGGGCCGCCGTACTCGGTGTCCAGATGGCGCAGGATCGCGACGATCGACTCGGCCCGGGTGTCGCGGAACTCGAGCATTTCCGGGTGTTTCGAGGTGTCGGGCTCGGCCGCGAGCTGCTCCTCCAGCCAGGGCGCCAACCGGGACTGGGTGAGGTAGTAGTCCGCGACGATCTCCTCCTCCGGTACGCCGGCGACGCTGAGCGCGAGCGCGACGACCATGCCGGTGCGGTCCTTGCCGCCGTGGCAGTGCACCACTACCGCGCCGTCCTGCTCGTCGGCGATCGCCTTGACCGCGGCGGCGAACAACTCGGGGCGCCGGTCGAGCATCCAGGTGCACGCTTCGACGATCGTCGCCCGGCCGTGGTCCGGATCGGCCGGGTCTTGTAAGGACTGCCGGACGGCGAGAGGTGTTCCGGTGAACGGTGTGGGGAACGCCGCCACCTCGCCGTCGCCGCGCAGATCGAGGATGCGGCCCACCCCTGCTCGTCGTACGGCCTCGACCCCGTCTTCGGTCAGGTACTGCAGGCTGTCCGCGCGGATCAGCACACCCGATCGGATCACCCGGCCGTCGGAGGTGCGCAGGCCGCCGACATCACGGACGTTCCGGCAGCCGGGCCAGTCGAGGTCCACGGTCACCGGTCCTGTGGGCGGCCGGGGTTCGGGCCCGGGTTGTACGGCGGATAGCCGTAGTTCGGTGGCTGTGGCGGATAGTTGCCTAGGGCACCTGGTTGCCCGGGATAGGTGGTGGGTGGACGGCGGTTGCGGCGGATCAGGCCGATGACGAGGAACACGACGCCGAGCCCGATGAAGATCAGCAGCGAGAAGACCGTACCGAGGATCGACACCACGAACGCGATCACCGAGAACTTCGGCCCGGCGGCGTACGTCGCGCTGGTCTCGCCGTCGGTGCAGGAGATGCTGTAATCCCCCGCCGGTACGGGCTTCGCCGACCGCGCGACGACGTACCAGCTCCTGCCGTTGATCGTGACGGTCTCCGACCCGTTGTCCTTCTTCAGCGGTACGTCGTTCCCGTTCGCGTCCTGCGCCGAACACGGCGGGCCGAGCACCGGGATCGACGAGTAGATCGTCAGCCCCTCGTGGTTCAGGTGCACCCGCCCGTTCTCGATCGGCTGCGGCGAGCGCGGCGCCGTGACGACGATCCGCCACGCGAAGAAGCCGGCCAGGAGTACGCCGACGACGAGACAGGCGATGCCGATCATCGGCAGAATCGACTTCCGGGGCGCAGCGGGCTGCATCGTCATACCTGCACGGTAGCGCGGTTACGGCACCCCGAGCAGACGAAGTCCGGCCGCCGTAGCGGCGGCAGCCACCACCACCAGAACGAACGGTGCTTTCCGCCACGCGAGGACTCCGCCGACGAGTACCCCGGCGGGGCGCGCGATGCCGGCAGGTCCGTGGCCGTCGGTCAGTGCGGACGTGGCGACAAGGGCGGTGAGAAGGACGATCGCGGCGACCGCCAGGAGTTGCTGGATCCGTTCCGGGACCTCGAAGCGGCTCCGCAACGCCGGGCCGGCGAACCGTAGCGAAAAGGTGCCGACGGCAAGCACTCCGATACCGACGAGGAGTAGAGGTGTGTTGGTCATCGGGTTGCCTCCTCGACAGCCGGCTTGTCGGACCGGTAGCACAGCAGACCGAGCAGCGCCAGCAGCACCGGCAGGCCCGCGGGCAGGAACGGCGTTGCCACCAACGCGATCACGACGCCGACGAGCGCCGCCGTCCGCGTCCGGCGATCACGCAACGAGGGCAGGACGAGGGCCATCAACACGGCCGGGAACGCGGCATCCAACCCGAAGACATCGGTGTCGGTGATCACCGAACCGGCCAGCCCGCCGATCACGACGCCGATGTTCCAGCAGACGAAGATGCCGATGCCGCCGGCCCAGTACGCCGCCCGCTGCCGCTCGAGTTCGTCCTGCCCCATCGCGAACGCGACGTTCTCGTCGGTCATCACGTGACTGCCGGGCCAGCGCTTCCACCCGCGACCGATGACGTCGCTCACCGCCAGCCCGAACGGGATGTGCCGGGTGTTCACCAGCAGCCCCGCGACCATCGCGGCGATCGGGCTGCCGCCGGCTGCCACGATCCCGACGAACAGGAACTGTGACGCGCCCGCGAACACCACGATCGACAGCAGGATCGGCACCCACAACGGCAGTCCGCCGCCGACGCTGATCGCGCCGTACGACAGGCCCACGACACCGTCGGCCAGACACACCAGCGCGATGTCGCGGGCCAACCCACGGTCCAGTGTTCGCCAAATCGAACGCATGGGCACTATGATGAACACCATCCCGCCCGTTCGTCAAGCCGAACAATCGGACCGATGGAGCGAACACGAGCTATGGACAGCACCCGAGCACCGCTGGACGTCATCGCCGCCTCCCTGCGCAGGCACCGCGCTCGCGCCGGACTTTCGCTCACCGAGGTAGCGAAGCGGGCCGGCGTGGCCAAGTCCACGCTGTCTCAGCTGGAGTCCGGCACCGGGAACCCGAGCGTGGAAACTCTGTGGGCGCTCGCCGTCGCACTCGATACTCCGTTCGCCGCGCTGCTCGACCCACCGCGCCCGAAGGTGCAGATCATCCGCGCCGGCGAAGGCCCGGCGATCTACTCCGACCAGGCCGACTACAGCGCCACGCTGGTCGCGTCCAGCCCGCCGAACGCCCGCCGCGACCTGTACCGGATCGTCGCCTCTCCCGGCCCCGGCCGGAAGTCTGATCCGCATATGCCGGGGGTCGTCGAACACGTCATCCTCGCCTCCGGCCGCGCTCTGGTCGGCCCGCAGGACGATCCGGTCGAACTCAACCCCGGCGACTATGTCGCGTACCCCGGCGACCTGCCGCACCTCTTCCAGGCCCTCGAGGAGAACACCTCCGCGACGCTCGTCTCGGAGCATGTCTAATCGCGTTTGAGCTGCCACCCGACAGCAACCAGCGCCGTCGCCCCGGCCACACCGCAGACCACGGCGATCGCGGTCGGCAGCGAGTACGCGTCGCTCAGCAGACCTGTTGAGATGGCGGTCGCGGCCACGCCCAGGTACACACAGGTCAGGAACGCGGCGGTCACCTCGCCACGGCGGGCCTCTGGTGCGAGCTGATTGACCTCCGCCTGCGAGCCGAAGTACGTCAGACCGAGTCCGGCACCGGCGAACAGGGCCGCGGCGACGACCAGGAGCAGCGACTTCGCCGGGAAGGCGCCGACCAGCGCGGCAAGGCCGACGACCAGCGATCCGAGTCCCGCGGCCTGCGCCTTTCGCGGCGGTAGCTGCATCCGGACCGAGACCGCCTGGACCGCGCATGCGGCGATAAGCATCATCGCCGGGACAGCTCCGAGCAAGGCCAGGTTGTGATTGTGCAGCAGCTGCGCGGTGTACGACGGTACGACGGACAGGAAGAGTCCACCGACCGCCCAGACGGTCGCACCACTCAGGCTCGCGCGGGCGAAGTCGGCCCGGATCTCCGGCGGTACGGACGGACGCTGCGGACGCCAGCGGCCGCTGACCGGTTCGCGCGGCAGCCGGGAGACGGCGATCGCCGTGAGGACAGTGAGCACCAGCCCGACGGCGTACGGAAGTTGCCGTGGGTACGGCGCCCATTCGGCCAGCGCACCGGCCACCAACGGCCCGGCCGCGCTGCCGCCGCTCTGTGCCAGCACCGTGGCGAGCGCCGCCTTGCCGCGGTCGTCATCCGGCTCGAACTCAACCAGCGCCGCGGCCGCCGTTCCCGCGGTCGCACCCAGCGCGATCCCCGCCGCGATCCGGCCGGCGAAGAGCCAGGCGGTGCCCTGCGCCGCCGCGAGCAGGACGAGTCCGACCGCGCCGAGACTCAGTCCGCCGATCAGCACCCGCGACCGCCCGACCTGGTCCGACAACTGACCGAACACCATCAACGAAGGCACCAGAACGGCCATGTAGACAGCAAAGATCAGCGTCAGCTCGGTCCCGGAAAACCCGAACCGCTCCCGATAGACGCCATACAGCGGCGTCGGCAGATTCCCATCGAACAACAACACCAACAACGCAACAGCCGTCACCACAAACGGCCCGCGCCGCCCCGTTCCGATCCGCTGCACTGCACTACTCATCTCACCCAAAGTGCCCGTCCAGCTCCATCACAAACCGCACGGTCGAGTACCGGATGACGATCAGCAACTCGCCCGGTCGTGCGAACGTCTACTGGGCCAACCAGTTCGGCTTCACCGGCGGTGACGTCGGCGGGTACACCGGCATGCAGCTACCGCGACGGCGGCGGCATGTTCCTGTACTCACTCTGGAACTCGACCGACTGGAAGGCCGGCGACGCCGGCACGTACTGCATCAAGTTCCAGGAGGACGGCACCGGTGGCAGCTGCCGCCTCGACAAGGCACCGACGCCCGGCCACACCTACGCATTCGCTGTCGCGAGCGAAGGCGGCGGCTGGTACGGGGTGACCGTTCGCGACGTCACCGCCGGAACGTCGTTCAAACTCGGCAGCCTGCAGACCGGATCCGGCAACCAATCAGCAGTGGACGATGCCCGGCGACGGCACGATCCGCAGCGGGGGTCGCTGCCTCACCGCACCTGTTGCCCTCGGCAACCCAGTGACCGTTGCCGCCTGCAACAACTCGGCGGCGCAACGCTGGACGTTCTGAGGAACGCAAAACGGGGCGCCCTGGACCAGGGCGCCCCGCAGTTGCGAACTCAGAGTTTGCGGCCGACCGCGCCGACGATGCACTCCTCGACCTGGTTCAGCGGCTTGATCCGCGGGCCGTCCGGCCACCACTCGTCGCAGAGCACCAGGCCCGGCTCGACCAGCTCCTGGCCCGGGAAGAACGTCATCAGCTCGGCGCGGGTGCGGAACCGGCCGCTACCCATCGGGCTGTGGATGAACTTGTCCTCCATCTTCTGGGCGACCGCGGAGTGCTCGGGAGTCTCCGGGTCGTAGAAGTGCGAAATCACCGTGTACGAACCGGGCACCACCGCGTCGATGTACTTCTGCATGATCTGCGCACCCTCGTCGCCGATGTAGTGGTGCAGCGTGCCGGCCTGGATCACGGCGATCGGCTGGTCGAAGTCGAGGAACTTGCGGACCTCGGGGTTGCCGAGCACCTCGTCGGGGTCGAAGATGTCCGCGCTGACGAACAGCGTGTTCTCGTTCTCCTCGAGCAGTGCGCGGCCGTGCGCCAGCACCACCGGGTCGTTGTCGATGTAGAGCACCTTGGCCTCGGGCTGGATCCGCTGCACCACCTGGTGGGTGTTCTCAGCGGTGGGCAGACCGGATCCACAGTCCAGGTACTGCGTGATCCCCGCCTGGCCGGCCAGGAACCGGCACGCGCGGATCAGGAAGTTCCGGTTCGACCAGGCCAGGTCCTGGGCCTGCGGCGCGGCCGCCTGGACCCCACGCAATACCTCGCGGTCGACCTCGAAGTTGTCCTTGCCGCCCAGGAAGGCGTCGTACACCCGCGCGATGCTGGCCCGGCTGGTGTCGACACCGACCGGAACTGAGCTTGGCGCTTTGGTGGCATCGACCATCGGTGAACCTCGCAGAGAGTGATCGGGGAAGTCTGTGCGGGAGACTCTACCGAGAGTACGGCGCGCTGAACACACCGTGTCGGCGGCTACGAGTAGACATAGTCACGATCCGTTGTGAAATGATCAACTGCTGCACCGAATCACTGCTGCTGGGAGGCCAGAGGTGACCGAGCCGGGGGCGTACAGCGGCCCGACCGCTCAGCGCATCATCCTCGGCACCCACCTGCGCCGGTTGCGCGAGGCCGCCAACATCAGCCGGACCGAGGCCGCCTGGGAGATCCGCGGATCCGAGTCCAAGATCAGCCGGCTCGAGCTCGGCCGGGTCGGATTCAAGGTCCGCGACGTCGACGACCTGCTGACGTTCTACAAGCTCGAGGACGAGAACGAGCGCGAACGCCTGCTCACCCTGGCCCGGCAGGCGAACGACCCCGGTTGGTGGCAGCGCTACGACGACCTGACGCCGGCCTGGTTCCACGACTATCTCGGCCTGGAGATGGCGGCCGATCTCATTCGTACGTTCGAGTTGCAGTTCGTCCCCGGCCTGCTGCAGACCCCGGAGTACGCGAAGGCCGTGATCCAGCTCGGCCGGCAGGACGTCCCGCTGCCGAAGGCCGAGGTCGATCGCCTGGTGTCGTTGCGAATGAGCCGCCACGAAGTGCTGACGCGGCAGCGACCCGCACGGCTGTGGGCAGTGCTGGACGAGTCGGTGCTGCGGCGTCCGATCGGCAGCCCGCAGATCCTGCGCAACCAGCTCGAGTACCTGATCGAGGCGTCCCGGCGGCACAACGTCACGCTGCAGATCATTCCGTTCGACAAGGGCGGGTACACCGCGACCGGTGGCGCGTTCACGCTGCTCCGGTTCAACGACCCGGACCTGCCCGACATCGTCTACATCGAACACTTGACCAGCGCGGTGTACCTCGACAAGCGCGAGGAGCTCGACACGTACGTCGTCACGATGGACGCGGTGTCGATCACCGCGGCCCAGCCGCGCGACACCGAGACACTGATCCGGCGCGCGATCGAACGCCTCGACGAGACAACGAACTAACGCCGTTGCGCGCCCGGCCCCGGGCGGAACGCGACCTCGCGAGGCGCCGGTTCGTGGCCGGCTTCGCATTTCATCACCACGCTGACGCGTTCGCCGCAGTCGCCGCGGTGCCGGGGCTCGATCGGCGGGCCGGCGTCGAGCGGGAGGTACTCGTCGGCCCACTGCACCATCGCGACCAGCACCGGGTACAGGTCCATGCCGGCCTGCGTCAACCGGTACTCCGAGCGCTCGCGCTGCCCCGGCAGCCGGTACGGGTGCCGGCGGATCAGGCCGCGCTCGATCAGCGCCGCGAGCCGCTCGGTCAGCACCTGGCGCGGGATGCCCGCGCGGGCCCGGATGTCCTCGAACCGGCGCACCCCGACGAAGAGCTCACGCAGTACGTGGAAAGTCCACTTGTCGCCGAGGATCTCCATCGTCCGGGAAATCGTGCAGTTCTCGGTGGACCACTGCATCGCTTCCGGGACCTGTTCGCTCACTGCCATGCTCATGTGATCGATGATAAGTCCGCTTGACAGACTCAGCCAAGCCGAGCAAGGCTGAATCCGTGAACCAGACTCAGACGGGACCGCCACTCGTCCGCCGCGCCGGTGAACCCGACGCGGACGAACTGGCCAGGATGCTCACCGGGCTGACCGATCTCAGCCGCTACTTCCGGTTCCAGACCGCGATCGGTACGCCGCCGCGGGCCGCGCTCCTGCTCCGGATGCTGTGCCCGACCGGCGCGGCGTTCGTCGCGACCCGCGCCGAGACCATCGTCGGACATGCCATGTGGGCCTGGGCGCCGGGCGCGGAAACCGCCGAACTGGCCGCCGTGATCGCGGAGGACGAGCAGCGCCGCGGGCTCGGCGTACGGATGCTCTCGGTGGCCGCCGCCGACGCGATCGCGGCCGGCGCACGGTACTTCCTGTTCGTGGTCAGTGCGGCCAACGAACGCTCGATCCGGATGGTTCGGCGTCGCTGGCCGGACGCCACCGTCGAACGTGACGGGACCTTGCTCAGCTTTGTCGCTCCCGCCCGGCTACCGGACGAGCCGGAAGAACGTGCGGATGTCGTCGACCAGCAGGTCGGGCGCCTCGAGGGCGGCGAAGTGCCCGCCGCGGGCGAACTCCGACCAGTGGACGATCCGGTGCCGGCGTTCTAGTACGCGGCGGATCGCCGGATCGGTCGGGAACACGGCGATTCCGGTCGGTACGCCGGGCCGCAGGTCGTCGGCCGCGCGCCTGTTCTCGAAGTACAGGTTCGCGGAAGTCGCGCTGGTGTTGGTGAACCAGTAGATCGACACGTCGGTCAGCACGTGGTCGAGGTCGACCGCGTCCTCGGGGAGTTCACGCGCCGGGTCGGTCCACTCCCAGAACTTCTCCAGGATCCAGGCCAGCTGGCCGACGGGTGAGTCGCTCAGCCCGAACGAAACCGTTTGTGGACGGGTTCCTTGCAGGTCGGCGTACCCCGTCCCGACCGCGCGCAACCGCTCCGCCGCGGCCAGCCGTTGGCGTTCCGCATCGGTCGTTACGTCACCGGCCCGCACCTCCGGGTACGCCAATCCCCCGTTGATGTGGACTCCGACGACGTTGTCCGGGTCGAGCTGCCCGACGAGTGGCGAGACGACCGAGCCTGTGTCCCCACCTTGGGCGCCGTACCGCTCGTAGCCCAGGCGATGCATCAGCTCCACCCAGGCGCCGGCGATCCGTCCGTGGTTCCACCCGTCCGTCAACGGAATCGAGAAACCGTGTCCCGGGACGGACGGTGCGACCACGTGGAACGCTTCACGCGCGTCTCCGCCGTACGCGACCGGATCCGTCAGCGGCCCCAGTACGTCGAGGAATTCCGCGACCGATCCGGGCCAGCCGTGCGTGAGGATCAACGGCAACGCGTCCGGCTCCGGCGAACGGACGTGCAGGAAATGCACGGTCTGCCCATCGATGTCCGTCGTGTACTGCGGAAACGCGTTCAACCGCGCCTCCCACGCCCGCCAGTCGTAGGTCACCCACCGCTCGACCACCCGCCGCAGGTAATCGACCGGCACACCCCGCTCCCACCCACCAGGTAGTTGCCGAGCCCAACGAACCCGCCGCAACCGCTCCCGCAGCTCAGCAACCTCCCCCTCCGGCACCGAAACCCGAAACTCAGAGATCATCCAGCGCACTGTAGTCGCGTGCTCAGCCTTCGACGAGCAGGCGCCGACCATCAGGGTCAGGTGGTGACTGGGGCGGTCAGCATGCCGACGATTCCGTCGATGAGGCCGTTGGCCATTTCCTCCCAGGTGGCGCGGGCTGTCGGACGGCCCTCGGCGAGCGCGAGTTCGAACTCGGCCGTCATCTGGATGATCAGGTGACGCGCCATGTCGCCGCGCTCCAGCCGCACCTCCGACGGCAGGTCCGCGAGCCCCGCTGCCAGCCCCTCGACGACCCGGGTCAGTGAGGGGGAACTCAGCGACTCCTCCAGCTGGATCTCCCGCAGCGCCGGATCGTTCATCAGCTGCGCACTGAACCGCGCCAGCCAACTCGGCGTACCCAGGCTTCCCATGTGATCCGTCGCCGACCGCACCAGCACCGTCACCCAGTCCCGTACGTCGGGATCCGGGCCGAGCTCCGCCAGCAGCTCCCGTCGCCGCGCCTCGACCGGTTGCGCATGTTTGCGGACGATCGCCCGCACCAGATCGGTCTTCGTGCCGAAGTGGTACCCGACCGCGGTGTTGTTGCCCTGCCCGGCCGCCTCGCTGATCTGCCGGTTCGACACCTCGTGCACGCCCCGCTCGGCGAACATCCGCTCCGCCGTCGCCATGATCAGCTCGCGGGTCGCGTTCACGCGCGAGGCCCGGACCTCCTTCGCCATCACCACAGCTTCTCTCGGGAACTTGTTTAAGTCAACTGCCTGACTTAGTCTTTTGGTTGCAGAAACCAACTATCTAGTTCAGCCACAGGAGGCTGTCGTGTCCACTCCATCCGTGCGCACCCAGGCCGTCGTGCCGGTGCTCGCCTCGGCCGGGATCACGGTCGCGTTGATGCAGACCCTGGTGATCCCGCTCGTTCCCGAGCTGCCGCGGCTCTTGCATGCGTCGGCCTCCGGGACCGCCTGGGCGATCACCGCCACCCTGCTCGCGGCCGCGGTCGCGACGCCGATCATGGGCCGCCTCGGCGACATGTACGGCAAGCGCCGGATGCTGCTGATCAGCGTCGGCATGCTCGTCCTCGGCTCGGTGGTCGCCGCGCTGAGCAGCTCGCTGACGCCGATGGTCATCGGCCGCGCGCTGCAGGGCCTGGCATCCGGCGTGATCCCGCTCGGCATCAGCATCATGCGCGACGAGCTGCCGTCCGAGAAGGTGGGTACGGCGGTCGCGCAGATGAGCGCCTCACTCGGTGTCGGCGGCGCGCTCGGCCTGCCCGCGGCCGCGCTGCTGGCCGAGAACTTCAACTGGCACACGCTGTTCTGGGTGGCGGCCGGCCTCGGCGTGATCGTCTTCGGGCTGGTGCTGCGGTTCGTGCCGGAGTCGTCGGTACGTTCCGGCGGCCGGTTCGACCTGCTCGGCGGCCTCGGGCTGTCGATCGGGCTGATTTCGTTGCTGCTGGCAATCTCCCAGGGATCGAGCTGGGGCTGGACCGGCGGCCGTACGGTCGGCCTGTTCGTCCTCGCCGTCGTCGCGCTGCTCGCCTGGGGCTGGTGGGAGCGCCGTACCACCGAGCCGCTCGTCGACCTGCGCACCACCGCGCGCCCGCAGGTGCTGCTGACCAACCTGGCGTCGATGGTGTTCGGATTCGCGATGTTCGCGATGTCGCTGGTCCTGCCGCAGCTGCTGCAGATGCCCAAGGCAACGGGATTCGGCCTCGGTCAGTCGATGCTCGCGTCCGGTCTGGTGATGGGCCCGTCGGGTCTGATCATGCTGGTCGCGGCGCCGTTCTCGGCGAAGATCTCGAAGACCCGCGGCCCGAAGGTGACGCTGATGCTCGGCGCACTCGTGGTCGCCCTCGGGTACGGCGTGGGCAGTGTGCTGATGGGTTCGGTCTGGGAGCTCGTCCTGGTGTCGCTGCTGATCGGCGCCGGTATCGGTCTGGCGTACGGCGCGATGCCGGCGCTGATCATGTCCGCCGTACCGGTCTCGGAAACCGCGGCGGCGAACAGCTTCAACACGTTGATGCGCTCGATCGGTACGTCCGTGTCGAGTGCGGTGGCCGGTGTGATCCTGGCGAACCTGACGATCAGCCTCGGCGGCTACACCCTGCCTTCGCAGACCGGCTTCCGGGTCGTCCTGTTGATCGGCGCCGGCGCGGCCCTCACCGCCCTGGCGGTCGCGTCCTTCATCCCGGGCCGCCACGCAGTGGCCGAGACTCCGGCGATCGAGGCGGAGGCCGTCGCCGGCTAGCGGGTCGTTTGCCGGATGGCGGGTTGTAACGCGTCAGGGGCGAGACAACCCGTCAGCGGCGGCTAGGCGAGGAAGTCCAGCGTGCGCTGGAGGAGGAGCTTGGCAGCGGCTTCGTCGTAGCCCGGCAGGGAGGAATCGGCAAACAGGTGCTCCTTGCCGGGGTAGAGGAACAATTCGACCGAACTGTTGGCGGCGACCAGGGCGCGAGCGGCGTCCATGTCGCCGCCCTCCTCGGCGAAGAACGGGTCCTCCCCCATCGCATGCACCTGCGCCGGCACACCTTCGGGCCATCCGCCGAACTCCTCCGCCGGCAGACACGAGTAGAAGAACAACCCGCCGACCGCTCCCGGACGGGTCTGCGTGAGCTGCTGGGCAGGTACGACGCCGAGCGAGAACCCGGCGTACACGACATCGGCCGGCAGGTCCTGCGCCGCCGCGACGCCGCGCTCCGCGATCGTCCCGAAGCCGGTCGCCTGCGCGTACTCCATCCCCTCCTCGAGGGTCGCGTAGGTGTTGCCCTCGTACAGATCCGGCGTGTGCACGGTGTGGCCCGCCTGCCGAAGCTGGTCGGCGAACGCCTTCACCCCGTCGGTCAGCCCCTGCGCGTGGTGGTACAGCACGACCTCGGCCATCATCAGCTCCAATGATCCAAATATCTCGAACAATCGGCGATGTTAGTCTATTCGCACCATGGCGAACAAGGTCCCCGACTACGAGCTCGCGGAGACGGTCGAGCTGACCACGGCCGAGCAGGTGCGAGCGATCAGTGATCCGTTGCGGACGACGATTCTCGGGCTGCTGCACGAACGGGCGGCGACCGTGACCGAGCTGGCCACCGCGGTCGGGCGGCCGAAGAGCACGGTCGCGCACCACGTGAAGGTGCTGGCCGACGCCGGCATCCTGCGAGTGGTCCGGACCCGGCGGGTGCGCGCGATCGAGGAGCGGTTCTACGGGCGTGCGGCGCGGATGTTCTACGTCGGCCTCGGCCGCCAGGGCCCGGACGGACAGTTGCCGCACGATTTCAACGACTTCGAGGTCGCCGCGCAGGAGTCGAAGCCGGCGTACGACGCAGGTCAGCTGCGGTCGTTCATCCGGCACGCGCGGATCCCGGAGGACCGGGCGGCGGAGTTCTGGCAGCAGGTGGACGCGCTGATCCACGCGTTCGACCAGCTCCCGCGGGCGGGTGGCACGACGTACGGTTTCACCGTCGGGCTCTACCCGATCGGCGACTACCCGACGCTGCCGCCGGCCGAGGGCGAGTCCTGATCGCTCGAGAGCTTGTCCAGCAGCACGATCAGCCGCTCGAGGACATCCCGCACGATCGCGTACTCCTGTTCGCCGAACTCCTGCTCGAAGAGCTCCTCGAGGTCGGCCAGGTACTCGAAACCGTCCCAGGCGACCTCCAGGCCGTGCTCGGTGTAGGTGACGATCTTCGCGCGGCGGTCGTTCGGGTCGGCCTTCATCTCGAGCAGGTCCAGGGCGACCATTTCCCTGATTACCTCACCCATCGACTGCCGGGTGATCCCGGCCCGGGCCGCCATGTCGGCGGCCCGCGCACCTTCGCCGTGCAGGGTGCCGAAGACCGAGTTGTGCGCCATCTTCACCTCGGTGTGCCCGTCGGCGTGCGCCTTGCGCACCATCTCCGCCTGGAACATCCGGTTGGCCCGGTCGAGCAGTGCGATCAGCGGCTTGTGCTTGGGAATGCGCCTCTGAGGTCTTGACATACCGTAAGGATACCTTCCATTCTTTCGACAGGAATCCTTACAGTATCAGGGAGGGCCGGATGGATCCCAGGACGCTTCGACCGCTGGTCGCGGGGCTGTTCACGCGGGGGCGTGAGCGGTCGACGCGGGTCGCGATCGAGCAGGAGTACGTCGTCGCCGGGCCCGACGGATCCGTCGTACCGATCGAGGTCCTCCGGCAGGTTGTGAACGGGTCGGCGTACGTCAGCTTCGAGCCCGGCGGGCAACTCGAACTGAGCCTGCCGCCGTCGCACGACCCGGTCGGTGACCTGCGCCGGGCCACCGCGGACCTGCGCCGCCGGCTCGGCGGGATCACACTGCGGCCGATCCCGGTCGATCCGCGCGAGGACGTGCCGTTGCAGCTGACCTCACCTCGGTACGTCGCGATGCAGCGGCACTTCGACCGGATCGGGCCGTCCGGCCGGGTGATGATGCGCCGGACCGCGTCGACGCAGATCTGCCTCGACTGGTGGCCCGGTCGCGCGGGACTCGAGCAGTGGCGGGTACTCAATCTCGCCGGGCCGTCGCTGGCCGCCCGCTTCAACCACAGCTCGCGGCTCGCCACCTGGCAGGCGGTCGACCCGGCGCGGACCGCGTTCGACGACAGGTTGCTGCACGGTGACGACCCAGTCACGGCGTACACGGCCTTCGCGGCGGGCGCCACCGTCTTCGTCGACGGTCCGGCCGGGCACCTGAGCACGCTCTTCCCACCGGTCCGCCCACGCGGGACGTACCTCGAGGTCCGCTTCCTCGACGCACTCGAACCCGCAGTCGTCGCGGAAGCGGTCGCAGTCCTTCGGCGACTCATGTACGACGACGTGCACCGGCGGCACGTACTCCGGCAAACCCGTTGCACAGAAGGGATGTGGCGAGATGACCGGCGCACTGTTCATCACCGATCCGTTGCCCGGGTTGCAGGCTGACATCGACGCGAGCATCGGTCTGATGGTCGCGACGCAGGACCTCGGCCTCGACGTCTGGACGTGCGAGCCCGAAGAGCTGGCCTTCGCCGACGGCCGGGTGCGCGCCCGCGCGCGGCGGATCCGGTTGCGCCCACGGGCCGCCGGTACCGACCATCGGTGGATCGTCGACGCGACCTGGTTCGACGACCTCGGTACGGCGGTCGTGGACGTGGCGTCCTTCGGCCTGGTGCACCTGCGGATCGATCCGCCGGTCGACGCGCGCTACCTGCACACGACGTACCTGCTCGACCACGCCGGGACCCGGGTGATCAACCACCCGGAAGGGATCCGCGCGCTGCACGAGAAACTGATCGCCCTCCGTTTTCCCGAGCTCTGCCCACCGACGTACGTCGGCACGGACCCGCACGCGCTGCGGTCGTTCGTCGCCCAGGTCGGTACGGCGGTCGTGAAACCGGTCGACGGATTCGCCGGACACGGTGTCTGGCTGGTGCGCGACGATCCGGGCGCGATCGCGCTGCTCGAGTCCGCGACGTACGGCGGACGGCGGCAGGTGATCGCCCAGCAGTACCTAGCGGCGGTTGCGCAGGGCAACAAACGGTTGTTCCTGCTGGACGGCGAACTCGTCGGCGCGGTGATCCGGCGCCCGGCGGCCGGAGATTTCCGGATCGGTCCGCCGGTCGCGGCGGCCGAGATCGACGACCACGACCGCGCGATCGTCGCCGCGCTCGGACCGGAACTGCGCAACCACGGCCTGGCGATCGCGGGCGTCGACGTCATCGACGGCCGGCTGATCGAGGTCAACGTCACCTGCCCCGGCGGCATGCACAAGACCGACGCGCTGCTCGGGACCCACCTCAGCCACACCATCGTGAGCCACCTGTTCGAAGGAGCACTGGTATGAAACTCGACACCGTCACCGTTGTCTGCATCGCCCTGCTGGGCATCCTGCTCTTCCTGCTCGGCGCCAACGTGACCCGCAACCGCGCGATCCGCGGAGCCGGCAACCAACTACCGACCGATCCGTCCGATCGGCTGCTGATCGCGGTCCGCGCGCACGGCAACGCGGCCGAGTACATCCCGACGATGATCGTGCTGTTGCTGGTCTGCTCGGCGTTGTCGAGCAGCTGGGTGATCGACGTACTTGCCGTGGCCTGCGTCCTGGTCCGCTTCACCCACGCGATCGCCATGTTGCGGTCGGCAACACTCGCGGCGCACGGACCGCTCCGCGACTTCGGTGCCGCAGGCACCTATCTGGTCGGGCTCGCGCTCGGCGTCACCGCGCTCGTGACGATCTGATGGCGGTCGGCGTGGTCCCGGTGAACTGCCGGAAGACGCGGGCGAAGTGCTGGCTCGAGCTGAAGCCGAGGCTCAGCGCCAGCGCGGTGACCGGCACGTCGCTGGACTCCAGCAACTGGCGGGCCCGGTCGATGCGGCGCTCGTTGAGGTAGCGGTGCGGGGGCTGACCGACCTCGGCGGCGAACAACTCGGCCAGGTATGCCGATGCGAGTCCGGCCCGGTCGGCCAGCTCCTTCAACGTCCAGCGCTCGTGGAACTCCTGGTCGAGCAGGCGTTTCACCGTCCGTACGGCGGGATGCATCGGCAACTGCGGTACGGCCGACGGCGCGAGCGACCGGGAGAACGCGAGCACCAGGTGGTCGACGGCGAGCGTCAGCCCGGTGTCGGCGTACTCGTACCGCGTGGTGAGCTCACGGACCAACTGCGCGAAGGCGTACGTCAGCTCGCCGGCCTCCCGGTGGACGACGCCCGACGGCATCGCGAGACCGGGATGCCGCCGGGCGACCACGTCGAGGTCGACAGCGGCGAAGTAGAAGTGGTGATTACCGGACCGGCCGGCGAGGTGATGCGTGACCCCGGGCGGTACGGCGAACAGGTGGCCTGGGTGCAATGCGTAGCTCTCCCCACCCGCGACCCAGTGCGTGGTGCCGTGCTGCTGCAGGTAGATCTCCCAGACCGGGTGCTCGTGCGGCTCGATCAGGAACCGTTCGGGCACCCACTGCTCGCCACCGTGCAACAGGCCGCTCTCCGGCCCGAAACCCTCGGCGTGGAAGCCGGCGCGGAGCCCGTCGGGGCGGTACAGAGACACCTGAAGATTGTGTCCATCCGGCTGAACATCGGCAACGCCCCGGCGCCCGCGCGTTCCTACCGTGGTCTGCATGGACGCTGACGACATTGCCTTCTACCGGGACAACGGCTACTGGATCTCGCCGGTGATCGTGCCGCCCGACGTACTCGATGCCGCCGAACGCGGGATGGAACGGTTCTATGCGGGCAACCACGACCACGTGCTTCCCGACGTACCGGCGACGCGGGGCTGGCGGCCCGAGCACGGCGACGTACTCCGGAAGAACGACTACTCCTCGCTGCGGGTCGATGAGCTCGCCGCACTGGTTCACTATCCGGCGATCGCCGAGGCGGCGGCCGCGCTGTCCGGCGCGGACGGGATCCGGTTGTGGCACGACCAACTGCTCTACAAGCCACCTGGCGGATCCGCGGCGAAGGTCGGGTGGCACACGGATCGGCAGTACTGGCAGTCGTGTACGTCGGACGACATGCTCACCGCGTGGGTCGGGTTCCACGACGTCGACGAGGTGAACGGGGCGGTCGCGTTCATGCCTGGCAGCCATCGGTGGTCGGTGACCGGGCTGGACTTCTTCTCCCAGGACGCGGCCGGTCTGGAGGCCTCGATCGTTGCCCAGGGCTACGACCCGACGCCGGTCGTACCGCGGATGAAGCGTGGGCAGGTCAGCTTCCACCACTGCCGGACGGTGCACGGCAGCTCGGCGAACCTGAGTACGGCGCCGCGCCGGTCGATCGCGATCCACCTGCAGCCGGCCGGAAACCGCTGGCGCCCCGGTTCCGCGCACCCGAACGACGAACTCGTCCGGCACAACCCCGACCCCGACTACACCGACCCCACGATCCAGCCGCAGCTCTGGCCTGTTGATAACCGGACCGTGGTCCGTTAACGTCTGCGGTATGGAGACGTCTGCAGGTCTGGCCCGCATCAACGAACTCGGCCGCCGGGATCACTTCCTGGCGGTCGCCGTCACCCAGCGCCGCTCCGGCGAACCCGCCGCGTCCGTCATCAACGCCGGCGTCATCGACCACCCGCTGACCGGCTCGCCGGTGGTCGCGTTTGTCGCCCGCGGCCGGACGGCGAAACTCGCCCATCTGCGGAGAACCCCGCGGGCGACGCTCGTCTTCCGCGCCGGGTGGGAATGGATCGGCGTCAGCGGCCCGGTCGAGCTGGCCGGCCCCGACGACCCGCTGCCCGGGATCGACGCGGAGCGATTGCGGCTCCTCCTGCGGGAGATCTACCACGCCGCGGCCGGCGTACATCCCGACCTCGAGGCATACGACGCCGAGATGATCGCGGACCGTCGTACGGCGGTACTGATCGCGCCGGAGCACTTCAGCACCAACCCGACCGGCGCCGACCACCAGGACGACGCGTGAACGTCGCCGCGGGGACGATCCAGGTGTGGTCGGACCTCCTCTGTCCGTTCGCACATCTTGCGATCCCGCCCGCCGAGCTTTCCTAACCCGCCGAGCTTTCCTAGGAAGTCTTCTTGCGCCGCCGCGGTTGTGCTGACCGCGGCGGCGTCCGGCGCATGTGGTCCCGGGCGCGGCCGAGGATGTCGGCGAGGGTTTCGATGTCGCGGCGGGACAACGGCGCGAACAGCAGGTCGTCGAGGATCGCGATGTGGCCCGGGAAGACGCCCGCGAGGACACCACGTCCCTCCTCGGTGATGGTGACGGTGACGCTGCGCTCGTCGTCGGGCGACGGCGTACGGGTCACCAGGCCTCGCTTCTCCAGCAGCTGGGCCTGATAGGTCAGTCCGCTGCGGCTGTAGACGACGCCGTCGGCCAGATCGGTCATCCGCCGACTGCCGGTCGGGGCGTCGCCGAGGGTCGCCAGCAGCTGGAACTGCACGTAGCTCAGCCGGCCGGCCTCCTGCAACTGCTGCTCGACGGCATGTTTCAGCAGGCTGCTCGCCTCGATCAGGGCGAAGTACGCACCGAGCTGCGTGGCATCCAGCGACGGAGTCATGTCCGCAGCGTAGCAGTGCTTCTAAGTCGAAGTACTTGCTTCGAGTTCGAAGCACTTTTACCCTCAAGGGCAGTTGCTTCGAATCCGAAGCACATTGGCGAAGGGAAGAGATCATGAAGGCAGTACGGTTCCACGCGACGGGCGGCCCCGAGGTTCTGCGGTACGAGGACGCCGACCAGCCGCTGCCCGGCGCGGGCGAGGTGCGGATCCAGGTCGCCGGGTCGGCGTTCAACCCGGCCGACGGCGGCATCCGCGGCGGTTTTCTGCCGATCCCGGTGCCGCTGCCGCACATCCCGGGGTACGACGTCTCCGGCACCATCGACGCGCTCGGCGACGAGGTGCACGGCCTCGCGGTGGGCGACACCGTCGTCGGATTCATCCCGATGACCGCCGACGGCTCGGCGGCGCAGTACGTCGTCGCTCCCGCGGACGCACTCGTGAAGGCCCCGACGAGCATCCCGCTCGCCGATGCCGCCGGGTTGCCGTCGGTCGGGCTCACCGCCTCACAGGCACTGTTCGAAGCGGGCGGCCTCACCGCCGGTCAGCGGGTGCTGATCAACGGCGCGGGCGGCCCGGTCGGCGGTTACGCCGTACAGCTGGCCAAGCGCGCAGGTGCGTACGTCGTCGCCACCGCGAGCCCGCGCAGTAGCGAAATCGTCGAGGCAGCGGGCGCTGACGAGATCGTCGACCACACGACGACGTCGGTACTGGACGCGGTCACCGAGCCCGTCGACGTACTGCTCAACCTTGCGCCGATCACCCCCGACCGGTTCACCGCTCTGGTCGCACTGGTCCGCGACGGCGGCGTGGTCGTCTCCACGACACCGACCGTACCGACGCCCGGCGACGAAGCACGCAACGTCCGCGCGGTCACGATCTTCGTCCACCCCGACGCGGACGTGCTCTCGCAACTCGTCGCATTCATCGACAGCGGCGACCTGCACGTCGAGATCGCCCAGCGCGTACCGCTGAGCGAGCTACCGAAGATCCACGAGCAGTCCGAAGCAGGCCGGCTCCACGGCAAGGTCGTCGCCGTCCCGCCGGCTGTCTGACGATCAGCGCGCAGTCCCGGGAGGTAGCGAGGGGCGCGGCGCCTTGCGGGCAGGAAAGATCGGCGACCGAGGACCGAACCAGGCGTCCAGCATCGCATCGGTCCCGATCGTCCCGAACAGCGCTGCCGGACGCTCGATCATCCGCCGCAGCGCCAGCAACCGAGCACACGTCTCACACAACCCCAACCAGCTCCTCTCAACTGGTTGTATCGGGCAACGCCGGGCAGATGTTTCAGCGACGGCTGATCTTTGACGGAGCGCACACGCCAGAGCCCCGCGGAGCTACGCAGAGTAGGACGGGCCCTCAACCGGTGGCGAGCAGGGCGTCGATCTGGGCGATCGCGCCGGCGTTGGCGGCTGCCAGGATGTCCTCGTCGGTGAACGGTGTGGAGGTGGCCGCATCGACGGCCGCGTTGATGCTCAGCAGCGCCATCCGGAGTTGGAGCACTTTGGCCGGGGACCGGTCTGGGAGCAGGCCGGCCAGCGCGTCGATCAGCTGGTTCAGTGTCGAACCGATCCGGTCATCGGTGCGGCCTTCGAAGGTGCGCGCGACCAGTGGGTTGGCGGACAGGAAGCGGATGCCGCGGAGCTTTTCGGCGGAGAACGACTGCACCCACCGAAGCACGGCCGCCCTGATCAGTTCGGGACGCTGCGGCTGCCGGCTGATCCACTCCAGCAGTTGCTCGGCCTCGTCGCCGCGCTCGTCGAGCAAGGCGCGGAGGATGTCCTCCTTGCCCTTGAAGTGGTAGTAGAGCGACGGCTTCTGAATGCCCAACTCGTCGGCGATCTCACGCAGCGAGGTCGCCTCGTATCCCTTCTTGGTGAACAGCTCGAGCGCAACCCGCTGGATCGCGGCGCGCGTGGCGGGCCCGGAGCGGCGCCCGATCATGTGCTCCTCCATGGAGCCTAGCCTACCGCAAGGTAGGCTAGGCTACCTACCGTTAGGTAGGCTACAGTGCACGAGGTTTCGAGGAGGAGCAATGAGCCAGTACACCGTCGTCCGCGACTACGACTACCCGATCGACGAGGTCTGGACCGTGCTGACGGATCCGGAGTACGTCGCACAGTGGACCACGACCGGGCAGGGCGGCCGTCCCGACGGGTTCGCCGCCGTACCAGGAACCAAGTTCCGCTTCATCGGCAAACCGACCATCGGCTGGGCCGGCATCGTCTACTGCGAGGTGATCGCCGTCGACCCGCCCCGGTCCCTGCACTACACCTGGCGCGGGGACAAGGACGACGACGACGTCACGGACGTGAAGTATCTGCTCGAGGAGACGGCGAACGGCACGCGGTTCACCTGGGCGCACACCGGCTTCACCGGTGCGGGCGGGTTCGCGATGTCCAGATTGCTGGGCAAGGTACGCCGCAAGATGATGACCGACGGCCTCCCGCCGGTCCTGGCGGCGTACCACGCGACCCGCCTCGCTTGAGCCCGGCCCTACGGGCGGTTCAGGATCATTCCACGGTGATGCAGTCGATGTCGGGTGCCCAGCCGGTCGGGTTCGAGAAGGTGATGGCGTTGGCGGTTCCGGGATTGAGGGTGCGGGTGATAGTCACGGAACCGACGGTGTTCCAGTCAGCGGTGGCCGGGAAGCTGACCGACTGCCCGTTGACGACCGCGGTGCGGGCGACGGCCGAGGCGTAGTAGATGGTGATCGTCTTCGCGCCGCCACTCGCTCCGTCGACGCCGTTGATGGCGAGGGTGCCCGAGTTGTTGCCGATGTAGCCGACCTTCGATCCGCCCGAGCAGGCGGTGCACGCGGCCACCACGGCGCCGCCGGCCAGCGTGTTGCCCGCTGCCTCGGCCTCGTAGCTGACCTTCCCGCCGGTCGAGGCCCCGACACTGACAGCGCCCAGGTTGAGCCAGCCGTCGGCATTCTGGGCCGCGTTGGCGAACCTGAATTTCTTGGCGTTGACCGAGATCGTCTCGAGCGGATTCTTCACCCGGAGCACCCATTGGTAGTTGCCCTGCGCAACCGAGGCCAGGCTGACCGGTGTCTGGAAATACTGCGGATAGCCGAAGTTGCGGTAGGTCGGATCGGAGCCGACGTTCCAGTCCGGGAAGGCACGGATGCTCAGTGGCTGGACCGTGCGGAGATCCCAGCTGGTGTCCCAGGTCCGTACGACGGCGCCGGAGGAATTCTTCAGGCCCAGGGTCACTGTCCACGGATAGTAGAACGGCGCGACACCCGTGTTACTGATCTGCACGCCAACAGTCGTGCTGCCGCTCGCGGCATCCTTGTAATAAGCGTTGTTGACGGTGAGGTTGTAGCCCATCAGCCGCACCGCGGCGCCGACGTTGGCATTGGTCGGTGAGTAGCCCGCCGACTGTTCGTTGATCTTCCACGTCGTGTGCTCAAGTTCGATGCACGCCTTCATGTTGTCGACGGCACCCGATCCCCCAGGCCAGTTGTCGAAAGCTGTCGACTGGATCTCCGGCCGGACCTCACCGCCCATCGAGTCGGTGACCCACTTGTTCTCGGTGCCGGTGTCGAGGTTGCGCTGCAGTTGGGCGTACGACGCTCCGCCCAGCGACTGCGGCAGCGTCACACCGGCGAGCGGCGAGCCTTCGCGGTAGCAGAACGAGTCGTCGTGGTAGCCGATGTCACGGCTGGTGGCCGCTGCGCCGGCCGCATCCGGATAACGGATCTCCAACTTGGTCTTCGCGAACGCGCTGTCGTAGGCGCTGATGATCTGCGCGCCGTTGGCGTCGGTGGGCATGTAGTTCGGCCGCCCGTCGGAGGTGTCGGTGTCGTACGGCCAGGTGTGCCACTCGCCCCAGAGTCCGATCAGGCCGAGGTGAACGAACCCGAGCCGCGGGTCACCGTCGTAGCGGGCGCCGAACGCGGCGATGAAGTTCTTCAGCGCGGCCACCAGGTACGGGCTGTCGTAGTCGGGCTCGGTGACGTTCCAGTAGGTGTCCGAGCGGTAGCCGACATGGCCGTCGAAGCACGACGGGATCGCATTGGCCGGATGGGTGCCGGTACCGCCGGGATAAACCATGTAGAAGCGGATCGCCGCCTGGTTGCCGTTGCTCGCGGTCTCGTTGAGCATGTTGTCGACGATCGACCAGTCGTAACTGCCGCAGTTGCCGGGGTTCGTCATCACCTCCGACAGACCGAAGTAGCCCCAGGTCAGCGAATGCGGATAGCCGGTGTTCTGATTCGCGCCCGGCGAGTAGAACCGCGCGAACCCCTTGAGCGGATTGTCCAGCGGGCCGTCGGCGGACTGCAGCGCGTGCGCCTGCAGCGAGGGGTCCGGCGCGGCCGGCGGTGCGGGCCGGGGCGGCGGCCCGGCGGGAGCTGCCGTCGCGGGTGATCCGTACAGGCCGGCAAGGCCGACCACAGCAACAGCGACAAGTGCCGCCAACAGGCGGCGACCGCGCAGTCGTGGGCTCATGGGGTTCCCTTCTGGGCGGTTCGGGAGCGCTTATTACGATGCACTGTTGACAAACTTCTGAATGTCTACATCATTAATCCCGAACGGCCGAGAGAGCAAGAGCTCACCGGCACCGCCGATCGAAGGACGCGCATGGCCAGGGTCAGCAAGCAGGACGACCGACGGGTCGCATGGTGGTTCGTCGCTCCGGTACTGGTCGGATTCGCGGTCTTCTACGCCTATCCGGCGATCCGCGGTGCGTGGTACTCGCTCACCGACTACACGATGCTCGGCTCGCCCGGCTTCGTCGGCGCCAAGAACTACACCGATCTCGTCGCTGACGGACAGTTCTGGAGCTCGCTGCTGGTGACGGCGTACTACGTCGTACTGAACATCGCCTCGCAGACGATCCTCGCGCTCGGGCTCGCCGCTCTGATGCACCGGTTGACCCGGTCGGTGGTGCTCAGGGCAACCCTGCTCGTCCCGTGGCTGGTTCCGAACGTGACGATCGGGCTGCTCTGGATGTGGTTACTGGACACGAACCTCGGCCTGGTCAACCACCTGCTGCACGCGATCGGTCTCGGACCGGTCGGGTTCTTCACCGATGCGCACTGGGCGATGCCGACCGTGGCCGGCATCAACACCTGGGCCTACACGGGTTACACCGCGCTCCTGCTGTACGCCGGGATGCTCCAGATACCGCAGCACCTGTACGAGAGCGCCGCGATCGACGGCGCGGGAGAAGTACGGATGTTCGCGCGGATCACGGTGCCGCTGCTGCGGCCGGTGCTCGCGCTGGTGCTCGTGGTGTCGCTGATCGGTTCGTTCCAGATCTTCGACACCGTCGCGGTGACCACGAAGGGCGGCCCCGTGTCCGCGACCCGGGTCATCTACTTCTACATCTACCAGCAGGCGTTCACGTACTTCCACATGGGCTACGCCGCGGCCGCGGCCGTCTTCCTGGCCTTGATCCTCGGCGTGTTCACGTTCCTCCAACTGCGGCTGCTCCGTGCTTCGCGGTCGGACCTGGCATGAAAGGCCTGCTAGCCATGGAATCCCACGGGCGTCTCAGGAAAACAAGTCCCGGCCGGGCGGTTGCTTGGGCCCTGCTGATCGTCTTCCTGGTCGTCACGCTGTTTCCGTTCTACTGGATGGTGCGGACCGCGATCACGCCGGCGGCAGAGCTGTTCGGCGACAACAGCTCGTTGTTGCCCGCGCACCCGACGCTGATCAACTTCACCCGGGTGCTCGGGCTGACCACCGAGGCGGAAGCCCGAGCGGCGGGTGGCTCGGGCGCACACCTCGACTTCGCCCGGTACCTGATGAACTCGGTGATCTACTGCGGTCTGATCGCCTTCGTGCAGACCTTCCTGTGCGCGCTGGCCGGCTACGCCTTCGCCCGGCTGCGGTTCCCCGGCCGCGACCTCACCTTCACGCTGCTGGTCTCCGCGTTGATGGTGCCGCCGATCTTCACGCTGCTGCCGAACTTCGTGCTGGTCAAGCAGCTCGGCTGGATCAACACGATGGCCGGAATGGTTGCCCCGAGCATCTTGATGACGCCGTTCGCGGTGTTCTTCCTGCGGCAGTTCTTCCTCTCGATCCCGCGCGAGGTCGAGGAGGCCGCGATCCTCGACGGCGCCGGCGCCTGGGGCCTGTTCTGGCGCGTCGCGATGCCGATGAGCCGCGGTCCGCTGATCACGATCGCGCTGACCACGACCGTCTGGGCGTGGAAGGACTTCCTCTGGCCGCTGCTGGTCGGTCGCGGTGAGGAGCACCGGCTCGTCACGGTGGCACTCGGCGTCTTCCTGCAGCAGTCCCCCAACACCCAGCCCGACTGGACCGGCCTGATGGCCGCGTCCACCCTGTCCGTGGTTCCGGTGCTTCTGCTGCTGATCTTCCTCGGTAAACGGCTGGTGCAATCGCTCAGCTTCACCGGTGGCAAGTAACTCCCGCCTGAACGGCGACGAACCCTTGGAGGGGTCATGAAACACATCCTGAAGACCGGCGCGGCCTCGTTGGCGCTGGCCCTGGCCGCGCTGACCGGTTGCAGCTCCGGCAGCTCCGGCGGGTCCGGCTCCGGGAAAGCCGTCACCCTCGACTACTGGCTCTGGGACGACAACCAGAAGGCGTCGTACCAGGCCTGCGCGGACGCGTTCCACAGCGCGAACCCCGACATCACGATCAAGATCACGCAGACCGCGTGGGCGCAGTACTGGCAGAACCTGACCACCCAGCTGGCCGCCGGAGACGCGCCCGACGTGTGGACCGACCAGGCCTCGTACTACCCGCAGTTCGTGACCAGCAACCAGATCCTCGACATCCAGCCGTACGTCGACCAGGACAAGGTCGACCTGAGCCAGTACCAGGCCGGGCTGGCCGACATGTACGTCAAGGACGGCAAGCGGTACGGCCTCCCGAAGGACTGGGACACGATGGCGCTCGTCTACAACACGGCGTACCTGAAGGCGCAAGGGATCGACGCGAAGGCACTCGCGAACCTGACCTGGAACCCGGCCGACGGCGGCACCTTCGAGCAGCTGATCGCGAAGGCGACCGTCGACGAGAAGGGACACAACGGGCTCGACCCGGCGTTCGACAAGACCAAGGTCAAGGTCTTCGGGTTCCTGCCGGAGTGGGCCGACGGCTCGCAAGGGCAGAACGGCTGGGGAAACCTTGCCGTCAGCAACGGGTTCAGCTACTTGGACAAGAACCCGTGGGGAACGCAGTACAAGTACGACGACCCGAAGCTGGCGCAGACCATCGACTGGTTCAAGTCGCTGATTGCCAAGGGCTACGCGCCACCGCTCGACAAGGCGTCCACATTGTCCCGGGACGCGCTGATGACGGCCGGGAAGGGCGCGATCACGTTCGCGGGCTCGTGGATGATCAACACCTACCTCGGCCCGGACGCGAAGAGCAAGTTCGCGTTCAGCCCGCTGCCGGTCGGGCCGGAGGGCCGCAAGACCGCGATCAACGGTCTCTCGGACGCGATCTTCGCCGGCACCGAGCACAAGGACGAGGCCTGGAAGTGGGTCAAGTACCTGGGATCCGCCGACTGCCAGAACATTGTCGGGAGCAACGGTGTGGTGTTCCCCGCGATCACGTCGGCCAGTGAGAAGGCGGCCGCGGCGCACCGGGCGAAGGGGCAGGACATCAGCGCCTTCATCGACGAGGCGAAGGCGCCCGGCGGTACGTTCTTCCTGCCGGTCAGCGAGCACGGCAACGAGATCTCCCAGCTCGTCCAGGACGGGATCCAGTCCGCGGTGCTCGGCAAGACCGACTCGGCGACGGCCTTGAAGAAGGCGAACGACCAAGTGAACGCCCTGTTCAAGTAGCCGTACGACGTCCTGAAAAGGAGATCCATGGCATCGCTCATCGAGCTGGCCGGACGCACTCTCGCACTCCAGTACGACGGTCCGGGCGACCCGCTCGCCGCCGGAACGGGCATCATCCTGCCTGCGGGACGCGTCGCCCTGCTGCACGGGCTCGGCGACGGCCTCTTCTACCGGCACGGCCAGAACTCCTGGAGCCCCTGCGGCTGGCGGCGGCTGTCCGAGCCACCGTTGCGGATCGCCGACGCCCGGCGCCGCGTCACGGCCGACGACGCCGCGTGGGACGACCCGTGCCGGCACCACTCGTCGGCGGTCGCCGCCATCCAAGGTGCCGACGGCAACGTCTTGCTGCTCGGCGCACTGGGTGTCGGCACCCCCCGGCTGACCGCGGATCACGACACGCTGGCCGGCTGGTACGAGAGCGGTGGCGCCCCGTGGTTCCTTGCCTACGGCACCGAGCAGGAGGTGTTCGGCGCGTACGTCGAGCAGCTCGCCACGCACCTAGGGCGTGGGCAGAACCGGGCCGGCAACGTGTGGTGCTCCTGGTACGCCTACTACGAGGACATCACCGAGCAAGAGCTGGACAAGGACATCAAGGCGCTACGGGGGCTGCCGTTCGACGTCGTCCAGGTCGACGACGGATGGGAGCGGGAGGTCGGCGACTGGCATCCCAACCAGAAATTCCCGTCCGGCATGCGAGCGCTGTCGGAGCGGATCGCCGACAGCGGGATGACGCCGGGGTTGTGGGTGGCGCCGTTCATCGCGCTTCCGGACTCCGACCTGGCCCGCAACCGTTCCGAGCTGCTGCTGCGCGACACCGCGGGCGACCCGGTCGTCGCCGGGTACAACTGGGGAACCGGGTACTACGCCCTCGACGTCACGCTGCCCGCGGTCCAGGACCATCTCGCGGACCTGATCGATCGCCTGGTCCATCAGTGGGGTTATCGCTACCTCAAACTCGACTTCGTCAACGCGGCCGCGGTTCCCGGCGTACGGGCGAACGGCGGCGGTCGCGAAGAGGCGTACCGCGAAGGCCTCGCCCTGATCCGCCGGACGGCCGGCGACGACGTGTACCTGCTGGGAAGCGGAGCCATCCTGCTCCCGTCGCTCGGCATTCTCGACGGGCTACGCAGCGGGCCGGACGTCGCGCCGATGTGGCAGAACTACGCCACCGACGACCCGTCCGACGCGATGGCCCGCAACGCGGTCGTCAACACGCTGCACCGCCTCTGGCACGCTCCGCTGGCCGACGTCGACCCGGATGTCGTCTACTTCCGGAGCCGGCTGAACCTGCTGACCGACGAGCAGCAGCACTGGCTTCGCGACCTGGCCGCGATCTGCGGCTTCCGGGCCGTGTCGGATCCGGTGGGATGGCTGACCGGCGACGAGCTGCAGGCGATGACGGAGTACCTGCTCGCCGCCCCGCGGATCGAGCGGACGGGCCGCTACACGTTCCTGATCGACGGCCGCCCGGTCGACTTCGGTGGCGCGATCGACTCCGAGGCGAGCCACGCCTACCCGATCAGCTGACGCCGGGCATTTGTAAACTTCATAGTATTATTGGCGTCCATTGGTCGAGGTCGAAGGGTACGACGCCGTGACAGAAGCCGCCGGCACCGGCGTAGACCTCTCCGGGCTGCGCGAGCTGAACTCGCTGACCGTCATGCGCGCGCTCCGGGACAACTCGCCCGCCACTGTCACCGAGCTGTCCCAGCGCACCGGCCTGTCCCGGCCTGCCGCCGACGTCATCGCGCAGAGCCTGGTGGCCGGCGGCTGGGCGACCGTCATCGAGCCCGGCTCCAGCAGCACCGTCGGACGGCCGGCCCGCCGCTACCGGTTCCGCAGTACGGCGGGACACGTGATCGGCTTGGACATCGGCGTACACAAAGTCCTGCTGCTGTTGACCGACCTGAGCGGGGAAGTCGTACACAGCGAACGCCGGACCGTCTCGGCAGACGCCGAGCCGGAACAGCGTCTTGCCGCCTTGGATGACGTGATCCGCGAGAGCCTGGCCGCGACGGGTCTGTCGGCCTCTGAGATCTGGGCGGTGACCGCCGGTGTCAGCGGTCCGGTCGACGCCACCGGCCGGACGAGATTGTTCACGCCGATCCCCGGGTGGGCGGACGTGGACCTGGCCGCACATCTCGCGCGGACCTTCGGCTGTCCGGTCGTGGTCGAGAACGACTGCAAGCTGGCAGCGCTCGCCGAGCGGTGGAAGGGCGCGGCCAGCGACGCGAGCGACGTGGTCTATCTGCTCGCGGGCATGCGGATCGGCGCCGGCCTGATCATCGACGGGGTGCTGCGGCGCGGTCACGGCGGGGCCGCCGGCGAGATCGGCGCCCTGAAGAACGTCCGCTGGCTCGCGGCGCCGTCACATCTCGAGAACTGTCCCGGCGTACCCGAAAGCGTCAGCGCGGATGATGCCGCGGCCTGGGTGTTCGACGCCGCCCGACGCGGGGACAAGAACGCCAAGACAGCGGTCACCAAGTATGTGAAGGACCTTGCCGTCGGGGCCGCGGCACTGGTCCTGACGCTGGACCCGCAGGTCGTCATCTACGGCGGCGGCTTCTCCCGCTCCGCCGACATCGTCCTCGAACCCCTCCACCGCGAACTGGCCCGCCTGTGCCTCCGAGTCCCCGAACTCCGCGCCTCCACCCTCGGCGCCGACTCGGTAGCACTAGGCGCAGTCCGCCTAGCCCTCAACGAACTCGACAACCGCCTCTTCAACTCCACCCTCTCGTCCCCGTCCGCCCCCCGCGGAAACGCGGTCAGCTGAGGCCCTTCAGCAGCTGGCGGCCATGACGATGCGCCGACCCTGATAAGCCGCGGTTCGTTGACATGTCCTGCGCAGCGCGATCGTGCCTCCGGCAAACACCGTGCGGTTGGTGTGTAATGACCCCCGTGGTCGATCAGGCAGCGGTTCGGGCGAGCAAGAAGGGACGCGTCGCCCGGTTGGTCGCAGTCCTCGCCGGCGTCGGGTTGCTGATTCACGGGTCTGTCCGTGGCACCGACGACCTGTGGCCGTTCGGTCCGATGTCGCAGTACGCGATGTCCGTGCCCGGCAACACCTCGATCGACGACATCCGGATCTCGGCGCTGACCGATGCCGGCACGACGGTCGACGTACCGCTGGACAGCGGCGGTGTGGGTATCGGGCGAGCCGAGATCGAGGCCCGGACCGGCGAGATCGTCGCCGATCCCGCACTGCTGCAGCCGGTCGCGGACGGCTGGGCGCACAAGCACCCGGACAAGCCGCAGTATGTCCGGCTGGAGCTGATTCGCGACACCACCACGCTGATCGACGGCCGGGTCTCCGGCCCGCCGGCCTCGAAGATACTGGCCGTCTGGCCGGTGCGCCGATGAACTGGTTCCTTCCGCCGGTCCCGATCGCCCGGATCGCCTGGTTGCGGACGATCCTTTACTTGTTCGTCATCCTCGACATGCACGCGTTCGTCAATGACACCCTGCAGAAGGGCCGGACGCCGGAGTTGTACCAGCCGCTGTTTCTGGCTCGGCTCCTCGAGCTCCCGCGGCCAAGTGTGCCGCTCACGTACATCCTGTACGTCGTCCTGATCGTGGCGTGCCTGGTCGGTGCGACGAACCGGCTCCCGCGGCTGGCCGGCTGGATCGTCGCGCCTGCATTCACCTGGTGGGTGCTGATCGGCATGAGCGACGGCAAGGTCGACCACGACCACCTTGCCCTGGTCGTGGCCCTATGGGTCCTCCCTACCGCCGGCCGGGCGCGGTACGGCGACCTCCGGACAAGCGACGTCGCCGGCTGGGCGGTGAAGTGCATTCAGATTGCCGTCGTCGCGACGTACGCGCTGTCCGCGCTCGCCAAAATCCGCAGCGCCGGATGGGCATTCACGTGGCCTGGCAGTTCGGTACTGACCTGGGCGATCGTGCGACGCCCGAACCCGGTCGGCGAACGGCTGCTGGGCTACCCGTGGCTGCTGCACATTCTGCAATGGATCGGCTTCATCGGCGAGCTGTTGTCGCCGGCAGTGCTCTGGCTGAAAGGCCGCAAGCTGTCGCTCGCGGCATTGTTCTTCCTGGGTTTCCACGCAGCGAACACCGCGATGCTGGGCATCCATTTCCTGCCGACCGTGGTGTGCTGGCTGGCTTTCGCGCCTTTGGAGCGTCTTGGGAGCGTCGCTCAACGCCGAGCCAAGACGGACGAGGTTGCCACAACGACCTAGCGGCGTACGACAGTCGACCGGGTCGGTACGGTTCTTGATGTGGCCATGGTTGCTGTCTGTGAAGATGATCGCGCGTTGCGCGGAGTACTGAGGCGTGCGCTGGAAGGCGACGGGCATTCGGTGCTTGCCGCAGGTACCGGTGCCGAGTTGCTGGCGCAACTGGACCCGGCGCCGCACGTCGTGATCCTCGACATCGGTCTTCCCGACGCCGATGGCAGAGATGTGTGCCTGGCGTTGCGAGCACACGGGGTGGACGCGCCCGTGTTGATGCTGACCGCGTTGGGCGAGACGCATCACAAGGTCAGCGGGTTCGAAGCCGGAGCCGACGACTACCTGACCAAGCCGTTCGACATCCGCGAACTTCTCGTCCGGACCCGCGCTCTGCTCCGTCGGACCACAGTTGCGGTAGCGGTCGACGAGGTGGTACTCGACCCAGCGAGTCACGAGGTACGGCGGGGCGCGGACGGCGAGGCCCTGACACCGACCGAGTTCAGGCTGCTCGGGCGGCTGATCTCGATGCCGGGTGAGGTCGTACGGCGGCACGCGCTGATCGCCGCCGGGTGGCCGCACGGTGCGTACGTCAGCGAGAACACGCTCGACTCGTACCTGCGCCGGCTGCGGGTGAAGCTCGACCGGCTCGGAATCGCGGACCGCGTCGCGACCGTACGTGGAGTCGGTTACCGATGGGACTGACCGGTTTTCGCGCCCGGGTCGTATCGCTGGCAGTGTTGACCGCGACACTGGTCGTCGCCGTCCTGGTGGTGCTCAGCCACGTGCTGCTCAGCCGCGCGACCGAAGCGGACACACGCACCCTGGCGCGGACCCGGGCAGAGGCCGTGGCCGCGACGGTCGAGGTCATCGACGGAAAGATCCAGCTGGTCGAAGGCACCGGCGACGCGTTCGACACCGTCGCCTGGGTGTACGCCGACGGCCGGCTCGCGGATGGGACGCTGCACGCGCCCACCGCCGACACCGTTGATCGCCTCGGCCGGGCCGAGCGCCGGGAGTTCGCGGCCATCGGCCACTACTTGCTGTACGGCGAGCCACTGCCGGTCCAGGGTCATCGCGTCACCGTCGTCGTGATGGTGGATCTCACGCCGTACGAACGGTCCGAGCAGCGGAGCCTGGTGATGTCGCTCGTGCTGGGCGCTCTTGTGGTCGTCTTGTCCGCAGTTGTCGCATATCTCGGCGTCAGCCGAGCCATGCGCGTGGTACGGCGGATGTCGGCGCTGGCCGACGAGTGGGGCGACCACGACCCGGGGCGGCGGTTCCGGATGGGACCGCCGAGGGACGAGTTCGGCGAGCTCGCGCAGACGTTCGACCGGCTGCTCGACCGGGTCTCGGACACCATTGCCGACGAGCGCCGGTTGACCGACGAGATCGCCCACGAACTGCGGACACCGATATCCGTACTGCGTGGCGAGGCACAGCTGGCTGAACTGGCGGGAGCGAAGGTCGACCCGCAACTGGTTCTCACCGAGACCGATCGGCTCAGCAACGCGGTCATGGTTATCCTCAACGCCGCCCGCTCACGGAAGCACCGAGGCGCGAGCTGCCACCTGGAGACGGCCCTGCTGCACATCGCCAAGGGCCGGAGTGTGAGCCTCGCCATACCGCACGACCTCGAGGTGGCTGTACCCACGGAAGTGGTCACCGCGGTTCTGACACCGCTGCTCGACAACGCGGCCCGGCACGCACGGAGCACCGTGTCGCTGACGGCGGAGACATCCGACGACGACGTCCTGGTGCACGTACTCGACGACGGCCCCGGCTTCCAGGAGGACGAGCTCGAACGGGCCTTTGCCCCAGGCCACAGCCGCACGGACGGACACGGACTCGGGCTCACCGTGGTCCGCCGGATCGCCACCGCGACCGGTCTCACCGTCCGCGCCGTGGCTGACGGCCGCGGGCATCTCGAAGTCCGGTTCCCACGCGCCTGACCGACGACAGTCAGGTTATCTGCAGGTACTGTGCGCAAGCCTGGCCCACATGACTACAGACACCGCATCCCGGACAGCCGCACCTCGGGTGCTGCTGAACAAGGTGCCCGAGGTAACTATCTGGTTCTGGCTCATCAAGATTCTGTGCACCACGGTCGGCGAGAGTTTCGCGGACTGGATCAACATGCAGCTCGGCGTCGGGCTGATGGCCACCGCCGTCATCTTCACCGTCGTCTTCGCAGCCGTCCTGGTCTGGCAGTTCAAGACGTCGCGCTACACGCCGGCGGCGTACTGGCTGACCGTCGTGGTCGTCAGCGTCACCGGCACGCTGTACACCGACATCCTCACCGACCAACTCGGCGTACCGCTGTGGATCAGCACCTCGGTGTTCGCGGTCGGACTCGCGATCGTTTTCGGGATCTGGTACGCCCGGGAACGGACGCTGTCCATCCACAGCATCGTGAGCCGCCCGCGCGAGGCGTTCTACTGGCTCGCGGTCCTCGTCACGTTCGCACTCGGAACGGCGGCCGGCGACTGGACGCTCGAGCTGACCGGCTGGAGCCCGGGCGTCTCCGTACTCCTCCCGCTCGCCCTGATCGCGATCATCGTGGCCTGCTGGCGGATGGGCGCCAACCCGGTACTGGCGTTCTGGCTCGCCTACATCCTCACCCGCCCGCTCGGCGCCAACCTCGGCGACTGGCTCGCCTCCCCCAAGGTCCCAGACCAGGGCCTCGGCCTCGGCACGCTCGTCACCAGCATCATCTTCCTGGCCGCAATCCTCGCCACGGTCGTCTACCTGACCCTGACGAAATCCGACGTGATCGAGGACCACCAAGACCGCGCCCGGACGTCGAAGTACCACCGCCCACACCTCGAGTGGCCGATGGTCGGCGTGATGACCGCGGCAGCCGTTGCCGCCGGCATCCTCCTGAACTGGGCCTCGGCCCAACCGCACGCGAACGCGGCCGCCGAAGGCGAGGGCGAGGCCCCGAAGTCGAATGTCCACCTGACCTCGCAGCAAGCGCTCGCGCACTTCCCCACCACGGATGTCAGGCACTTCCGCACCCTCGTGAAGGGCATGGACACCGCGCTCGCGAAGGGCGACCAGGCCACACTCAACAAGGACGTCGACGCCTACGAGAAGGCCTGGGACGACGACCAGGACAAGCTCCAGCCGCTCGACGGCAAGGCCTGGGACTTCATCGACGGCCAGAACGACGCACTGTTCAACTCGGTCCGCAAGACCAAGAACCCCACCGCCGAGAAGACTGCCATCGCAGCCCTGCTGAAGACCCTGGGCTGATAGCAGAAGGTTGCCGTTCCGTCTTGGCCGGCCGGATCGGCTCACTGGCTCGGTGCCGGTGAGCCGATCCGGCCACCACCCTCGTCCCTGGGTTTCGCCGAGCGCCGCCGGGGAGGCCGGCTTGATCGGCTAGCGACCGGCGAGGCCGTCAGCGCGTCACGGACCCGGCTTCCTCGCGGTCACTCGAGTGGAGGGCTGCGCCACGACCGTCGGCGCGAAGGTCCAGGCCTGGACGAGCAGTGGAACCGCGACTGCGTAGCAGACACCGAGCACGATGACACCGGAGTCATTGGCTGCCATGCCGACCACAGCGGTCACCAGACAGGCCGCGATGCCGGCTCGCAGCAACGGCTCGGCCGCGAACACCCGACGCGCCTTCACCACCGCAAGCCGGTCTGGCCGCAGAACGAGCACGGCGGTCGGCACCACGAGCACGGCGATGAGAATGCTCAACAGCGGCCGATCCGTGAACGAGTGCACGTTGGCTCCGACCTTGCGGCCGAAGATGCTTCCGGCCCCGCCGTCCAGTAACTGCTGGACGAAGTTCCCAAGGTGCGACCTGCTCCCTGCAGGCCGCAACCAGTCGACGACCGCGATCCCCGAGACAGCGACGACCGCGATCGCACCGACTGCCACCAGCCACCGGGCTCGCAACCGGATTCCGGCAACCGCCGCGATCAGCACAGCGATCCCAGGCACCAGGCCGAGCACTCCTCCGAAGTCGGCTCCGTACGACGGCCACCCGTCGACTGCCACGGCCACCACTCCGATTGCGGCGACGCTCAGCACGGCCCATCGGCGGTGTCCGCGCTGGATCAGCAGGTTCCCGATCCAGACGCTGGCGATCAACACACCGATTGCGAAGGCGCCGAATGCGACGTTCCCGAAGCCGTAGAACCGTCCGGCGTCGAGGGGCGACAGCCCCCACAGACTCGACAGTTGCAGACGCGACCCGGTCAGTACGTCGGCAGCCAGGACGATCGCCGTCACCGCAGCCACGAAACCTGCCGGACCAAACCGCTGCCGCCGCCACGGACCGAGCCGGGCCAGGGTCCCGACCGCCGCCGCCCATCCGATCACGCCGGCCCACAGACCGAGACCAGGAGAGGAAGATCGCCACCACTGAAGCAGGTTCGCCAGGAACGATGCCACCGGCAACGAGGCTGTGATCAGGATCAGCCACAGCGGCCGACGAAAAGCGATGAGTAGTCCGCTGGAGAGCACGGCACCGCCGGCCACGAGCCAGTAGAACGCCACGATGTGGCGATCGATGGTCTGAGCGGCGCGGTCGAAGTGCCCGAGGGCGCGCACCAGCGCCGGTCGATCCTGCGGCGCGCCGGGCGCAGCCCGCAGTACCGAGCCCACAGCTCGTTCCGGCGTAGCGACCCCCAGACCGGCGAGCACGGTCGGGGTGACGTCGGTCAGTTGGACCAACCCGGGGTGTCTGGTCGAGTTGGCGTCGAGCCAGCCGGTTCGGTAGTCGCCGCCGTGCGCCACGAGCGCCTGCAGATGAGGGACAGGCTCATTGCCCATACCTACAAGGAGAACCTCGGCTGCCGACGCGGACGTCGTCACCTGGCCGATGGCCGCGTCCAGTCGTCGCAGCGCCTGTCCCCGTGCCGGGTCGGCCGCGGCCGGAAGATTCCCGAGGTCGACGACGGTCAGCGGACAGGCCGTCAGATCAGCGGTCTCGAGCCGCGCCGCGTACCTCGCCACCCGGCCCTGCGCATCGGCAAGCGCGAGTCCCGCTCCAGGACCTACCGCCAGCGCACACCCGCGACGATACGCGTTCGCTGTCAGCAAGCCGAATTCCGGGTTGTACGACGAACCGGCGCCCAGCGCTTCGATATCAGCCCATCGCGGCGCGCTGACGATGCCGCGCGACGACAGTACTTCGCCGGCACCGAGGCACCTGCCGTCCTCACCCCGCGGAGCGGCACTCCGTACGCCGGTGTTCAATGTCAACCACGCGTCCGCCGGACAGTTGGTGCTTTGCGCCGTACGCACCGAAACCGCTGCCGTGGCTGATTCTCCGACCAAGCGCCACAAGTTCGGGGTCACATCCGCCGACACGTCGCTCCATTGCAAACCTCCGACCCCGAGGACGACAACCGCATTGTTCGGGACCGCATCCGCTCCGGACGGAGCCAGGATCAGCAATCCGACCGCCCAGGCCAGCACCGCGAAGCCACGTGCGTACGCCAACTGAATCCCCGATCAGTACGAATGCCAGGAACCTACCGACGGCATGCTGAGCAGGAGCTGAGGGACCGAGCTGATTCAGATTGCTCTCAGCAAAGGTGCGAGACACTGCAGCATGCGGGTGTTGATGGTCGAAGACGAAGTCGCGCTGGCCGAAACCGTCCGGCATGGCCTCACACAGGCAGGCTTCGTGGTCGAGGTCGTGCACAACGGCGAGGACGCCGTCCGGGCCGCGACCGAGAACCCGTACGACGTGATCGTGCTCGACATCATGTTGCCGAAGCTGAACGGGTACAAGGTGCTCGAGCAGATTCGCGAACGTGGCGTCTGGGCGCCGGTGCTGATGCTGACCGCGAAGGACGGCGACTACGACCAGACCGACGCGTTCGACCTCGGCGCCGACGACTACCTGACCAAGCCGTTCAGCTTCATCGTCCTGGTCGCCCGGCTGCGCGCGCTGATCCGCCGCGGCGCACCGGAACGGCCCGTGGTGCTGATTGCGGGCGACCTGCACCTGAACCCGGTCCGGCGCCGGGTCGAACGGGCCGGCCAGGAGATCGTGCTGACCCACCGCGAGTACGGCCTGCTCGAGTTCCTGATGCGGCACCGCGGCGAGACCGTCAGCAAGACCCAGATCCTCGAGAACGTCTGGAACCCCGGATTCGAGGGCGACCCGAACGTCGTCGAGGTCTACATCCGCTACCTGCGGCTCAAGCTCGACGCACCGTTCGAACGCAACGCCATCCAAACTGTCCGAGGCATGGGTTACCGCCTCGATCCCGATGGCGGCTGACACTATGGAACCGCGGAATTCTGCCGCTTCCCGACGATCGAAGGTTGTGAGCCAGCTGTCGCGATGGACGTTGGTCGGTGTGCTGGCGACCGTAGTCGGGACGATCGCGTTCATCCTGCAGGCGGACGCCGCCGTCGAGGGTGACGGGCTCGCGGCGTTCGACCCCCAGCTCACGCAGGCTTTTTTCGACCATCGCAGCGCCGCACTGAGCAAGGTCGCGCAGGCGGTCACGTTCTTCGGGGAGATCCCCGTGCTGACCGCGGCGACGGTGATCGTCGCGGTTCTCCTCAGAATCGTGACGCGGCGCTGGCGACCGACGGCCGTTCTCGCTGCCGGAATGGCCGGTTCGGCGATCCTGACCTCCGTCCTGAAACTAGTGATCGGCCGCCACCGCCCGGACTCGAGCTTCATGCTCGGAGCCATCATCAACGGCTTCTCGTTCCCGTCCGGCCATACGCTCAGCGGTACCTGCTTCTTCCTGCTGCTCGCAGGACTGCTGTGGCGCTCGCACGCCGCACGAGGTCTCAAGATCGGCGGTACGGTCATCGCGGTGGTCCTGAGCATCGCCATGGGACTCAGCCGCGTCTACCTCGGGTATCACTGGGCAACCGACGTCGTAGCCGGCTGGACGATGGCGCTGACCTGGCTGTGCCTGCTCGCGACCGCGATCCACCTCATCGGGCGCCGCCGAGACAACGGGCTCAATCCTCGGCCGGTGGATCGAGACGATATCCGTGACCGCGGAGGGTCGATACCGTAGGCAGCCGCGGCGACGGTGCGGCGGTCTGTGCTGCCTCCAGCCGTCGGCGTAGTGCCGCCATCGTCACGTCCAGTGTCTTTGTCGAGCCGAACCAGTTCTCGTCCCAGACGGTGGCCATCAGGTCCTCGCGCGAGACCGCCGTACCGGCGTTGAGCGCAAGCGTTTCGAGCAACTCGTACTCCTTCGGCCTCAAGGCCAGCTCCGAGCCTGCAACGACACAGCGACGGGCCGCCGTCTCCACCGTGAGGTCACCGATCTGGAGGGCGTCCTCGACTCGGTCGACCGGACGACGCCGAAGATGGGCGCGCAGTCGCGCCAGGAGCACGGTGAGGCTGAACGGCTTGACGAGGTAGTCGTCGGCGCCGGCGTCCAAGCCCGACACGATGTCGATCTCCTCGCCCCGTGCGGTCAGCATCATCAACAACGTCTCGGGAAGGTCCGCGCGGAGCTGCCTGGCGAGGTCGACACCGTCGATATCGGGAAGGCCGAGGTCCAGGAGGACGACTTCGGCCTGTTCCTGGCGCGCGGCCACGAGGCCGGCGTGCCCGGTGCGCGACCAGAAGGTTCGGTACCCGCTGCTGGTCAGCGCACGATCGAGCTGCCGGCCGATCGCATCGTCGTCCTCGACGATGACGACTGCCGTGCTTTCGGCCGTGGCCTTCACACCTTCGACCGTACGGCCCCGTTGCTGAGGACAACCTGAATCAGAGCTCGCGCAGCTCCTCCACCGCCGGCCGCGTCGAGCCTCGCGCACTCGCCAACGCCCCGACAGCGATGGCAGCGGCCGCGGCGACCAAGGTTGTTGCCAGGTACGGCCACGGCACGGCGGCCGTCGACGGCGGTGGATCGAACACGCCGGTGAGCACCTTGATGAGCATGCCCGCGAGGGCCCATGCCACCAGCGCGCCACCGATCAGACCGCCGATCAGCACCGCCAGCGCCTCACTCAGGACCAATCCGCGCAGCTGCTGCCTGCGGGCACCGAGAACAGTCGCGATGGCAAAGGTACGGCGCCGTTCGGCCAGGCCGAGCGCGAGCACCAGCCCACCGGCGCCGGCCGCGATCAGCACCGCGAACGACAGCTCGAACCGGGTCAAGCCGGCCAGGTCGACCGAGGTCAGGCTGGATCCGACCTGGGCCCGGACCTGGGTCAGATCCGTGACCTTCGCCGAGTCGCCGAGCTTGCGCCGGACGTCCGCCGCCACCGCGGCCTGGTTCTTGCCACCGGTGTCCAGCAGGAACGAACCGATCGCATCGCTGCCGGTCGCCTTGGCGACGTACGCCGCGTTCGCGACGAAGAAGCTGTCCCGCGGCGCGGTCGGGAACTCCTTGACGATTCCCGCGTAGTGAAATGGGACCGTACGGAAACTCTTCGTACGGCTGTCCTGCAGTCGCAGGCGAAGCAGGTCTCCTGGTGCGAGCTGGAAGTCCTTCACGGTCTCGTCGCTGACCAGGATCGAGTCGGGCCGCTGCGCCAACTGCTGGAGCAGTCCACGTGCCGTGCCACCGGCAAAGTACGCGTCCTGCAAAGCGGTCGCACCGGCGATGGTGTCCGGACGGACGCCGTAGAAGTCCTGCAAGTCGGACCCGACGTACGCCAAACGGTGCTGGAGCGGCTCCACCCGCCGTACTCCGGGAACCGTGGCCAACGTCGCCGCCGCATTCGGCCCGACGACAACTCCGGGCGACTCGGTCACCGTGACATCCGCCCCGTTGGTCAGCACGGCGTCTGCCTCCGCCTGCTGCCGGTAGGTGGCGTTGAATGTCGCCGTCGACACAGCGAACGAGATCGCCAACGCCAACAGAACGACGGAACGCACCAGCGGAACACGCTGCCGCGACATGCTCGCGGCAGTGGTTCGGGCCAGCCGGCCGGTCAACGGCCGCACCAGAACGGTCAGCACACCTCGCCCATGAGCAAGCGCCAGCGCGACCAGCCGCCACAGGAGCAAAGCGCCGCCGATCCACAACAGGGCAGGACCGAAGAAGGCCCAGTACGACACCGAGATGGTCGGCACGCCTTCGGGTGCCAGCACCAGGGAGTAGTTGTTGCTACTGGACGCACGGAACACGAGGAGCGAGATGACCAGGCAGACTATGTCGAGCCCGAGGCGCATCCACAACGGGCTGCGTACCAGGTCGACCTGGCGCCGCGCTGTGACCACGCTGCTGCCGCGTAGGTCGCGCACAGTCGGGAGCAGGACCGTCGTCCCGGCGATCGCCAGGCCGGCCACAAATGCGATACCGAACCAGAGCAACGTCGACCGCGTGCCCGCCACGAAGGACGTACTGCCGAAGGCCGACTGCCCGACGAACGCGGCGACGAGCACGCCGAGCACACCGCCCAGAACCCCGATCACCGCGGCTTCCAGCGCTGCGAGTCCGACCACGCGTCGGGTGCCGAAACCCCGGACCCGCAGCAGTGCCTGTTCGCGCCGCCGTCGTAGCGCGCCGGAACCAGCGACCGCGGCCGTGAGCAGCGCCGCGAGCACCGCGCCCGGCAGGCCGAGGAAGAGGAAGAGGATCTGTGCGTACGCCGCGTCGCTGCGAGCCGCATCAAGCGCTGCCGCGAGATTGTCCCCGACAACGGCTGCTCCCGCCGACGCAGCCTCCAGATTGTGGGCGGCGCCGACGACCGCGGTGTAGGCGGCGGCCGGCGCGTGCGGTAGTTCACCGTTTCGCTGCACATGGATCTGCGTCGTGATCGCCGCCGGATCCACAGCGGCGATCGGTCCCATCAGCCGGTCGAAACGCTCGGCCGGCATCAGCACCACGTTGTCGGGCGGTGCCGACGGCTGCGACTGCGGCGGTGCGCCGACCTTCTGGAACAGCGAGTCCGCCTGCGGCAGGTCGATCACGCCGTCCACCCGGACCGGAACGGGCGGGAGGCCGGGCCGGCCGATCCGGATCGTGTCACCCGGTGCCGCGTGCAGATTCGCCGCGGTCTGCTGTGCCAGCAGGACACCGTCCGATCGCCCCGTCAACTGTCGTACCTCGCCCGGGAACGCGGATCGGTAGCCGTTCGGCATGCCGAGCACCACGCCGGGTCCGGTCGACTGCGTCGAGCCGGCGATTGCCGCCTCGAATCCCGTCGTACGGCCGAACTGGACGGGCATCGCCGTCGCCACGCCCGGCGTCTGGCGCGCGGTCGCCAGCACCGCTCCCGGATCGCTGCCCTGCTGCACCTCGATCTGCCAGTCGACGGCGACGGTCGCGATGGCGCGAGCAGTCATCGTTGCCTTCGAGGAGGTCAGAAAAGCTCCGATCGCCGCGATCAGAGCGACCGACAGCCCGATCCCCGCGGAGGTCGCCAGCAGCCGCCAGGCACGACGGCGGATCAAGCCGAGCAGCCAGAGCACCATCACAACACACCTTCCCGAGCCGGTACGACGAGACGGCCGTCGTCCATCCGCCAGTGTTCCCCGAGGCGCCCGGCCACCACCGGGTCATGCGTCGTGACAACCAAAGCGGCACCCGTCTCGTGGACTGCCGCAAGCAGAACCTCGAGAACATGCTCACCGGTTTCCGCATCGAGCTGACCGGTCGGTTCGTCGGCAAGCACCAGCCGCGGTCGCAACGTGATGGCGCGGGCGATCGCCACTCGCTGGGCCTGACCGCCGGACAAGGTGTCGGCGAGCTGACCGGCCAACGCGGCGACGCCCACGGTCTCCATCGCGGCTGCGGCGCGCCGGTCCGCCTCGGATTCGCCGGTTCCGGTGAGTACCGCGGCCAGGGCGACATTCTCCTCGACGGTCAGTGCCGGCAGCAGGCTCGGACCTTGGAAGACGACGGCGATGTCGCGTGACCGCTCAACCGCACGGTCGCTGAGCTCAGGCCATTCGACTACGCCTCCCGTCGGCGCCTCCAGGCCCGCCATCAGATGCAGCAACGTCGACTTGCCGGAACCCGACGAGCCGGTGATCGCGATCCGCGCGCCCGGCTCGACCCCGCAGGTGCAACCGTGAACGGCGACCACCGCTTGATCACCTTGCCCGAACGTCCTGGAGGCGTCGACGCACCGAACCAGCGTCATGCCGTGATCCTCCCGTCGGACAGCGCGATCACGCGATCCGCGATCGCGGTCACCGCCGGGCTGTGTGTCACCAGCAGCACCCCGCGTCCGTCGCGCGCCCGCATCCGGATCAGGTCGAGTACGATCTGCTCGGTTTGCCCGTCGAGCTCTCCGGTCGGTTCGTCGGCCAGCAGCACATCAGGATTGTTGCTCACGGCCACGGCAAGACCAGCCCGGGCGAGCTCGCCGCCGGACAGTTCGCGGGGCAGGGCCGACGCCCGGTTGCGGAGTCCGACCTGTTCGAGGAGCTCGTCGGGGCTCGGCCGGCTTGCCTTGGCTCCGGCTTGAACCAGTTGGATGTTCGCTCGCACCGTCAGCTGGGTGATCAGGTTCCCGGACTGCAGAACGACCCCCAGCCGGCGGCTCCGGAGCCGCGCGCGTTCGGCCTCGGGCCGATGGCTGACCCGGTCGCCTGCCACTGTGACCGCTCCCCCGTCCGGCTCGTCCAGGCCCGCCAAGCAGGCGAGCAGGGTCGACTTGCCCGAACCAGATGGACCGACGACAGCGACGACCTCGCCGCGGGCGACGCTCAGGCTCACGCCACGCAGCGCGAGCGTTTCCTCGTCGCCGGAGCGGTAGAAGCGATACAGATCGTGGCACCACAACACGTTGTCGGCCATCACGCCCACCGGAACGAGTCGGAGACGGTCTTCCACGGATCGACGTTGTCCGCGTTCACCGGTCCCGCCAGCGTCAACTCGACCTGCTTGCCGGCCCGGTAGAAGAGATACCGCTCGAAGGCGTCCCTGATCACCTTGCCGGTCACCGGATCCTGCGCAGAGTCGCCCTGGTACGTGACCAGCACCACCTGGCCGGCCGGTCGGGTGATCTCGCTGACCTTGCCCATCGCGAACTGCGGAACGGTACGGCGCAGCTGCGGAACCACCGTGCTGCTCGCCGACTGCGTCGTCGGTGCGGCCGGCGCTGCCGACGGCGAGATCTCGATCCGGTTCAGTTTGTCCGTGAAGGATGTCGTGGTAGGCGTCACGGTACGCGCCCAGCCTTCCGGAACCTTCACCGTGAAACCTTGGCCGTGGAACGCGACGAACGCTTGGTTGTCCGGGATGTCACCCGGCGGGTTCGACTCTGTGGCGACCGGTGTCGACGGCTGGACGGCCGACCGGCTGGTGGCCGGCGCGGTCGTCGATGGCGCCGCGGTTGGCGTACTGGACGGCTGGTTCGACGACGCGGCAGGTGACCCGGCCGAACCGGACGAGCCTCCACCACCGCAGGAGGTGATGAGTACGGCGGTGCTGAGAGAGAGCGTGACTACCGGCCAGAGCTTCATGGATCGTCCTCAGGAGAGCGGGAACCGACTCCACAGACCCTAGGAACCGCCGGGTAAGCAACCGATCCGAGACAGGTTAGAGGACGGCAAAACGTTGCGCCGACCGCCTTCTGTGCCCTCATGATGGTGGCATGCGGCGACGTGTCAGCCGGGTTGCCCTCGCGGCCGTCCTGGTCTCGCTGGTCCTGGTTGCGGTGCCGTTGGCGATCGGCATCCGCATCTCGTTCTTCGCCGACGAGCGCGCCGAACTCGAACGTGCGGCCCTCGCCGCGGCCGTCCAGGTCGGGCCCGACTTCGCCGGTGGGGATCCTGTCGAGCTTCCGGCGACGACCACAGACGGCCAGGTCGCAGTCTACGACCGGACGTTGAAGTTGCGAGCAGGCACCGGGCCGCAGGTCGCCGACGGTCCCACCCGGGCCGGCCTCGCGGGCAAGGTCGTCCAGGGACAGTCCGATGGGTCCCTGGTCGTAGCCGTACCGGTGGCATCGTCCGAACAGGTGATCGGCGTGGTCCGCGCTTCGTCGCCGATCAGCGGCGTCTGGTCCCGAATCCTCCTGGCCTGGCTGGCCGTGCTCGGCGGCGCGGTCTTCGCGCTGCTGATCGGCGTCGGCGTCGCCAGCTGGCACGCGAAACGACTCAGCGCGCCACTCGAGTCGTTGGCACGCATCGCCGATGCCGTCACTGCCGGCGAGCTGTCCGCCCGCGCCGAACCCAGCGGCATCGCCGAAGTGGACACGCTGGCCAACGCCCAGAACACCATGGTCGAACGACTGGCACAGGTGCTGGATCACGCCCGGCATTTCGCCGCCGACGCGGCGCATCAACTGCGAACGCCGCTGGCCGGTCTCCGCCTGACGCTCGAGACGGCGCTGACCGATCCGGCGGTCGACGCCCGCCACACGATCGACGAGGCGTTGCGCCAAACCGACGAACTGCAGCGAACCGTCCAAGACGTGCTGCAGCTGTCCCACCTGCCCACGGGCGGCCCGCAGGTTCGGCTGGGCACGATCAGCGGACTGTTCAGCGAGACCGAGAGCCGATGGCATGGTCTCTTCGCCGAGCAGGGCCGGCGCATCGTGTTCATCGGCGAGGACGCAGTCGTACGCCGCGCCGTACCGCTCGCCAACTGCCGGCAGGTCCTGGACGTGCTGCTCGACAACGCGCTGACCCACGGACGAGGCACCGTCCGGGTAACGGCCCACGACCTCTTCGACACCACGACCGCCGTCGACGTCGAGGACGAAGGCAGCATCACCGCCGACACTCCGGACATCTTCCTCCGTGGCAATCACGCCGGTACCGACCAGGGCTCCGGCATCGGTCTCGCCCTGGCCCGGAAGCTCGCCGAGTCGATCGGCGGCCGCCTGGTCCTCGCGTCGTCATCGCCCACCAGGTTCCGGCTCCTGGTCCCCGAGCGATCCGACGTCACCGACGGCGGCGCAACCGGCTCGTCCGACGCTCAGCAGGCGCTCAGGCGGACGTCGATACGTTGACGGACATGCCTGTCGAGCGCCGCGTCGTTCTCACATCGGCCCTGCTGGCAATCGGCGCCGGCACGACGGCCGGCTGCACGACTGGACAATCCGCCGAGGACGCCCCGACCGCTCACCCGGACACCTCTCGGACCGTGCTGGCGGAGACCGTGGGCCCTCGGACGATTTCGCCGACGGCACACGCCGGCCCGGGTTCATCGACAACCTCGCCAGTGACGGAGGCCGTGGAGATCGGCCATGGACCGCGCACGGTGCCTCGCGTAGCGCTGACCTTCCACGGCAACGGCGATCCGGCGCTGGCCACCACACTGCTCAACCTGGTCGAACGCGCCGGTGTCCAAATCAGCGTCCTCGCCGTCGGCACCTGGCTGGTCGCGCATCCGGAGATGGCGGCCCGGGTCCTGAAGGGCGGGCATGATCTCGGCAACCACACCATGCACCACAAGCCGATGCGTCAACTCGACGCGGCCGAGGCTCGTCGCGAAATCAGTGACTGCTCCGCCGTTCTCCGCCGTACAGCGAAGCACCAAGGCCAATGGTTCCGCGCGTCCGGGACCCAGCAGACGACCCCTCTGATCAGAGCGGCGGCCGCCGCGTCCGGATACGCTACCTGTGTGTCGTATGACGTCGACGGTCTGGACTGGCAGGACCCGCCCGCGGCGACAGTCGTGAAGGCCGTCCTGGGTGCGGTCCGCCCGGGCTCGATCGTGAGCCTGCATCTCGGCCATCCGGTGACGCTCACGGCCCTTCCGCGGATCCTGTCCGAGCTCGCCGCCAGACGGCTCGAGCCGGTCACCCTGACTGCACTACTCCGATGAATCTTCGGCCCGCTCTGTGCGCGCTCCTCCTCTTGACGACGACCGCCTGCTCCGGCGGTGGCCACGCGGCCGAGCTGCCTGCGCCCGGCACCGTGGTCCCGAGTTCGGCGCAGCCGTCGATTCGCCCTTCGAAGGTCACGCCATCGGCGACCGCGCCTCCGGCACCAGCTTCACGGGTCAAGCCGCACTTGCTTCCGGGCATGCCGCTGCCGCTGTCGCCGAAGGACGTCTGGGCCGCCGACCGCCCGGGCCGGCTCGCCGCGGCCGTCCGCCGGGACCCGTACCGCATCTACGTCCCGAACAGCGGCAGCAACACCGTGACCGAGATCGACCCGCGCACGTACAAGGTGATCCGCACCTTCCGAACGGCGCGCGAACCGCAACACGTCGTACCGTCGTGGGACCTGAAGACACTGTGGGTCAACAACGACCTCGGCAACACGCTGACCCCGATCAACCCGCTCACCGGGCTCCCCGGCCGGCCGGTCGCCGTCCACGACCCGTACAACCTGTACTTCACCCCGGACGGCAAACACGCGGTCGTGATGGCGTCCAACGACAAGCAACTGGTCTTCCGTGACCCGCACACGATGGCCGTACAGAAGGTCTTACCCGTGCCGTGCGCCGGAGTGAACCACGCCGACTTCTCAGCCGACGGTACGTCGTTCCTGGTGTCCTGCGAGTTCTCCGGGCAACTGCTGCTCGTGGACACCGCCGCGGAGAAGATCCTGCAGGTACTGCGGTTACCTGGACAGCGCGGGATGCACGCGCCGATGCCACAGGACGTGAAGCTGTCGCCGGACGGACGGTTCTACTACGTCGCGGACATGATGACCAACGGCCTCTGGGTCCTGTCCGCGCAGCCGCCGGTACGGATCCTGAAGTTCATCCCGACCGGCCTCGGCGCGCACGGGCTGTACGTCACCCGGAACTCGCGGTACCTGATCATCACCAACCGCGGCGAGGGGTCGATCTCGATGCTCGACTTCGTCACCGCCAAGGTGGTCCGCAAGATCAAGATCCCCCGCGGCGGAAGCCCGGACATGGGCGGGATCTCGCCGGACGGCCAAGTGCTGTGGGTATCCGGACGGTACAACGCGGTCGTGTACGCGATCCGCTTCAGCGACGGCAAGCTGCTCGCCCGGATCCCGGTCGGCAAAGGCCCACACGGCCTGGCGGTCTTTCCACAGCCCGGCCGGTACTCGCTCGGCCACACCGGCATCTTGCGCTGAGCACGGCCAAGAACCGCCTGACCTGGGGAAACTCAGCTGAGGCCCTTCAGGAGTTGGCGGGCCATGACGATGCGCTGGACCTGGTTGGTGCCTTCGTAGATTTGGGTGATTTTGGCGTCGCGCATCATGCGTTCGACCGGGTAGTCGTGGGTGTAGCCGTAGCCGCCGAGGAGTTGGACGGCGTCGGTGGTGACGGCCATGGCGGTGTCGGAGGCGAAGCACTTGGCGGCGGCGCCGAAGTAGGTGAGGTCGGCGTCGTTGCGCTCCGACTTCGCGGCGGCGGCGTAGGTGAGCTGCCGGGCGGCCTCGATCTTCATGCCCATGTCGGCGAGCATGAACTGCAGGCCCTGGAACTCGCTGATCGCCTTGCCGAACTGCTTGCGCTCCTGGACGTAACCGAGCGCGTAGTCGAGGGCGCCCTGCGCGATGCCGAGCGCCTGCGCGGCAATCGTCACGCGGGTGTGGTCCAGGGTCTGCATCGCGGTCGCGAAGCCGGTACCGGGCTCGCCGATCAGCCGGGAAGCGGGGATCCGGACGTTGTCGAAGTACACCTCGCGGGTCGGCGATCCCTTGATGCCGAGCTTCTTCTCCGGGGCGCCGAACGACACGCCCTCGTCGGACTTCTCGACCACGAAGGCGGAGATCCCCCGCGACCGTGCCGATGGGTCCGTCACTGCGAACACCGTGTAGAAGTCCGAGACACCGGCGTTGGTGATCCAGCGCTTCACGCCGTTCAGGACGTACGAGTCGCCGTCGAGCACCGCGCGGGTCTTCATCGAGGCCGCGTCCGAACCGGCCTCCGGCTCGGACAAGCAGTACGAGAACATCGAGTCGCCCGACGCCACCGGCGGCAGGTAGCGCTGCTTGACCTCGTCCGACGCGGACAGCAACAGCGGCAGCGAGCCGAGCTTGTTCACGGCCGGGATCAGCGACGTCGCCGCGCAGGCGCGGGCGACCTCCTCGATCACGATCACCGTGGCGAGCGCGTCCGCGCCTGCTCCGCCGTACTCCTCGGGGATGTGCGGTGCATGGAAGTCCGACGCCTTCAGCGCATCGTACGACGCCTTGGGGAACTCGGCCAGCTCGTCCACGTCGCCCGCGTGCGGGGCGACCTTGGCGTCGCAGACGTCGCGGACGGCCTCCCGGATCGCCTGGTGCTCCTCGGACAGCGCGTACAGCTCGAATGAGTTACTCACGAGTTGCACTGTACGACGAACATCCCGCCCGCGGGGGACGTCGTACGCCGAAAGTGAGCAAGTACGCACTCTGCAGACATGAGCCGGTCACCGGCCGATAACCACGATGGGTAGAGTCCCGGACATGAGTGAAGCGACCTCCCGACCGCTCCGGATCGCGGTGATCGGTACCGGCTACCTCGGCTGCAACACCTCCGCCGGGATGGCCGAGTTCGGTTTCGACGTGATCGGGGTGGAGATCGACGAGCACCGGCTGAAGCTGCTCAACGACGGCAAGGCCCCGCTGTTCGAACCCGGGCTGGACCCGCTGCTGAAGAAGCACGTCGACTCCGGCCGGCTGCGGTTCACCAGCGACTACCGGGAGATCGCCGACTGGGCCGACGTGCACTTCATCTGCGCGGGCACCCCGCAGCTCGAGGGCAGCGAGGCAGCCGACCTGTCCCAGGTCTACTCGGTCGTCGACATGCTCGCCCCGCTGCTCACCAAGCCGACCCTGGTGGTCGGCCGCTCCACGGTCCCGGTCGGTACGTCGAAGGCCGTCGAGGAACGCCTGCACCGCCAGGCGCCGGCTGGTTCGGCCGTGGAGATCGCCTGGCAGCCGGAGTTCCTCCGCGAGGCACACGGCGTCGAGGACACGCTGCACCCGGACCGGCTGGTGTTCGGCGTCCAGTCCGAGGCCGCCGAGGCCAGGCTTCGCGAGGTGTTCGCGACCCCGATCGACGAGGGTTCGCCGGTGGTGGTCTGCAACCTGGCGACCGCGGAGCTGGTGAAGGCGGGCGCGAACGCGTTCCTGGCCACGAAGATCTCGTTCATCAACGCGCTCGCCGAGATGGCCGACGCGACGGGCGCCGACGTCACCCAGCTCGCCGACGCGCTCGGGTACGACAAGCGGATCGGCCGCGGCATGCTGAACGCCGGCCCCGGGTACGGCGGCGGCTGCCTGCCGAAGGACCTGCGCGCGTTCATGCACCGCGCCGGTGAGCTCGGCGTCGAGGAGATCATCACGCTGCTCCGCGAGGTCGACGACATCAACCAGCACCGGCGCGCCCGGATCGTTGACCTCACCCACGAGATGCTCGGCGGCGTGTGGTCCGGCAAGAACGTCACCGTGCTCGGCGCGGCGTTCAAGGCCGGTACGGACGACGTCCGCGACTCCCCCGCGCTCGACGTGGCCGGCCGGATCCAACTGCACGGCGCGAACGTCACGGTGTACGACCCCGAGGCGATGGAGAACGCCCGCCGCGTCCGCCCGACGCTGCGCTACGCCCAGTCCGCCGTCGAGGCCTGCCGCGACGCCCACGCCGTACTGCACCTGACCGAGTGGCCCGAGTTCCGCGAACTCGACCCGGCCGCGCTCCGCGACGTCGTCAGTACGCCGGTCGTCATCGACGCCCGGCTGAACCTGAACGTCGAAACCTGGCGTCGCGCCGGATGGACCTACCGCGCTCCGGGTAAGCCGTAGCCGTCAGGAGACGCGGGCGTTCCGGATCACCGGGCGGCTGAGCGCGGTCAGGCCGATCAGCGTGATCGCGACGCCGATCCCGAGGCAGACGCCGGTGATCCGGATCCCCCGCACGTCGGCGAGGCTGCCCAGCAGCGGGTTCATCACGACCTGAGCCAGGCTCTGGCAGAGCACGATGACCGACTGCAGCCGGGACTGGTACTCGCTCTCGACCGAGTTCATCAGCAGCGGCAGGACGTGGCCGGTGAAGGCGCCGACACCGATGCCGCTGATCACCGCGAAGACGATCGCGAGCGGCAGCACCTGGACCATGGACAGGCCGGCGAACCCGACCGCGGCCACCAGCAGACCCAGCATCGCGACAATCCCGGGGCGCTGGAACGCGCCCCGCATCAGGATCCGGATCGACACGACCCCGACGCCGATGCTGCGGGTCGCGATCAGGATCGCCGCCGTCTTCGCGTCCCAGTGGTGATCGCGGGCCAGCAGCGGCAGCAAGAGCGCGTCCATCGGCATCAGCAGGCCGGCGGCCATCGTCATCGTGATCAGCAGCGCGCGGGTGAGTGGACGCCCGAACGCGGCCCGGACGCCTTCCGCGATCGAGCGGAACATGCCGCCCCGCCGGGTGCCGTGCGGGGTCGTCGTCCCGCGCAACAGGTACAGCACCACGAGCATGATGGCGAAGGTGATCGCGTCGAAGCCGGCCGCCGCGGACATCCCGGCCCAGTTGACCAGCAGGCCGCCGACCGCCGTACCGCTGACCGCGAACACGACGCCGGTGACCTGGAAACTCGCCAGCGCCCGGGGCACCTGCGGCGCGGGCACCAGCAGCCGCGGCATCGCACGCGACGAGGGCAGGAAGAACGCGTCGATGATTCCGACCACCACAGCGAGGATCGCCAGCAACCAGACCGGCTCCCCCACGGCCCGCGTCGCCGGGACCAGCGTCGCCGTCACCAGGAACATCGCGGTGCAGCTCACGAGCAGTACGCGCGGGGCGCCGTACCGGTCGCCGATGGCACCGCCGATCAGCAGCAGCACCGCCCGGGGAGCCGCGGCCAGCAGCAGGATCAGCCCGGCGACACTTCCGCCGTGCCGGGTGGCGGACCAGCCGATGGCGAAGCTCATCGTCAGGTCGCCGAGGAGGGACACGGCAGCACCGAACAGCCAGATCCAATAGCGGACCGGAATGCGCTGCGTATCCGATTCAGTGGGCGGAGTCACGATCGACGACCTTAAACGACAACCGATGGGATCTCATGACTACCCGCCCCCGTCCTGTGGAAACCAGCGCCGAGCTCAGCCTTTACGCAACTCTGCCGCCCCGTCACGCACCGTGCTCCCCTTCCCCCGGGCGACCTCCGCGAGCGACTGCTGGAAACCGATCATCCGGTCCCGCAGCACCTCGTCGGAGGCGGCCAGGATCCGCACCGCCAGCAGTCCCGCATTCCGAGCGTTCCCGATCGAGACGGTCGCAACCGGAACACCGGCCGGCATCTGCACGATCGACAGCAGCGAGTCCATTCCGTCGAGGTACTTCAGCGGTACCGGTACCCCGATCACCGGCAGCGGAGTCACCGAGGCGAGCATCCCGGGCAGATGCGCGGCACCGCCGGCCCCTGCGATCAGCACCTTGAGGCCGCGTTCGTGGGCTGACCGTCCGTAGTCGATCATCTCGGCCGGCATCCGGTGTGCCGAGACGACGTCTGCCTCAAAGGGCACGTCGAACTCCGCGCACACCTCGGCGGCCGCTTTCATCGTCGGCCAGTCCGAGTCCGACCCCATCACGATCCCGATCATTGCTGTCCTATTCGTCGATGGTGCCGGTGAGGTACGCCGCCGCATGCCGCGCGCGCTCCCGGGTCTGTTCGAGGTCGTCGCCGTACGCCGTCACGTGGCCGACCTTGCGGCCCGGCTTCACCGACTTGCCGTAGAAGTGCACCTTGAGACCCGGGTCGCGGGCCATACAGTGCAGCAGCCCGCGGTGCATGTCCTCGACGTCGCCACCGAGGACGTTCACCATCACGGTGTACGGCGCTCGCGCGGCCGGGGAGCCGAGCGGCAGGTCGAGCACCGCGCGCAGGTGGTTCTCGAACTGCGACGTGACCGCGCCGTCGATCGACCAGTGGCCGGTGTTGTGCGGGCGCATCGCGAGCTCGTTCACCAGCAGCCGGCCGTCGCGGGCCTCGAACATCTCGACCGCGAGGATGCCGACCACGCCGAGCTCGCCGGCGATCCGCAGCGCGGTCTGCTGCGCCTGCGCGGCCCGCTCGGGGGCCAGGCCGGGCGCCGGTGCGGTGACCTCGACGCAGATGCCGTTCTGCTGCACGGACTCGACGATCGGGTACGCGACCGCCTGGCCGTGCGGCGAGCGGGCCACGATCGCGGACAGCTCGCGGACGAAGTCGACCTTCTCCTCGGCCAGGATCGGTACGCCGCTGCCGAACGCGGTCGCGACCTGCGGATCGTCCGGCCCGTCGACGAACCAGACGCCCTTGCCGTCGTACCCGCCGCGGGTGGTCTTCAGGATGACCGGGAAGCCGCCGACCCGCTTGGCGAAGTCCGCGACGTCGGCAGCCGTCGCGACCACCTGGTGCGCGGGCGCGGGGACGTCGAAAGTGTCCAGCCTGGCCCGCATCACGGCCTTGTCCTGGGCGTGTACGAGCGCGTCCGGGCCGGGTCGGACCTTGACCCCGTCCGCCTCGAGCGCGTGCAGCAGGTCGGTCGGTACGTGTTCGTGGTCGAACGTCACCACGTCACACTCGGCCGCGAACCGCCGTACGGTCTCCGGGTCCTTGTAGTCGCCGACGGGGGCATCGGCGACGGCCTGGGCAGCCGAGACCGCCGGGCCTTCGGCGAGTACGCGCAACTGGATGCCGAGCGCGACGGCCGTCTCCTGGGTCATCCGGGCCAGCTGGCCGCCGCCGACCATGCCGACCACGGGGGTGCCGGTGGGGAGGTCTTTTCGATCGAACTTCACAGCCGTGAGCCTAATGTCCATACATCATGGCCCCTCAAGCGGCCAGGTCTGACACTCTCCGACGCGCAGTCGATTTCGGAACCGGCCCGTTCGCCGGGTACCGTGGGAAGCTGCCCTCCCCGTCGCGGTGTGATCACAGAAGGTTCCGAACCCCGTTGAAGCTCGTCACCACGCTGTACCACCAGTTCCAGCACCTGGTGCACGAAGTGGCCAAGTTCGGTCTGGTCGGTGTCCTCGGGCTGGTAGTGGACCTGCCGATCTACAACTGGCTGGTGTTCAACAACCCGCTGGTGCTCGGAGACTCCGGTATCGGCGTGATGCACCACAAGCCGCTGACCGCGAAGCTGATCTCGACCACGATCGCCACGATCGTGACGTACTTCGGGAACCGCTACTGGACGTGGCGGCACCGCGAGCGCTCCGGCCTGCACCGTGAGTACGTGCTGTTCTTCGTGCTGAACGGCATCGGCCTGCTGATCGCGGCCGGCTGTCTGGCCTTCTCGCGCTACGTGCTGGACCTGCACACCTGGCTGTCCGACAACATCGCCGCGAACTTCATCGGCCTCGGCCTCGGCACCCTGTTCCGCTTCTGGTCGTACCGGAAGTTCGTGTTCAAGGAAGAGATCGCCCTCGACGAGGCCGAGCACGTCCCCGCTCCCGACTCGCCGGCCGCGTTGGACGGCGAGTCCACGGGCGACCTCCCCGTCGTACGCTGACTCACTCGCCTGTCAGCGGCGCCCCCGGATCCTTCAACCGGGCGTAGACGTTGTCGGCGAACGCCGCCGGCACCTTGCCGAGCGACTGGATGACCGTGCTGGTCCCGGTGAAGCGGCCGACCGCGTACAGGTAGGCCGTGTCGGTGTCCTTGTCGATCCCGAGCAGGACCGTGCCGTACACGCCGCACTTCTGCGTGAGCAGTGTCTCGAAGCCCTGCCAGGTCCTGCTCCGGACCTGCTTCACGACCGGCTTCATCGGTGAGCTCGTCGGGATGTGGATCGTGTAGAGCGCGCCACCCCTGGTGTTCGCGACGAACGTGTCGTACGTCGCGGCCTTGCTCACCAGCGCCATCGACTTCACCGCCGCGAACCCGGCTGCGGACCCGGCACTCCGCCAGACACCCTTCGAGCTGACCGTCCACCGGAACAGCACACCGTCGTTCCGCAGCCCGTAGACCGTCCACCGGGAGATCCCGGCCTGAGTCGGGCCTTGGTACTCGGCCTCCTCCACCATCGTGAAGTTGCCCCAGCCGCCACCGATCCGGCGCAACGCCGCGGGCGGGTTGACGATGGTTCCGTCGTGCTGCGCGCCGTACGCCGCCTGGTACAGCACGTCGCCGATGATGACGTAGCCGTAGACGTCGTGCTCGGAGCCGTCCGGGCCCTGGTCGATCAGCACGGACATCGAGGCCATCACCTTCACCTGGCCGGGTGCGAACGCACCACGTCCCAGCACGCTGCTTGTCGCCTTGGGCGGCACGGTCGACACGATGCCCGAGGCGTCGTGGTCACCTGCCGCGGTGACCGACGAGGCCGACAGGCCACAGGTGGCCGTTGTTGCTGCTGCTGTGGCGGACGCCTTACCGGCTGGAACCAGGACTGTTGCGGCGAGTAGGACGGCCGCGGTTGTTGCGAGTGGCTTGATCATTGGTCCACCCCTTCCTACCTGCCTTGATGATCCTAAATGGGCTGTGGTTGTCGGCGGGGCGTGTGAAGATGCGGGCATGACGGACATCCAGGTGCGGGCGGCGCAGGCAGCGGAGTACGAGAAGGTTCAGGCCGTGTTCGGCGGGGCGATGATGTTCGAACCGAAGCCTGACGAGCTCTGGACCCGGTTGTTCGAGCCCGAGCGGGCGCTGGTGGCCACCGATGACGGCGAGATCATCGGGACGACGCGGGCCCTGACCCGCGAGCTGTCCGTCCCGGGCGCGGTGGTCGACGCGGCGCACGTGACCGGCGTCGGCGTACAACCGACGCACCGGCGGCGCGGCGTGATGTCGCAGCTGATCGGACGGCAGTTGCGCGAGGTGCCGGAGGCGATCGCCGTGCTGTGGGCGAGCGAGCCGGCGATCTACGGCCGGTTCGGCTACGCCGCGGCGGCGTGGGGAGTCGAGTACGCCGTCGACCTGCATCGTGTTGGCGCACCCAACGATTCGATCCGCCCCGGCGCCCTCGCCGTACTGACGGCGGACGAGGCACTCAAGGATCTGCCCGCGCTCCTGCGGCGCCTCCAGGGTCAGCGGTCCGGAGTGTCCGGGCGGTCCGACCTGCTGTGGCAGGCGCGGCTGCAGGACAAGCCGGACGACCGCGGCGGGCGGACCGAGCGCCGCATCTTGGTGCACCGCGACGAGGCCGGCACCGTCGACGGGTACGCGCTCTGGCGGGGCAAGCTGAACTGGGGCCCGACCGGACCGGCGAACGAGGTGCTCGTCGAGGAGCTGGTCGCGCCCGAGCCCGCGGCGTACCGAGCGCTCTGGCAGCACCTGTTGACGATGGATCTGAGCGCCACTCTCAACTACTCGCACGCCGCGGTGGACGAGCCACTCCAGCAACTCGTGACGTACCCGACAGCGCTCGAACGCCGGCTCGGTGAGTCGCTCTGGCTGCGGGTGACCGACGTACCGCGGGCGCTCCGGCAGCGCCGGTACGCCGTACCGCTGGACGTCGTCCTGGAGGTGACCGACCACCTGATCGAGTCGAACACCGGACGGTTCCGGCTGACCACCGACGAGTCCGCGGTGACCTGTGAGCGCACCGACGACGCCGCCGACCTCAGCCTGTCGGTGACCGAGCTTGCTGGTGCTTACCTCGGCGGGCGTCCGCTGACGGAGTTCGCTGCCACCGGTCGCGTCACCGAGCACACCGCCGGCGCGCTGAACCGCACCGCCACGGCCTTCGGCTGGCCGGTCGCGCCGGTGAGCATCGAGGTGTTCTAGTGCCCGCCGGCGCCGAGACCCGCGACCAGGTTCACGGTGCCGGCCAGGATGACCGCGCCGAACAAGTAGGACAGCAGCGCATGGCGCAGCGCGGTGTGCCGGATCACCGACGCCTGCAGGTCGGTGTCGGACACCTGGAACGTCATGCCCAGCGTGAACGACAGGTATGTGAAGTCCTGGTAGTCAGGTGAGACGTTCGTGTGGAAGTCCACGCCGCCTTCCGCATCGGCGTAGTACAGCCGCGCGTAGCGCAGCGCGTAGACCGTGTGAACGGTGAACCAGGACACGACGACGCTCGCGACGACGAACGCGCTGAGCAGGTTGCGCTCGCCGCTGCTTGCACCGGAGGCCCGGATCAGCAGGTAGCCGACCGCGAGCAGGCTGGCAACGGCGGCGCCCAGCAGGATCAGGTCGGCGAAGGCCCGGCCCGGATCCTCGCGGGTCGCGTGAGCCGAGGTGGCCGCCGGATCCATCCGCCGGATCGTCAGCCAGATCCACACCAGGAACAGCAGCGCCGCGACGTCCCAGCCCGCCAGCGGCGCGTAGCTCCACCCGATGGTCAGGCCGGCCGCCACCGCGACGACCACCCCGGCGCCCATCGAGATGGCCAATCGGGCGCGCGACTGGGCGGTCATCCACCAGGGATCGGACCCGCGCGTCGCCGGACTCGTGCTCAACGGTCGTCACCGGAGCTGAAGATCGTGTCCCCGTCCCCGGTGTCGCGGCCCGGCGGCGGGCCCGGGCGGCGGCGCATGTGCTCCGGCGGCGCCTCGTCCTCGAGGATGCCGTCGCCCGGCTTGCCGTCCGGGCCGCCGAACAGCAGGTCGGACATCTGCAGGTGGACGTGCTCGACGTGCGGTACGTCGGGCAGCACCACCTGGCCGCGTTCGCCGGCGGACTCGATGTGCAGCGTGCCGCAGCCGAGCATCCGGTCGATCAGGCCGTGTTCGTAGGACACGTCGTTGATCCGCATCAGCGGGATGTCCCGGCCGGTGCGGGTGAGCACGCCGTGCCGGGTGATCAGGCGCCGGTTGGTGATCGTGTACGTCGAGAAGAACCAGTCCAGGAACGGCCGCAGCGCGAACATCGCGAGCACCACCACCCCGACCGCGAGGATCGCGATCCGGGCCGGGGTCTGCAGCGACCCCGACGGCACGATCGCGGCCAGGAACCCACCCAGGCCCGCCACCACCAGCAACAGGAAGACCGGGCCGATCAGCGCCTTCCAATGCGTCCGGGTGCTGACGACGACGTACTCGTCCTCGCCCAACAACTTCGCCGAGATCGCCATGACCCCAGTCTCACAGGTCCCGGGTTCGGTTGTCCCGCCCCGACACGATCCGGCGTACGAGATGGTTCAACACTTCACAAAATGCATACAGTGAGCAAGGATGCGCGAGGGGTTATCAGCTGGGGACGAGAGGAAGCCGTGATGGCAGTCTTGTCGATACTCGACCGGGAGCACACCGTCGCACCGCCGGGGTACAGCCGCTGGCTGATCCCGCCGGCCGCGCTGGCCGTTCATCTCTGCATCGGCCAGGCGTACGCGACCAGCGTCTACAAGACCTCGATGGTGAAGCACTTCGGCAGCAGCCAGACTGCTGTCGGCGTGGTGTTCAGCATCGCGATCGTGATGCTCGGCCTGTCCGCCGCGATCGGCGGCACCTGGGTGGAACGCAACGGCCCGCGGAAGGCGATGTTCGTCGCCGCCTGCTTCTGGGCGTCGGGGTTCCTGGTCGGAGCGCTCGGCATCGGTACCGGCCAGCTCTGGCTGGTCTACCTCGGGTACGGCGTGATCGGCGGGATCGGACTGGGCATCGGGTACATCTCCCCGGTGTCCACGCTGATCAAGTGGTTCCCGGACCGGCCGGGCCTCGCGACCGGCCTGGCGATCATGGGCTTCGGTGGCGGCGCGCTGGTGGCCAGCCCGCTGTCCCGCCAGTTGCTCAGCCTGTACGACGGCAACTACGACCCGAACGTCAGTACGTCGGTCGCGGGCGGCGGCGCACTGGTCGGGCTGTTCCTGACCCTCGGCGTCGGCTACTTCGTGATCATGATGTTCGGCGTCTTCACCATCCGGGTGCCCGCCGACGGATGGGCGCCGGACGGGTTCGACCCGTCGGCGGTCCGGGCGAAGACGCTCGTCACCACGGCCAACGTGTCCGCGGCGAACGCGATCAGGACGCCGCAGTTCTGGCTCCTGTGGGTCGTGCTGTTCTGCAACGTCACCGCCGGCATCGGCATCCTCGAACAGGCCAGCCCGATGATCCAGGACTTCTTCCGCGGCGGCAGTGTCACAGGCGGCAAGTCGACGGTCGCGGTCGCGGCGGCGGCCGGCTTCGTCGGCCTGCTGTCGATCTTCAACATGGGCGGGCGATTCGGCTGGTCGTCGACCTCCGACGTGATCGGCCGGAAGCCGATCTACGCGCTGTACCTCGGTGTCGGGATCATCGCGTACGCGCTGCTCGCGACCGTTGGGCACACCAACACTGTGGTGTTCGTACTGCTCGCGGCCATCATCATCTCGTTCTACGGCGGCGGCTTCGCGACCGCTCCGGCGTACCTGCGGGACCTGTTCGGTACGTACCAGGTCGGCGCGATCCACGGGCGGCTGCTGACCGCCTGGTCCGCCGCCGGGATCGCCGGTCCGCTGATCGTCAACGGTTTCCTCGACCACGAGGGCAAACCCGGCACGTTGACCGCGTCGGCGTACCGACCCGCGTTGTTCACGATGGTCGGCGTACTCGCGGTCGGCTTCGTCGCGAACCTGCTGATCCGCTCGGTCGCCGAACGATTCCACGAGCAGTCCTCGTCCACGGTGGAGGCCGCATCATGAACCAGACCCCACGCCTGGTCCTCTCCTGGCTACTGGTCGCCGTACTACTGGGCTACGGCGTCATCGAGACGCTGATCACCGCGGCCAAGATCTTCAAGTAGTCCGCAGATGGGTGACGTCGCCGGCGGCCAACGGGTGCGGGCCGTCGGCGGTGTCGACGATCAGGCGGCCGTCGTCGGCCAGGTCGCGGGCGGTGCCTTCCAGGAAGGTGCCGTCCGGGAGTTCTACGCGTACTGGTTGACCGAGGGTGGCCGACAGTTCGCGGTACTCGGGAAGCACCACCGCGGGATCGCCGTCGGCGTGTAGCCAGGACTGATAGCGAACAGCTAGTTCGCGGAGTACGGCGGCCATGACCGTGGCGCGGTCTGTCGTGGTTGCGTTTTCCAGGGCTAGCGAGGTGGCGGCCTCGTGGGGCTTTTCGTCGGCGCGGAGGGTGACGTTGAGGCCGATGCCTACGACGGCGGCGGGGCCTTCCACGCGTTCGAGGAGGATGCCGGCCAGCTTGCGGTTCTCGACGAGTACGTCGTTCGGCCACTTCACCTGCGCCGGGACCTCAGCAACCTTCCGTACGGCGGCCGCTACCGCCAGCGGAACCAGTAGACCAAGCCACTGCCACCGTGCCGCGTCAACGCTTGTCGGGCGCAGCAGGGCCGACATGAGCAACGCGGAGCGAGGCGGTGTGGTCCACGTACGTCCCAGCCGACCACGGCCCGACGACTGGTACTCAGCGGCGACCAGAAGGCCCTCTGGCTGACCAGCCGCGGCTGCGGCCGCTACAACAGCATTCGTCGACGGCGTCTCGGCGACAACGTCGAGCTGCGTCCAGAACGATCCAGGACGCACCAACCGCCCCCGCAGGAACTTCTCGTCCAGCGGGGGCCGGTCCAGATCGCTGAAACTCATCCGGTGTTCTGCAGACCTGCGGCAACGCCGGAGACGGTCAGCAGCAGCAGCCGCCGGGTACGGACGATCTGCTCCTCGTTCAGCGAGTCGTCGGTCCGGAGTGTGCGGAGTGCCCGCAGCTGCAGGTAGCTGAGTGCGTCGACGTACGGGTTCCGCAGCTCGACCGCGCGACCCAGCACGCGGCGTCCTTGGAGCAGCCGCTCCTCGTCGAGAACCTTCAGCACCCACTCGGTGGTCAGTGCGTGCTCGTCCAGCATCTGCTTGGTCAGCTCCGGCCGGTCGCCCAGCTCCAGGTAGCGGCCGAGGATGCGCCGGTCGGTCTTGGCCAGCGACATCTCCGCGTTCTCCAGCATCACCTGGAACAGCGGCCAGTTCTGGTTCGCGTCGCGCAGCAGGTCGACGTCACCGACGGCCGCCAGCGCCGTACCGAGACCGTACCAACCGGGCGCGTTCACCCGCGCCTGCGACCACGCGAACACCCACGGGATCGCCCGCAGGTCCTCCAGCGAGGACACCGCGACACCGCGCCGCGCCGGCCGCGAACCGAGCGGCAGCTGGCCGAGCTCCTCCAGCGGCGTCACGGTGCTGAACCACTCCGCGAAACCCTCGGCCTTCACCAGCCGGTGGTACGCCGTCCGCGCCGCCTCGTCGAGCGTCTTCTCGACAACCGCGAACCGGTCCGCCGCAGCGGCCGCCCGCTCCTCGATCGCCGGCGTCGACGCCAGCAGAGTCGCCGCGGTGACCTGCTCGATGTGCCGCTGCGCGATCGCGGCGTTCCCGTACCGGGCCGGGATCGCCTCGCCCTGCTCGGTCAGCTTGAACCGCCCGGCCACCGACCCCGGGGCCTGCGCCAGTACGGCGCGGTTGGCCGGGCCACCGCCGCGGCCGAGCGCGCCGCCGCGGCCGTGGAACAGGGTCAGGCGGATCGCGTTCCGCTGCGCCCACGCGGTGATCCGCGCCTGCGCGTCGTACAACGCGAGCGTCGCCGACACCGGGCCGACGTCCTTCGCGGAGTCGGAGTAGCCGAGCATGACCTCGAAGCGGCGGTCGTTGGCGGTCAGCCGGTGCCGGACCCGGGTCAGCTGGATCGCGTTGTCGAGCACCTCGACCGAGTTCTGCAGATCCTCGCCGGTCTCGAACAGCGGTACGACGTCCAGCTCGATCGGCCGGCCGTCGAGCGCCGCGTCGGCCAGCTCGTACACCGCAGCCAGGTCGCCCGCGTTGCGGGTGAACGACACGACGTACCGACGGCAGGCCTGCGGACCGAAGCGCTGCTGGATCTGGGCGATCACCCGGAGAGTCGCGAGCACCTCCTCGGTCTGGTCGGACAACTCGCCGCCGCCGAGCACCTCCTCCAGCGCCTTCGCGTGCACCGAGGAGTGCTGGCGGATCTCCAGCTCGGCCAGGTGGAACCCGAACGTGTTCACCTGCCAGATGAGCTGCTGGAGATCGCCGTACGCCTGCCGTGGTGCGCCCGCGCTCACCAGCGAGTCTTGCAGGACCTTGAGCTCGTGCAGGAAGTCGGCGGCTCGCGGGTACCCGAAGTCGGCGTCACGGGAACGCGTGGCCGCCAGCCGGCGAGCGGCGAGCAGCAGGAGCTGCCGGTGCGGCTCGGACGGCGAGCGGGTCTCGATGTCGGTGATCAGCTCCGGGTTGACGGCCCGGGCGTCCTCCAGGATCCGCCGTACCGGTGCGGACGGCGGGGTGGTCGCGGCGTCCAGGGTCAGCGCGCGGCCTAGCTGCTCGGTGGCCTGCTCGAGTGCCCGGAGCACGTGGTCAGCCTGGATCTGCATGGCCTCGCGGGTGATCGCCGCGGTGACGTTGGGGTTGCCGTCGCGGTCGCCACCGATCCACGAGCCCAGGTGGACGAACGGGGCGACGACCGGAGTACGCGTACCGGCCGCGTCACCGGCGAGCGCGTCGTCGAGCCGGCGGTACACGTTGCCGACGACGTTGAACAGCGTCTCCTCGAACACCGCCATCGCCGAGCGGACCTCGTCCAGCGGCGTGGGGCGGCTGGTCCGCAGCTGCGACGTACGCCAGAGCACGTCGACCTGCTCGACCAGGCGGCGCCGGTTCTCGGCCAGGTCGCTGTCACCGGCGCGCGGGTCGTGGCGCTCGTCGAGCAGCGAGGAGATCCGGCGGATCGTCGCCAGTACGGCGCGCCGCCGGGCCTCGGTCGGGTGGGCGGTCAGCACCGGGCGGAACTCGAGGCCGCTGAGCAGAGCGCGGGCCTGCTGTTCGCCGCTGTCGCGGGTGATCTGCTCGACAGCCTGGGCCAGCTCGGACACCACCGCCTCGCTGCCGGCCCGGTCACGCTCGCGGAGCACCCGGGCGCGGTGCAGCTCCTCGCTGAGGTTGGTCAGGTGGAAGTAGCAGGTGAACGCCCTGGCCACGTCCTCGGCGCGTTCGTGCGGCCACGAGGCGACCAGCTCCTCGGCCGCCGCGCCGTCACCGGCGATGGTCAGCTCGCGGAGTTTCTCGACGTCGTCGAGCAGCGGCTGACCGGCGTACTCGACCAGAACCTTGCCGAGGATCTCGCCGAGCAGGCGGACGTCGGCCCTGAGTTCTTCAGGCACCTCGAACCGCGCGCGGGTACGGGTCTCACTTCCGGTCTCGCTCACGTTCGCCCACCCTATCGGCGGACGCCCGATCACGCTCCCGAGTCCGCCCACTGGAAGCCGATCGTGACCGAGCGTTCAGCTACTTCACAGTAGGTGCATCGGACGGTGGTGAGAAGGTGGTCAGACGGCACCGAAACCGCCGTCGACGACCTGGGAGACGGTGCGGGCCAGCTCGGCCGGGGTGCGGTCGGTGCCGTCGACGACGAGCATCCGGGCGCAGGCCTCGATCATCGAGGCGAGCAGTTCGGCCAGGACCGGGAGGTTCGCGTCCGGGTCGGTCACGCCGGGGAGGGACTTCAGCAGTGTCAGCCGGAGGCTCTCGACCAGGAACGCGCGGGCAGCGCGGACGCGCTCCGCGACGACCGGAGCGGCGCCGTACTGGGCGCCGAAGACGATCCGCCACGAGTGCGGCTGCTGCGCGACGGCGGTGAGGAACGCGGTCACGCCGTCGAGTACGTGTTCGGCGGGGGTGCCGACGCTCGGGTCCGGTGGGAGCGCGGCGACGATCGTGATCACCAGGTGCTGCTCCTCGCGGGCGAGCAGCGCCAGCAGCAGCTCGTCGCGGTTCGGGAAGCAGTCGTAGACGACCGGCTTGGTGACTCCGGCGGCATCGGCGACGGACTGCATCGTCGTACCGGCGTACCCGTGCGCGGAGAACACTTCCAGGGCCGCATCCAGGATCAGCGGCCGGCGCCGCTCCGGACCGAGATGCGGCGCCCGTTTCCGGCGTTCGGCATCCTCGACCACTTGACAAAGTTAACAGCCCCGTAGGAAATTCCTACGGTCTGGTAGGAACGTTCGCCGGGCGCACTTCGAGTGATTGCGGTGTCCAGGTGCGTGCATGGGCGCCGCAAGCACCGAAGGACGCCCGGCGAACGTTCCTCAAACTGCCGCGGGGGTGGTCGATGACCGAACGAGGCAGTGCCGGTTGGCTCGAGTCCGAGGGTGTGATCGCCTTGGACGCGAGCGAGCTGGCTCGGCTGGTCGACCGGACGTCGGAGCGGGAGCTTCGGCATCGACTCATCGGGGGAGTACGAGAGATCGCGTTGCGCGAGATCTTTCGCCGGATGCCGGAGTACCTCCGACCCGCCCGGGCCGCCGGGTTCGATGCTGTCATCAACTGGCAGATCACCGGCGCGGGCGGGGCCGGTCGCCCGGACGCCGTCGACGAGTACTGGCTCCAGGTCCACAACGGCCGCTGTACGCCGGTACCGCCCGGATCGACTGCCCCCGACATCACCATCCGCACCGACCCCACCACCCTGCTGCGCATCGTCACCGGCAACGAAGACCCAGTGCTCGCCGTCCTCAAACAACGCCTCTCGGTCCGCGGCGACCTCGCCCAAGCAGCAAGACTCCCCAAACTCTTCACCACCGGCCCGGCCTAACGGTCGAGGACCGAGCGGTTCTGGTCGGGTCCGGACGCGGGCCGGTTCGCCGTGGGCGCGACAGCGCCGGGCTGTGCTTGCGGACGGGTCAGGGCCGGGTCGCCGGACGCGAAGCGGGACATCGGATCCTGCCGGTCCGCGACGAGCGACTCACGCCGGGCCATCCCGGGATTCACCGCGTAGAGCTCGGCCATCGAGACGGCGACCTTGCCGATCTGGGTTCCGTAGTCCGCCGCGGCGGCCTCCGGCAGGTCCGCGAGCTGCCCGGCGGTCTCGTCGCAGATCCGGCGGACCGCGAACGGCCGCTCGACGTTCGGTACGCCGGCGACCGCCACCAACTCTTCCGCGGCCGGGTCGATCATCGTGACCGGACCTTCGCCGGCCATCCGGCGCAGCGTCTCGCCCGCAGTGAGGCCTGCCTCGCGGTCCACAACGGCAGCGAACGCACGAGCCGCCGGCGCCAACCGCTGGTCCGGGAGCGGCGGCTGGGCCTGTCGTACCTGGGTTGCGAGGTCGTACGGCAGCGATCGGTCGGCGATGTCTCGCAGGTGGTCCTCGGCGAAGGCCGTAGCGACCGCGTGCTCGATCGTGGCGAACCGCGGTGCGACCGGCTCAGCGGCGGCCTCGTGTCGGGCGTCGTACTCCTCCGGAACGGCCCAGCGCGCGTATGACGCCGCGACCACCTGGACCGCCTCGCGGGCAGCGGTCGCGTCCGCCGGAGCGAGCGGGCGCGTCCGGCTGCTCTTGAGCAGGTCCTCGAGCGCCGCCTCCTGTCGCTCGGTGAGCCGCAGCGTGGTGTCGAGCGGCTGGCCCAGGTCCGGCTCGATCGTCCCGTCCCACCGCGAGTTGGGCGCGTCGGTCAGCTCGGCCACCGCGCCCTGGATCCGTACGCACAGTTCACGGACGGACTCCGCCCGCTCGACGGCCGGCGGACGGCCGATCTCGTCGAAGAACCGGTGCAGGTGGTCGATCTCCTCCCCGGCGTCCCGGCTCGCGGTGGTGATCGCGGTGGAGCCGAACTCGGCCAACTGCTGCCGATCGGCGAGGACGGCGCCGATCTCCGGCCCGGGCTGTTCGCGTTCGTGGTTCTCGAACTGCGCTTCGAGGTGGTCGGCGATCGCCGCCGTGAGCGCGTTGCGCTCCGAGGCCGGCAACGCGGCGAAATCGGGGCGCGCCTGCAGCAGCATCCGCGCCGCCGCCGTAGCGTGGGCGCCACGGCCGGCCGCGACGAGCCCTCCCAGCACCTCCCGTCCGGTGCGTCCGGTGCGAGCGCTGATCGCCACGACCGCCGCATGTGCGGCGAGCACGTCACCCTCGATCCGCGGCGGCGCGAAGATGCCGAGATCGTCCGGCCGCCCGTCAGGACGCAGGCCCGCGGCCAGGCGCGGCGTCTCGTACTGCGCGTACAGCCGGTTGACCGCCGCTTCGAAGCGGGATCGCCCGTACGGATAGATCGACTCCTCGGCCGGTTCCCTCGGCTCCAGCACACCGGCGCAGCTCGCGACGGTCTCGATCAGCGCTTCCCGGATCCCCTCGCGCGGGTCCGGCTCGCCGTGCCGCGGTGCAAGCCGGACCGGGATGTCTAGGTTGTCCGCGAACAGCCGCAGCCGCCGCTGGTCCGAGCGCGTCACCACCCCGGTGATCCGGTCGCCGACGGCCAGCGACCGGCTCCCGGTGTCCGCCTCGACGAGCTCGTTGATTCTCCGGATCAGAGCACTCACCTGCGCGTCCGCCACGGCCGGAACCTACCGGGGAGCAGGTTCACCCGCAGGTTGCGGCCGACGTCACAGGCGGTACGGCGTACTGGCGCGTAGGCTGCGCGTTCATGGGAGAGACCGTGAACATCCACACCACCGCCGGGAAGATCGCGGACCTCGAGCACCGGCTCGACGAGGCCGTGCACGCCGGGTCGGAGCGGGCCGTGGAGAAGCAGCACGCGCGCGGCAAGAAGACCGCCCGCGAGCGGATCGAGTTGCTGCTGGACGAGGGTTCGTTCTCCGAGCTGGACGAGTTCGCCCGGCACCGGTCGACGAGCTTCGGCCTGGAGGCGAACCGTCCGTACGGCGACGGCGTGGTGACCGGCTTCGGCACCATCGACGGCCGCCAGGTGTGCGTGTTCGCGCAGGACTTCACCGTCTTCGGCGGCAGCCTGGGCGAGGTCTTCGGCGAGAAGATCGTCAAGGTGATGGACCTGGCGATGAAGATCGGCTGCCCGCTGATCGGCATCAACGACTCCGGCGGTGCGCGGATCCAGGAGGGCGTGGTCAGCCTCGGCCTGTACGGCGAGATCTTCCGCCGCAACGTCCGCGCGTCCGGGGTGATCCCGCAGATCTCGCTGATCATGGGCCCGTGTGCCGGCGGCGCGGTGTACTCCCCCGCGGTCACCGACTTCACCGTGATGGTGGACGAGTCGTCGTACATGTTCATCACCGGCCCGGACGTGATCAAGACCGTCACCGGTGAGGACGTCACCCAGGAGGAGCTCGGCGGCGCCCGGACGCACAACACCAAGTCCGGCAACGCGCACTACCTGGGCTCGGACGAAGAGGACGCGATCGAGTGGGTGAAGGCGCTCGTCGCCCACCTCCCGCAGAACAACCTCGAGGACCCGCCGGTGTACGACGCTCCCGCGGACCTCGAGCCGACCGAGACCGACCTCGCCCTCGACGAACTCGTACCGGACTCCCCGAACCAGCCGTACGACATGCACACCGCGATCGAGGCGGTCGTCGACGACGGCGACTTCCTCGAGGTGCAGACGCTGTTCGCGCCGAACATCATCGTCGGGTTCGGCCGGGTCGAGGGCCGCCCGGTCGGCGTGGTCGCGAACCAGCCGCTGCAGTTCGCCGGCACGCTGGACATCGACGCGTCCGAGAAGGCGGCCCGGTTCGTCCGCACCTGCGACGCGTTCAACCTGCCGATCCTGACCTTCGTCGACGTCCCCGGCTTCCTGCCCGGCACCGACCAGGAGTGGAACGGCATCATCCGCCGCGGCGCCAAGCTGATCTACGCCTACGCCGAGGCGACCGTGCCGATGATCACCGTGATCACCCGGAAGGCGTACGGCGGTGCGTACGACGTGATGGGGTCGAAGCACCTCGGCGCCGACATGAACATCGCGTGGCCGACCGCGCAGATCGCGGTGATGGGCGCACAGGGCGCGGTGAACATCCTGCACCGCCGCGAACTCGCCGCCGCGGACGACGTCGAGGCGCGCCGCCAGGAGCTGATCACCGAGTACGAGGACCACCTGGCGAACCCGTACGTCGCGGCCGAACGCGGCTATGTCGACGCGGTGATCAAACCGAGCGAGACCCGCGCCGAGATCGTCCGCGCCCTGCGCCTGCTCCGCACCAAACGCGACACCCTGCCCCCGAAGAAGCATGGGAACATCCCACTGTGAGCACTCTAAAGGTAGTCAAAGGCGATCCCACGCCCGAAGAACTGGCCGCCCTCGTCACGGTGCTGGCAACGCGCGCCGCGGCACCACCGCCCGCGCCCGACACCGACCGTGCCAGCAACTGGGCCACGTATTGGCGCAACGCCCGTACCCCCTTCCACCCGGGCCCGGGCCAGTGGCGCGCCAGCGCTCATCCGTAAGACCCTGGTCCCATGGCTCAGTACGCGGTCAATCCTGAAGCGGTCGACTTCGCCCGGAAGCTGATCGACGCGCGGCAGTACGTGCTGGACAGCGACTGGGGTGAGGTGCAGCCGCGGGCCGACGACCAGAACAAGTACCTCGACAAACACAGCTGGCAGGAGTACGGCGCCTGGCACCTCGGGCTGACCCAGGGTGCCGGTGAGGAGACGAAGGCGCGCTACGCGTTCGTGCTCGGCGACTTCCGCCGGATCCACCGCACCGCGCTGATCGCCTCGGTCTACCGGGCCTCCGAGTGGCGCCACAAGGCCGTCGAGCTGGCCGCCCACGACCTCCTGCAGTACCTGGACACCAAGACCGGGCTCACCGCCTGACCTGATCAGCTTCTGCGGAAGCGGACCAGGGGGTAGGTCGGAGCGGCGCCGGTGTTGCGGATCGGGCCGGGGAAGGTGGTCGCGCCGTCCAGGGTGAGACCGTGGCGGGCGGCGACGGCTACCAGGTGGGCCAGGGAGTCCTGGGAGCGGGTGTCATTCGGGCCGCGGTCGTCGGCGTACCTGCTGGCGTCGGTCTTCTCGCTGGTGGTGATGAAGACACCGCCGCTACGCAGAACGCGGGCGACCTCGGCGATCACCGGTTCGCTGTCGTCCAGCAGATGCAACAACCAGACGGCAACCACTGCGTCACACCGCCGATCGGCCACCGGCAATCGCGTGGCATCAGCTGCAGCCACATGCCCCGGCAACCGAACCTTTGCCCGCTGCAACATTGCCGTAGACAGGTCGAACCCGTGCACAAGGTTGCCAAGAGCAACAAGCTCCGCACCGACGATCCCCGTACCGACAGCCAGCTCCAGTACTCTTCCGGGGCTCTCAAGAAGACTGTCGACGGCTTGGGCCGCCGCCTGGGCGCGGGCTTCGCCGCCGCGGGTTTCGTCGTAGGTGGAGGCTACGGATTCGTCGTAGGTGAAGGGTTTCTGGGCGTTCCACAGGGCCGGCCAGGAGATGCCTACCTCGGCGAGCATGCGGCGGAGCAGGGGTAGTGACAGGCCGACGACGTTGTGGTAGTCGCCCTCGATCGCGGTCACGAACGGGCCGCCCAGGCCGTCGACGGTGAAGGCTCCGGCGACGGCGAGCGGTTCGCCGGTGGCGACGTACGCGTCGATCTCCTCGTCGGTCACCTCCGCGAATCGCACCTTCGTCGACGACAGCTCGCGCAGCTCCTGCTTGCCGGAGGTGTCGATCAGGCAGTGGCCGGTGTGCAGTACGCCGCTCCGCCCGCGCATCATCTTCCAGCGCTCACGGGCGACGTCCGGCGTCTCGGGTTTCCCGTACGGCTCCCCGTCGAGCTCCAGCACCGAGTCGCACCCGAGCACCGTCGCGTGATCGGTCAACCCAGCCACCACGGCCCGCGCCTTCAGCGTCGCGAGCAACCGCGCCAGCTCCCCCGGATTCTCCGCGGTGACGTTGTCCTCGTCGACGCCGGAGACGATCACCTCCGGTTCGATGCCCGCGTTGCGCAGCGTCTTCAGCCTGGCCGGCGACTTCGAGGCCAGGACGAACCGGACGCTCACAGCTTCGCCAGCGCCCGGCGCAGCGGGTCCAGCCCGATCGAGCCGAGGTTCAGCGCGTCCCTGTGGAACTCACGCAGGTCGAACGCGGACCCCTTGCGCTGCTTGGCTTCCTCCCGCGCCTGCAGCCAGATCCGCTCGCCGACCTTGTACGACGGCGCCTGGCCCGGCCACCCGAGGTACCTGTTCAGCTCGGCCTGCAGGAACTCCGTCTCCATCCGGCAGTGCGCGCGCAGGAACTCGAATCCGAGCGCGGCGTTCCACCGCTCTCCCGGCCGCCAGCCGAACGGGTTGTGGCGCGGAATCTCGAGCTCCAGGTGCATACCGATGTCGACGACCACCCGCGCGGCGCGGAAGCCCTGCGCGTCCAGCATCCCGAACCGCGCGCCCGGATCCTCCAGGTAGCCCAGCTCCTCCATCAGGCGTTCGGCGTACAGCGCCCAGCCCTCGCCGTGGCCGGAGACCCAGCAGGCGATCCGCTGCCAGCGGTTCAGTAGGTCAGTCCGCAGCATCGTCTGCGCGACCTGGAGGTGATGCCCTGGCACACCCTCGTGGTAGACCGTGGTGACCTCGCGCCAGGTGGCGAACTTCTCCACGCCGTTCGGTACCGCCCACCACATCCGGCCCGGCCGGGTGGTCAGGTCCTCGCTGGGCTGGGTGTAGTAGATCGACCCGTCCGAGGTCGGCGCGATCATGCACTGCAGCGTGCGGATCTCGTCGGCGATGTCGAAGTGGGTGGCGCCGAGCTCCGCGACGGCCGCGTCGGACAGCTGCTGCATCCAGTCCCGGAACGCTTCCTTGCCGTGGATGGTCCGCGCCGGGTCGTCGTCGAGCAGCGCGGCCGTGGCCTCGATACTGCGGTCGCCGCCGGTCAGCCCGGCGGCGATGTCCTGCATGGCGTTCTCGATCCGGGCCAGCTCCTGCCAGCCCCAGGCGTACGTCTCCTCGAGGTCGATGGTGGCGCCGAGGAAGCTGCGCGAGGCCAGCTCGTAGACCTCCCGGCCGCAGGCGTCGCGCTCCGGTGCCCGCGGCGCGAGGTCCGACGTCAGCCAGGCCCCGAACTGGTCGAACGCCGTCCGTGCGGAAGCGGCCGCCGCCTCGACCGCGGGCTTGACGTGACCGTCGGGCGCCTGCGCGGCAAGACCCGCGAAGAAGTCGTCGCCGTCGCCACCGGTCCAGCTCGCGATCCGCTCGGCCAGCCCGTTCACCTGGCGGACCGCGGAGATCCGTCCGGCGTCGGCCTGCTCCAGCAGCGTGTCGCGGTACCCGTCGAGCGTCGTACCGATCTGGTTGAGCCGGATCGCCACGACCTCCCAGTCTTGCTCGGTTGCGGTCGGCATCAGGTCGAACACCTGCCGCAACGCCGCCGGTACCGAGGAGATCGCGTTCAGCTGGTGCTGCGGTACGCCGGCCTCGTACCGCTCGAGTTCCAGCCCGAGCCGCTCGACGAACGCGTCCTTCGCGACCTCCTCGCGCGGGCTGCCCGGCTCGATCGCGCGCGCCTCGGCAAGCGACTGCCGGGTCAGGTCGATCCGCGCCGCGAAGCCGGCCGGGGTGAAGTCGGGCAGCTCGTGGTCGTGACCGGCGATCCCCAGCTCGGTGGCACCGATCGGGTCCAGGACGATGTCCTGCTCGAGGTGCCGTTCGGCAAGCTGGTCGATCGGGCTGTTCGGTGTCGTCACCCGGCTGACCATACCCGTCCAGGGTGCCCGGAGCTGACCTGTTTGTTGCCGATACTGTGGCGTTGCTCCAGTACGAGGCACGAGAGGAACGGCGTTGAGCCAGCCACCCTACGGTCCGCCCGGCCAGAACCCGCCGTACCAGCCGTACCAGCCACCCCAGGGACCGCCTCCTGGCCAGTACCCGCCGCAGTACAACCCTCAGTACGGGCCCCAGTACGGCCCGCCGCCGCAGGGGCCCGGCTTCGGTTGGGGACCGAACTTCGGCCCCGGCCCGGGTGGTCCCGGTGGCCCGCGCTGGCAGCCGCCGCGGCAGCGGAAGAAGTCCAAGGCGCCGCTGATCGCGATCCTGTCGATCGTCGGGATCGGCATCGTCGGCGCGGTCCTGATCGGCCTGGTGAAGAAGGCCGCCGAGGACGTCACCACGCCGCCGGTGACGCCGACCCGGTACACACCGAAGCCGGCCCCCTCGCCGACCTCCACCACCTCGACGTCGCCGACCGGGGAACCGTCGACCGGGGCGTCGAACGAAGCGTCGAACGCGACGATCGTGGCGAAGAACCCGATCTACACCGTCGGCCAGATGGCCTCGGTCGGCTGCCGCGAACCGAACATCAAGCCGAACACCGCGAAGAACGCGGCCGCTTACTGGAGCGCGATCAAGCCCTGCCTGGACCAGTCCTGGAAGCCGCTGGTGGAGAAGGCCGGCTTCACGTTCACCCCGCCGACGATGACGTTCTGGTCGGGGACGACAGTGGCCAACCCGTGCGCCAGCGGTGCGGTGAACGTGCCGTTCTACTGCTCGGCGAACAACATGCTGTACATGAAGGTCGACGTGTTCGTGAAGGCCTACACCGAGTACCCGGGCGATCCGATCGGCGAGGCGTACGCGCGGATGTGGTACACCCGATCGGTCGCGCACGAGTTCGGTCACGGTGTCCAGAACATGACCGGCATCCTGCAGGCCGCGAGCAAGCTGCGGTACGCGCAGGAGGACTACGCCGGCCAGATGCGGATGACCCGCCGGATGGAGCTCCAGGCGAACTGCTTCGCCGGGGTGTTCCTGGCCGTGAACAAGTCGAGCTACCCGATCAGCGGCAACATGCTCTACGTCTGGAACAAGTACGTCGTGACCGCGGGCGACAAGCCGGAAGAGGGCGACCACGGCAGCGTCGCGAGCCAGGGCCGGTTCATGGGCAAGTCGTTCAACACCGGCGACCCGGCCAGTTGCAACACCTTCTCGGCGTCACCGGCCAACGTCAGCTGACAACTCCGGTGGCGCCACCTGCCGCCACGAGTCGATCAGGATGTCGTGCAGTTCGTCGGCGTCCTCGAGCGCGGCGAGGCGGGCTCGAACCCAGTTCGAGCCCGCTTCGTGTTTCGGTACCCAGAACTTCTCCGGCTCGGCCGCGATCAGCTCCTCGCGCTCCAGCCGCGGGCACCGGACGGCGAACGACGTCTGGTCGTCCGGCACCGTGACGAACATCCGTCCGGCGACGTCGAAGGTCGGATGCCCCCAGCGCTGCTTCTCCACGGTTTCGGGGAAGGACAGCGCGATCCGTTGTACGTCGTCAGCGTCCAGCACGCTCACACTTTAGAGCGACCCGGCAGCAGGAGGGCGACGACGGTACCCGCGGCGACGATCGCGGCGCCTGTCCAGACCGCGGGGACGATGCCGGCCGCGAACTCGGTCGGTGACCCGTAGGATCCAGCTGACGCGAACACCGAGGCGAGGATCGCGACGCCCATCGCGACACCGACCTCGCGGATCGTGTTGTTGGTCCCGGATGCCACGCCCCGGTCCGCCTCCGACGCGCTGGCCATCACCACGCTCGCGGACGGCGCGAACGTCAGCCCCATGCCGATCCCCGCCAGCACGAACGGCGCGACAAGGTCGCCGTACTGCGTGCTCGCCGTAGTGATCAGTGCGATCCAGCCGAGCGCGGTGGCGAGGAACGCCTGGCCGACCACGATCAGTGTGCGCGCCCCGACCCGGTCGACGACCAGGCCCGCGAGCGGTGCGACCACGAGCGGCGCCGCGGTCCACGGCAGCGTCCGTACGCCGGACTGGAACGGCGTGTAGCCCTGCACGACCTGGAAGAACTGCGCGAGCAGGAACACCGATCCGAACACCCCGACCGCGAACGTGAACGCGACCACGTTCACCACGCTGAACGAGCGGACCGAGAACAACCGCAACGGCAGCATCGGGGCGCTCGTCCGGCGCTCCCAGCCCAGGAACGCGACGAGCAGTACGCCGCCCGCGATCAGCGTGCCGAGGACGCTGCCGGACGTCCACCCGTCACCCGCGCCGTGGATGACACCCCAGACGATCGACAGCACCCCGCTCGTCGCAAGCACCAGGCCGACCAGGTCGAGGCGTTGCGCCGTACCCTTCGACTCGGTCAGGACGCGGGCGGCGAGCAGTACGGCGACGACGCCGGTCGGGACGTTCAGCCAGAAGATCCACTGCCAGTTGAGCCCGTCGACGACCGCGCCGCCGACGACCGGGCCGACCGCGATGCCGAGCCCGGAGATGCCGCCCCAGATGCCGATCGCGGCGCTGCGCATCCGCTCCGGTACGGCGTCTGCGAGCAGCGTCAGCGACAGCGGCATCACGGCCGCGGCGCCGATGCCCTGGATCGCGCGGGCGGCGGTCAGCATCCACGGCTCGGTCGCCAGCGCGCAGGTCGCCGACGCCAGCGTGAACAGCGAGATCCCGGCCAGGAACATCCGGCGCCGGCCGAGCCGGTCGCCGATCGCGGCCGCGGTCAGCAGCAGCGCGGCGAAAGCGAGCGTGTAGGCGTTCACGAACCACTGCAGGTCGGACAGCGACGCGTTCAGCTCGTGCTTGATCACGGGCAGCGCGTTCGTCACGACCAGGTTGTCCAGCGTGACCATGAAGGTCGGGATCCCGACGGCGGCGAGGACCACACCGAGCCCGCGGGTCGCCGGGGTTGCCTGCCTGGGTTCGAGGGCGGTCGCGGTCATCTCGCACTCCTTGTTGTAATTGACTGATAACAAGCTCGCTGACGAGAGTATGCATTGACTGATAACATGTCAACGGACGAAAGGAGAAAGCGTGACTCCCAAGGTTCGGATGACCGCCAAGGAGCGCGGCGACGAGGTGCTGCGCGCCGCTGTCCAGGCGTTCGCCGCGTCCGGCTACGAGGGCACGAAGACCGACGAGATCGCGCGGCTGGCCGGGGTGTCCCAGCCGTACGTGATCCGGCTGTTCGGCACGAAGCAGCAGCTGTTCCTGGCCGCGGTCGAGAGCGTCTGCGCCCAGATCGAGCAGATCTTCCGCGAGGCGGCCGCCGAGTCACCGGAGCTGGCCTCGCTCGGCCGCAACTACGGTCGGCTACTCGCCGAGCGCGATCTCCTGCTGGTCCTCATGCAGGGCTTCGCGGCCAGCGGCGATCCCACCATCGGCAACTGCGTCCGCCAACACTTCGGCAGCATCTACAACCTGATCCGAGACCTCACCGGGGCGACACCGCACCAGGCCCGCGAATTCCTCTCCGCCGGCATGCTGATGACCGTCATGTCCGCCATGCAGGTCCTGGGCCCCAACGCCATCCCCACCCCCTGGTCCGAAGAACTATCCAAAACCTTCGGCGACGAGACCCCAGCCTGACCACGGACCGGCTCCTCCGGCAGCTGCGCCGGTATGTCCGACTGCCGTGGGATACTACGACGTAGTGGTCGATCTTGGAGGTGGTGTCGTGACTGCTGACAACGCTGAACCCTCGGCGCGCCGGCACGCGACCGCGTCGGTCGACGAGCTCTTCCGGGACTCCGCGCCGGTGCGCTCCGCCGGAGATCTCGCCATGGACGGCGTGTTCGACGATGACGAGGTGCAGGAGTTCCTCACCGATCTCAGTGAGCTGCGGCGGGCCGACGTCGCGTGAACTCGCGCAAGATCATTCTCGACACCGACGTAGCTTCCCTGAGCATCAAGAACTCGCTTCCTCCGGCGCTGCTGCGCGAACTGCTCGGCGCTCAGGTCGGCATCACCTTTGTCACATTGGGCGAGCTGAGCCGCTGGGCACACCTGCGCAACTGGGGCTCCACGAAGACTGCCGGGCTCGAGGCTTGGCTCAGTACTCGACCGACCCTGCCGTACGACGAGGCAGTGGCGCGACGGTGGGGTGAGATTTCGGCGTACGCGACCAAGCGGGGACGACCGCGCCCTCAGAACGACAGCTGGATCGCGGCGTGCTGCCTGGTCTACGACCTGCCGCTGGCGACGCTCAACGTGAAGGACTTCGCAGACTTCGCCGAGTACGAGGGTCTGCGAATCGTGGGATCCGAGGAGAGCTAGTCGGCGGCCTGATTGTCGATCAGGTCGAGGTCGCGGGTGCAGAAGTTGTGGTGTTCGAAGGTTTCGTTGAGGACTGTGCGGAGGCACTGCTGCACCGAGCGGCCTCGGGCGTACGGCGGCCAGACGTCGTCGTCAGGCACCGGCGCCGGGGCTGTGAGCTGCTCGGCGGTGACCTGGTCGAGCCAACGCTCGAGCTCGGCGGCCTGTGCCTCCCGCACGCCGACGATTTCGTCGAGGTCGGGGTCGAGGGAGCGGTCGATGCCGTGTGCCCCGCGGTACGGTTCGACGTCCGGGCCGATGCCCATCGGTGTGAACAGCTCCGTCGAGCCGAGGCAGCAGCGGCGGAACCACGAGTCGTGGACGAAGACCAGGTGGCGCAACGTCTGCGCGGCCGACCACTCGTCGTTCACGCTGCGGCGCTCGATGCCGGGCGTACGGCGGATGCGCGCGATCGTGGCGGCCCATGCGGCGTGCAGCTGACGTGCTGCTTCGCGCAGGTCGGCAGGCTCCTCGGAGCGGATCAGCACCCGGACCGGATATCGCCGGTCGAGCTCGGCCTCGACGTACCCGGTGACCTCGACACCGTTCACCACCAAGTTGGTGACGAGCCCGTCGATCACCGCGTCCTGCATGACGACGCCGATCAGGCGCGCGCCGGTGAGATCGCACTCGCGGAACTCTGCACCGTGCAGATCCTCGTCCACATATCGGGTCATGCCGGCGATCCTAGGACCGACCACCGACAAGCTAGTCGCGCTTCAGTTTTTGGTCCGTGATCAGCCAGAGGGTGACGGCAGTCAGCGCTATCGCGGCGACGGTGATCAGCAGGGATCCGGGGACGTTGGCGTTCTGTACCAACGCGGCGGCGCCGGCCACCGCCGGCGCCAGGAGCAGGGCGGTTGTTCCGGGCAACCACCAGCGGCGCAGGGAGGCGGGATGGACCTGCGCGTAGGACGGGAGTTGGGCGGCGAAGGCGGCGGCCAGGTGGAGGGTGGCCAAGGCCATGGCGGTGATGGTCAGGGACCAGGTGATGGTGCCAGGGGCGCGCATCAGCCAGCCCAGGGTGACGACCAGCAGGAACAGCGTTCCGGAGACCGAGTCGGGGATGACGACGGTCGCGAGCAGGAGCGGCACGGCCAGATAGACGACCAGGTCCAGCTGATCCCAGGGCTGGATGGTCGGTACGACGATCGCGACCGTGCCGGCTACCGCGATGACGAACCGGGCCAGCAGTACGGCCCGGCTGGTCGCGCGCAGTTCCGCCAGCCATTGCGTGATCTTCTCGTCCGCGGTCATGCGGCCTCCCGGTCTGGACTGAGGAGCACAGGGAGCCCGCCGCGACGGAGTCGCGGCATCAGTACCGTCATGAGCGGATCCGGGGTGCGGCGGAGAGGCGGGCGGCGTCTCGTAGTACTTCGTCGAGTGTGCCGGAGCCTTGCCAGCGAACGGTTGGTACGCCGAGGTCGCTCAAGCGGTCCAGGTCGCGACGGCGTTCCAGCAGTCGCAGGCGCCACGCGAGCGGCCAGGAGCGGGTGTCGTGGGCATTCAGGTCCATCGTCGAGATGACGTCCGGCGGCAGCGTGTCGATCGCGATCACCGTGCAGCCGGAGTGCACCAGCGTGACGATGTAGCCGAGCATCGTCTGCCGCAGCAGCGGGCTGAGCACGAGGACCAGGCTGTCCGAGCGGATCCGGTTCCGCCGCGCCAACTGTTGCTCGTCTTGTTGGCGGCCCCCACGATCGGCATGGACCAGCGTGTCGAGGATCCGCCGCAGATGCCCTCGACCGCTGCCCGAACGCACCCCGCGGAACAGGCTGCCGGTATCGATCAGCCGGACCCGGTCGCCGTTGCGCAGGTAGTGTTCGGCGATCGCCGCGGCCGCGCGGACGGCGGTGTCGAGGCTCGACGACCGCCCGTCGATGCCTTCGCTGAGGCCGATCTCGCCGCCGGTGTCGACCAGGATCACCACCTCGGTGTCGCGGTCGGACCAGGTCGACGTGACGTGCAGCTCCTGCGTCCGCGCCGAGACCGCCCAGTTGATCCGCCGCAACCGGTCACCGGTACGGAACGGCCGGACGCCGGCCAGCTCGGTCCCCTCGCCGGGCCGTCGCGACCGGTGCAACCCCACCAGCCCAGCAGGACGCGGTACGGCGTCCACCGCCTCGAACCCTTCCCGCAGCGGCAGCGTCGTCACCGCCTGCGTGCCGACCGACGTCACCTGCACCCGGTACGCCCCGACCGCCGACGTCGCCGTCACCGTTGGCCGCTCCAACGAACGCAGGCCCCAGCGCTTGGACCGGACGCCGACCTCGAGCGTCACCTCGCCGTGCGCGACCGGTTCCGCGATCGCGGCCTGCGGCGGGTCGTACTGGAACCACGCCGTCCGCGGCAACGCCGCCACGATCAGGTCGATGTCGGGGTCGACCGATTCAGCAACAGTGAGGCGGTACGTCGTGCCCTGCCCCTCGAACAGCACGTCCGCGTCCAGCTCGGTGCGTACCTCCGGGCGTTGATGCGGCCGGAAGTACCGCCCCCAGCCCGCCAGGAACACCAACGGCAACCCGAACACCGCGGCATCCGGCCGCTGCAGCAACACGGCAGCACCGAGCAGCACCGCGGCGACGACAACCGCCCGGAGCTGCGCGTGCGTGGGTCGCCAGGTCATGGGGCCTCCCGGCCTGGACCGAGGACCGGAGGGAGCACAGTCATCTGGCGACCGCGACGGTCGGCGGGGCCGGGACCGAGCCGAGCACGGTCCGCACCACAGTCCCTCCGGTCACCTCGTGCAGCCACAGCTCGGGCCGGACCGTGATCCTGTGCGCGAGCGCCGCGACGGCGACCGCCTTCACGTCCTCCGGTACGACGTAGTCGCGCCCCTTGATGACGGCGTACGCACGCGACGTCAGCAGCAGCGCCAGCGATCCACGTGGCGACGCACCGACGAGAACCTGCGAGTCCCGACGCGTCGCGGTCGCGAGATCCACGCAGTACTGGCCGACGCTGTCGTCGACCGTCACCGTCTCGACCGCACGCTGCGCCGCGAGCAGACCGGCCGCATCCGTGACCGCCTCGACCGACTGGTCCTCGGTACGGCGGCTCATCCGCCGGCGCAGCACCTCCCACTCCTCCGCCGGGCTCGGGTACCCGAACCCGATCCGCAGCATGAACCGGTCGAGCTGTGCCTCCGGCAACGGATAGGTGCCCTCGTACTCCACCGGGTTGGCCGTCGCGAGCACATGGAACGGCACCGGCAACGGGAACGTCTGCCCCTCGACCGTGACCTGGTGTTCCTGCATCGACTCCAGCAACGCGGCCTGCGTCTTCGGTGGCGTCCGGTTGATCTCGTCCGCGAGCAGCAGCCCGGTGAAGATCGGTCCGGGCCGGAAGACGAACTCCGACTCCTTCTGGTCGTAGACGAACGCGCCGGTCACGTCCGACGGCAGCAGGTCCGGCGTGAACTGGACCCGCCGGAACTCCAGCCCGAGCGCCTGCGCGAACGACCGCGCGGCCAGCGTCTTCGCCAGCCCCGGGTAGTCCTCGAGCAGTACGTGCCCGCCGGCCAGGATGCCGGCCAGCACCAGCTCGAGCGCCTCGCTCTTCCCGACCACGGCCTGGCCGACCCGGTCCAGCACCTGCCGGCTCAGCTCGGACACCTCGCCGAGAGTCAGCTCGCCTTCAGTCGCGGCATCGGTCACAGGTATCCCTCACAGGTTCTCGATGGTGTGGATCGCGTCCTCGATCTCGCCGAGTGACGCGGTGCGTAGGTCGTCACCACTGATCAGCGCCCACTGCCGGTCGCCGACGATCGCGCGGGCCCGGTCCGGCTCGCGCACCGGGTCGATGCCGTGCTGGTGCACCAGCCGATCGCTCGCCAGCTCCAGCAGCAGCGGCCGGATCCGCCGTACGAAGGTCAAGGACCCTTCACCGGCGCGCCGCTCGCGTCCCGATTCCTGCAGCCAGGTGGCGAGGAACTGGGTCTGGGTGTCGCTGGTCTGGGTGCGGTTCCGGACCGTCCGGTCGTCGTGCCGGCCGGGCCAGCTGGTCTCCAGGACCTGCGGCACCATCAGCCGGATCGCGAGCGAGACCGCGCCGACGGCGAGCGCGGTGGCGACGAACCACAGCGGTCGCGGCTCCATCCCGGCCACCCCGAAGATCGCCACGAGCACAAGGCTCGCCAGCACGGGCAGCCCGAGATGCTGCAGCAACATCTTGTTGGGCATCCGCCGCTTCTGCTTCTCCGGCGGCGGTCCCTTCTCTTCCAGCGCAGACCAGCGGTAAGACGTCATTCGCCGGCCTCCACGGCTACCGCGAGCTCCTCGCGCAACCTGAGCAGGGCCGCGCGGGCCTCGGTGCGGGCCTGTTCGGTCGAACCGTGGGTGGAGTACCGCGCCTCGCGATACAGCTCGCCGAGCCGGATCAGTTCTGGTTCCGAGATCCCGCCGACGCCGAGCACCCGGACGGTGAACTCGGCCGGCGTCTCGGACGGATCCCGCGGTACGCCGGCCGACGCCGCCGCCTGCTCCAGCGCGACCCAGCACGCGACGACCGCGTCGGTCGCCGTACCGGTGTCGATCTGCGCGAGACCGGTGTCGACGGCCTCGGCCAGCCGCTCGGCCTTCACTCGCTCCCAGTCGTTGTCGACGGGTTCCAGCTTGGGCAGCCGGACGCGGCGGACGGTCCGGATGATCAGCAGCACGATCAGGACGACGATCGTCGCCGCGATCAGGTAGATCAGCGTCTGCCACATCGACAGCAGCCAACTCGGGGTGTCGCGCGGCTGCGGCAGCATCCGCGGCGTCGGTGTCCCCTGCGTCTGCGGCGTCTCGGTGACCACGTTCGGCGGCAGCGTCCGCGGCTGCGGGCTCAGGGTGCTCTCGCTGACCGGCCGTACCGGTCCGCTCGCCGATGCGAGGACGACGAAGCCGGCCACCACGAGCCCGACGAACAGGACGACCGCCGCCGCGAGCGCACCCCTACGCTGCGTCTGCATCTGGGCAGGTTACCCCGTCAGAAGCCTGTATCGAGGAACGGAAGCCGAGATGTGGAAAACGCTTCCGAGGTTGCGGTCAGGGCGCCTGGGGTGTGTTCGGTGACCAGGCCCGCGCGGCCGAGGCGGGCCAGGGACGGGCGGCCGAGGTAGACGGCGCCCAGATCGCGGACGTCGAGCGTGAGGTCGGCGTCGCGGGAGGTGCTTTCGCAGGAGGCGCCGTCCGTACCGCCGGACAGGTGCCAGCGGCCCGCATTCCACGGCAGGAAGTCGTCGACGATCTGGACGACGACGTCGACGTCGCGGGCATACGTCCGCCCGGCGAGCGCGCGGGCAACGTCGACCAGCCGCACCCAGAGGCCGTCCCGCGTGATCGCGCCCGGCGCCCGCGGGTCGAGCAGCAGGTCCAGCAACGGGTCGTCGGACGCGAGCATCCCGCAGCGCGTCTCGCTGAGCAGATCGGGCTCGAGCAGGTATCGCCAGAGCGCCGCATGCGCCGCGATGTCGACGGCATGCACCCGCTGTACGTCGACATACCCCTTCTCGGCGCGCTTGGTGCGGTAGTACGCGAAGCCGACGAGCTCGCCGTCCCGCTCGGCGACGACGCAGCGCAGCTTGGACGCGCTCGCGAGGTTGCTCACGACGGTCGGGCTGGTCGTGTACTGCTGCCAGCGCTCGTCGTGCTGGAACATCCCGGGCCGCTCGAGCGCGAGCCGGTTCCGCAACTCCGCGCAGCGCGGCAGGCTCTCGCGGACGTCGACGTACCGGACGCGTACGTCGTCGACACCGTCCACCGGGCGCAGCTCCCGCGACGCCTTCGGTACGACGATCTGCTGGTGATCGGAGGCCAGTCCGTACCCGAACCGCGGGTAGATCACCGGCTCGCTCGCGGTCAGCGCTGCCAGCGGCTCCCCCGCCTCGTGGACGTCGGTCAACTGCGCGCGCATCAGGTCACGCAGGATCCCGCGCCGCCGGTGCGTCGGCCGGACGCCGACCATCGTCACGCCCGCGGTCGAGACCTGCCCGCCCGGTACCGACATCCGGTGCGAGAACGTGCCGGTGTGCCCGACGAGCTGACCGTCCTCGCTCGCCACGATGCTCCGCGGCTGTTCCCAGACCGCCCGCTCGGACTCGTACTGCTCGTCGGACCACGGCGCGGAGAACGCCACGTCCAGCAACTCGAGCAGCTCTTCCCACCCGCCGGTGTACTTCCCGATCTCGATCGCCATGTCCCTTGCCTACCAGACGATCGGGGCGACGGCCTGTTCTTTTCCGGACACGCCGTACCGGTAGACTGATGAAAACCGTTTTCATATAATGTGTGCATGACCGCCCAGTCGAAGACTCCGTTGTCCTTGTTGGTCGGGCTGTCCGCGACGCTGCGGGAGCCCGTGCTGGAAGCGATGACCGACGCCACCACCGTGGTCGTGGCGGTCGATCAGGACGAGCTGCCCGGTCGCGGCGTGCTGACCTGGCGGGTGCAGGACCGGTCCGGGCCGATCGACGCGGGTGAGTTCACGGTCGGCGACGACTGTGGTGCATGCCAGCTGATCGAGTCGCTGGTGCCGTTGCTCGAGGCCCTCGTCGCGCGTGCGCACTGGGATCACGTCGTGCTCGCGGCGCCACCCGCGATGGAGGCGCGGCCGCTGGTCAGCACGCTGGTCGCGGCGCTGCCGGAGATCGTCGTCGACACGGTCACCTGCGTCGTCGACGCCGTACTGCTCGTCGAGCAACTGTCCGGCGACGAGCTGCTCGCCGAACGCGGGCTCGCGCTCGGGTTGCCGGATCGGCGCAATGTCGCGGAGCTGACGGCCCGCCAGATCGAGTACGCCGACGTGTGCGTACTCGCCAATGCGCATCGGAGTACGGCCTTGGTGCGGCTCGAGCACCTGCTGGAGCATCTGAACCCACGGACGTCGGTGGTGCGGGCGGGCGCGTCCGGCGTACCGGAGGGGCCGGTGGCACGGACCGGGCGGTTCGACTTCGACGCGGCCGAGGCGTGGGCGGGCGAACTTGCTGTGTCGAACCAGTCGGACCGCGTGCAGCCGAGTGGCGACGGCGTGACCACGGTACTGTGGCGGTCGACGCGACCGTTGCATCCGGCCCGGTTGAACGACGCGCTCGAGGACATCGTCAACGGCGTGGTCCGCAGTCGCGGCGTGGTCTGGCTGGCGAACCGTCCGACCCAACGGGTCCGCTGGGAGTCGGCCGGGTACAGCGCGTCGCTCGGCATGCTCGGCGAATGGTCCGAGACCGAGCACCTCGCCGAGTGCACGGTGGTCGCGACCGGTATGGGCCTCGACCCGGCCCGCCTGCAGGCCATCCTCGATGCCTGCCTGCTGACCGAGTCCGAACTCGCCAGCCTCAACTGGAGCGAACTGGAGGACCCCTTCGCCGGCGTCTTCTGAGCCAGTCTTCGGGGCCAGTCTTTCTAGGGGGCCAGTCTTCTAGGCCAGCAGCGGCAGCCGGCTCGCGTGCGGGCCGAGCATGTCAAGATCGGCCTCGTCGAGTGGCAGGCGGCCGGTCGCTTTCAGGATGTACGTCGTGGTGTCCCAGGCGATCACGTCCCACGCCTCGGGTCCGAACAGGCCGTCCAGCGTCCGGGCGGTGACCTGCAGCGCCTCGGGGTCCGGCTCCGGTGCATTGGGCAGACCAACGGTCATGTCCAGGTGATGAACCGTTGCCTCGAGCACCAACGTGGCGACGAAATCCTTCGCTCGCAGCACATGGCCCTGGGTCTCGACGCAACGGTCCTTGGTCGCCAGCCCGGCCGCGGCGGCGCGGGCCGCGGCCTCGGAGACCTCACGCCAGTGCTGGACGAGCTGCGCCGGTTTCCGGTAGGCCGCGGCGACGGCCGACACGAAGCTCGTACCACCCTGCGGCGGGACGTCCTTCCAGTACGTGACGAAGTCCCGGTCCGGCTCGGCCACGGCCGGGCTGGCGAACGCGATCAGCGCCCGCTCGGCGTCGTACAACAGATGCACGAGCAGCGGACCGACCGGCATGCCCGGGCAGCGCGTCTCGCGGCGGAAGTCCGCGTCGCTCAGCCCCTGCACCGTCTCGGTCAGCCGCCCGTAGGCCCGCCCCAACGTCGCCGCCAGCCCCAGCGGCAACGCGCCGCGCTCGGGTGCCTTCATCCGGACCTCCTCGGTGTGCTCTCCCCGAACTTAACCCCACAGCACACCAACGTGTTCCTAGGAGCGTGCAGTCTGCAGGTGTGCGGCCGCGATCGCCTCGAGGTGGCTGAGGTCGGAGGCGACGGTGGCGAAGGTGTAGCCCTGGTCCAGTCTCTTCTTCGCCGACTCGCCGTCGAAGGTGTGGATGCCTGCCGCGATGCCTGTCTCCTGGGCGGTCCGTGCGATCAGTTCGATCGCCTGCTCGAAAGGTTCGTCCACCTCGGGATCTCCCGGGAACCGCGCGCCGAGCGCCAGGCTGAGATCCGACGGTCCGACGTAGACGCCGTCGAGACCGGGCGTCGCACAGATCTCGGCCACGTTCTGCAGCCCGAGCGCCGTCTCGATCATCGCGAGCACGACGGTCGCCCGGTCGCTGTCCGCGGGGACCGGGCCGATCCGCAACGCGGCCCGCATCGGACCGAACGAACGCACCCCGGCCGGCGGGTACTTCGCCGCGCGCACCGCCCGCGCCACGTCCCCCGAGGTGTCGACCAGCGGAACGATCACGCCGGCCGCACCGGCGTCCAGGGCCCGCCCGATCGGCGTGGGGTCGTTCGCCTCCACCCGCACCAGCCCGACCGACGCCCGCGGCCCGATCGAGGAACCGGCGTCGATCGCGAGCAGCCCGGTCATCAACCCCTGGTACCCGATCAACCCGTGCTGTCCGTCGAGCACCACGTAGTCGTACCCCAACCGCCCGATCCGTTCAGCCGCGGCAGGCGAATCAAGCGTCACCCAATACCCGACCAGCTTCTCCCGCCCCCGGACCCGCGCGGCGAAATCGTTTGCACCCATGGCTGGGACCCTACCTACACGGGCGGGACTCCGTGGCGGCGGTGCGAGAAGGTTCGGTCCTTGGACTGCGCGGCGGCCAGCCGGGCGATCAGGTCGTTGCGGAGGTTCTCGGGTTCGACGATGGCGTCGATGACCAGGTCGGCGGCGAGGCGGAGGATGTCGATGTCGGTCTCATACTCCTCGCGCAGCTTGGAGACGTACTCGACGCGTTCGGTCTCGTCGGCGATCTCCTGGATCTTGTTGTAGTACACGGCGTTGATCGCCGCCTCCGGACCCATCACCGCGATCTTCGCCGTCGGCAGCGCGATACACGCGTCGGGCGAAAAACCCGGGCCGCACATCGCGTAGAGCCCGGCGCCGTACGCCTTCCGTACGATCACCGAGACTGTCGGGACGGTCGCCTCGGACACAGCGGTGATCATCTTCGCGCCGTGCCGGATGATCCCCGCCCGCTCGACCTCGCTGCCGATCATGAACCCCGGTACGTCGCACAGGTACACGAGCGGCACGTTGAACGCGTCGCACAGCCAGATGAACCGCGCGGCCTTGTCGGCGGAGTCGACGAACAGTACGCCGCCCTTCACCGCCGGCTGGTTCGCGACGATCCCGACCACCTGACCCGCGAGCAGCCCGAACCCGACGACCAACTCGGGCGCGTACGACGGCTTGATCTCGAAGAACGTGTCCGCGTCCAGCACCGCGTCGATCACGTCGTGGATGTCGAACCCGACGCTCTCCTCGGCCGGAACCAGGTCCCGAGTGAAGTCGCGGCCGGCGTCCGAGGCGTCGTACGACGGCGGCCGCGAACGCCACGAACCCGGCAGGTAGGAGAAGTACTGCTTGGCGAGCTCGATCGCCTCGGTGTCGTCGGACGCGAGCAGGTCGCCGCAGCCGGAGACACTGGTGTGCATCCGGGCGCCGCCCATCTCCTCCAGCGTCACCTTCTCGCCCACCACCATCTCGGCCATCCGCGGCGAGCCCAGGTACATCGAGGCGTTGCCGTCGACCATGATCACGATGTCGCAGAACGCCGGGATGTACGCACCACCGGCCGCCGACGGGCCGAACAGGCAGCAGATCTGCGGGACCTTTCCGGACAGCGCGACCTGGTTGTGGAAGATCCGCCCGGCACCGCGACGGCCCGGGAACAGTTCGACCTGGTCGGTGATGCGGGCGCCGGCCGAGTCGATCAGCCAGAAGATCGGCAGTTCGTCGCGGAGTGCCACCTCGGTGACGCGGACGATCTTCTCGACCGTCCGGGCGCCCCAGGAGCCGGCCTTCACGGTCGGGTCGTTGGCGACCAGCAGCGCGGGCCGGCCGTCGACGAGCGCGCGGCCGGTGACCACGCCGTCCGCGGGCAGGCCCGGGTTCAGCGCGTTCGCGAGCTGCGCGTCCTCGACGAAGCTGCCCTCGTCGACGAGCAGCGCGATCCGGTCGCGGACGTACAACTTGTTCTGGCTCTTGAGCTTGGCCGCTGCCTTCTCGGGTGGCGCCAGGGTTGCCTCGCGAGCGACCTTGACCTCGGTCCAGTGATCGTGGGTCATGCAGCCATCATTCCACCGGGAGCCCGAGGCTCCGGGCGATCAGCATCCGCTGTACTTCCGACGTACCCTCGCCGATCTCCAGGATCTTCGCGTCGCGGTAGAACCGGGTGACCGGGTACTCCTCCATGAAGCCGTAGCCGCCGAAGACCTGGGTCGCGATCCGGGTCGCGGTCACCGCCGACTCCGTCGCGTACAGCTTGGCGACCGCAGCGGCCTGCTTGAACTCCTGCATCGGCGCCCCGGCGTCCTTCAGCGCAGCGGCCCGGTAGACGAGCAGCTCGGCCGCGTCCGCCATCACCTTCAGGTCGGCGATCTGGAACGCGACACCCTGCTTGCGGCCGATCGGTACGCCGAACGTCTGCCGCTCACCGGCGTACTGGGTGGACAGCTCAAGGCAGGCCCGGATACATCCGAGTGCGACCGCGCTGATCGCCACCCGCCCGTCGTCGAGCGTCGCGAGGAACTGGCCGAACCCCTTGCCGCGCTGCCCCAGCAGGTTCGCCTCGGGGACGTGGCAGTTCACGAACGACAGCGGATGCGTGTCGGACGCATGCCAGCCGAGCTTGTCGTACGCCGCCTCCGCAGTGAATCCCGGCGTACCGCTCGGGACGATGATCGTGGAGATCTCCGGCTTGCCGTCCGCGCGCTCACCGGTGCGGGCGGTGACCGTGACGACGCTCGTGATGCTCGAGCCGGAGTTGGTGATGAACTGCTTCGAGCCGTTGATCACCCACTCGCCGTCGTCGAGCACCGCGCGGGTCTTGGTGGCACCGGCGTCCGACCCCGACTCCGGCTCGGTCAGCCCGAACCCGGCCAGCTTCGTGCCCGCGACCAGGTCGGGCAACCAGGTGGCCTTCTGCTCGTCGGTACCGAACGTCAGGATCGGGTTGATCCCGAGCCCGACCGCCGCCTCGAGCGTGATCCCCATCGACTGGTCGACCCGGGAGATCTCCTCGATCGCCACGCACAGGCTGGTGAAGTCGCCGCCGGCCCCGCCGTACTCCTCCGGCGCGGTCAGGCCGAACAGCCCCAGCCGCCCCATCTTCTGCACGACCTCGACCGGGAAGTAGTGCTTGCGGTCCCACTCGGCCGCATACGGCGCGATCTCCGCCTCCGCGAAGTCGCGAACGCTACGCCGGAACTCCTGGTGTTCGGCGGACAACTCGTACATACCGCACTCCCTCGTGCTTGACGCTTACGTAAACGTAAAGCACGCTGGTCAGCATGCACAATAGCCGGGTGCCCGAGACCTGGTCGATCGCCGAACTCGCCGCCGAGTACGACGTCACGCTCCGCACGATCCGCTTCTACGAGGACCGCGGCCTGCTCACCCCCGAACGCCGCGGCACGACCCGCGTCTACCACCCCCGCGACCGCATCCGCCTGGCCCTCATCCTGCGCGGCAAACGCCTCGGCTTCTCCCTCGACGAGATCGCCAGGATCGTCGACATGTACGACGCCGAACCCGGCGAGGAAGGCCAACTCGTCTACCTCCTGAACCAGATCACCCACCGCCGCCAGGAACTCGAACAACGCCGCCAAGACATCGAACAAACCCTCCAAGACCTCGCCGAAGTAGAAGCCCGCTGCCACGCAGACCTACAAGCCCTCCGCAACAGCAAGGAGTAGGACATGCCGCCCACCGTCCCCGAAGGCCTCGGCAACAGCTCCGTGCTCGGCCGCCTCTTGGAGGAGATCTCGTGGGAGGGCCCACGGGTCCGCGGCTACCGGGACGGAGGCCGAGGCCGCGAGAACGTTCTGACCGCGGAAGTTCTCGGCACGTTGTCGTACCTTCCGCGATCGGTCTTCCTGGCCGCAGTTCTGCGCAATGCCCACGGCGCCGACGAGACGCGGGAGCTCGTCGCGGCAGAAGCGGAGCAAGCGACGTTCACGCTGCTGCCCGACGAGTCACGGCTGTCTCCCAACGGAGTCGTCGTACAACCGGATGGCGTCCTGACCACCCCGAGCTGCCACGTGTTGATCGAGGCCAAAGGCCTCGGACGGTCGGCCTTCCAGCCGGAGCAGCTCGCACGGGAGTACGTGTGCGTGCTGCGGGATGCCGCCGATGCACGGCCGATGCTTCTGCTGATCACGGCGTCGCCACCACCGGTGCCGGTCAGAGGCCACGGGCGCCTCTCGCTGGAGGCAGCCGTCACGTATCACCTCGAGGACGTACTCGCGCGAACGACCGGCATCGGCGCGTCGGACGACGACCTGATCGCACGGATCCCAGCAACGATCGCCTGGACTACCTGGGACGAGCTCGGCAAGGCTGTGGAATCGGCACCGCTGGATCTGGACGGGGTACCTCCAACCGTGAGCGGAACAATCCACCGGCTCCGCGACGATCTGCTCCGGGCTCTCGCCTGGCACGGCTCCTCGATCTCGCGCTGACACTCCCGAGCTGGCCGAAGGCCGGCGACAAGGTCCCCGAAAGTCAGCTGTTCTGCCGAGCCGTAGGCAGGCGGCGTTGCCAGTTCAGGGGTCCTACCTGGATCCGCTGGTCGGAGGAACCGTTCCATGTCACCGGGAGGTCGTGGGCACGCAGTACGGCGGCCACCTGATTGCCGATCGCGGTCACGCCGTCGAGCCATTCAGGTTCGGGGATGTCGAAAGCGCCGTAGGCGAGGAACAAGTGCGCGGGATTGTCGGCGAGGCGTTCGCCGTCCTGGGAGTGGAAGAAGACGTAGCCGGTGGAGGGGCGGTCGGCCGGACGCTCGTCGTCGATCTCGGTGGATCCGCAGGTCTGGCAGCAGGTGAAGTTCATCCGCGCGACGATCCCGGCGGCGTCGAGTTCGGCGAAGGCCGCCGCGACTTTGTCGGCGTCGGTCCGCTCCGGCCAGTCTTTCTGCTCGTCCAGCCGCTGACGCCACAGCTCGTCGACAAGTTGCTCGACTTGCGGGCCGGTCAGCAGCTCCCTGCCTTCGACGTACTCCGTCGCCGCCTCGATCACCTCGGCCCGGTCCATGAACCCAGGCAGCATCCAGGCCAGAATCCGCTCCCGAATCCCGCCCAACCCATCCGGGTCCCCGGTCGCCTTCAGCAAGTCCTCATAGATCCCCACCCGCGCAGACTAGCCGTCAGAGCGACTCTTCGTTCGCCTTTCCGGGTGCTCAGCCCGGTGCTCTAGCTCTCGAGGATTTGTTTGGCTCGGTCGAGGGCGGCTACTTCGGAGTTCATGGATTGCTGGACGGGTTTGGACATCAGGAGTTTTTTCAGGCCTGACAGGTTGGCGGAGAGTTTGAAGGTGACGTCGGTGGCGTCGTCGACCGGGGTGAAGCGGTAGTCGCCGGTTGGGCGTACGGGGCCGGCGGTGACTTCGAAGGCCAGGTGGGTGTTGGGTTCGTACGCCGTTACGCGGTAGTCGGACGGGATCGCCCGGCCGGCGGGGCCTGCGATTCGTTGGTGGTACGTCGCGTCGGGGCCGATCGGGCCGTTTCGGCTGATCTCCTTCACCCCGGTGCGCCACTGCGGATCGTTCTCGCCGTCGGCGAAGAACGCGAACACGTCGGCCGCCGGACGGTTGATCCGGACGGTACGCACAGCTTCAGGCATCGTGCCCTCACAAGCCGCTAGGTGGTCTTGCGGCGCCCGAACAGCCAGTAGGCGACCGGCGCCACGCCGACCGAGTTGAACAACGTCAGGAACACCGCCCACGCGGGTTTCGGGCCCCGTACCTGCTCCGCGGGACGTCGCGCGAGGTCCGCCAGCGCGATGGACTTCAGCACGCTCTCAGCCACCGCCCCGACCACGACCAACCGCCGGCTCCGCGGACTCAGCTCGTCCCACTTCTTCGGGCTCACACCCCCACGATGCTCCCGGCGTCGTCCCACAAGCAAGCACCGGCCTCCGCCCGCGCGGCGTCGTAGCGGTGGAGGGCGAGGGTGGCCAGGCGGGGGTCGGGGGCCAGGGGTGGGGTGACGGGGTGGGGGCCGGCGTGGCGGTGGACGAGGGTGTTGAAGAAACCGGGGGCGAGCAGGTACGTCGCGATCGCGAGCCGGCCGCGGGTTCGGGCGAGTACGGCGGGGAGGCGGTCGCCGGAGCCGGAGATGTAGCCGACGTGGACCGGGCGGTCGATACGTCGGGCGAGGAGCGTGGCGGTAGTTTCGCAGTCGGTCAGGGCGCGCGGATCGGACGAACCGGCCGCGGCGAGGACCACCTGGTCGACACGGGAGAGGTCGCCGAGACGGTCGGCGAGGATTTCGACGAGCACGGGGTCCGGGCCGAGGGCGGCGGCCGCGTGGACGCGGCCGGGGTAGCGGCGCGCTTCGGCGGCCACGTCGACGTACACGTGGTAACCCGAGCTGAGCAGCAGCGGTACGACGACCGCCTCGTCCGCGTCGGAGGTGATGCGATGGACGAGCGATGGCAGCGCAGGCGTGAGGAGATCGACGAAACCCAACGAGATCGGGAGGTCCGGCCGTTGCCGGGCCATCTCGCGAACCAGGTCGTGGACGACCGCGATCCCAGCAGGATCGGCCGTTCCGTGAGCCACCGCGACAAGGTCAGTCATGTAGGAACTCCCGCCGGTTCGACAGCCAACCGATAACCACGTCGTACGACGGTCCGCACCAACTCGGGCCGTCCCACCGCCGTACGCAGGCGGTTCACCGTCACCTCCACCGCATGCACGTCCTCCGCGCCGGGCAGTACCGCGAGCAACTCCGGTCGCGACACCACGTCCCCGCCGGCCGCGACGAGCGCAGCCAGAACGGCCCGCGGACCGGGCCCCAACGGCAGTACGACGCCGTCGAGCACCGCCGCGCCGCCGCGGATCACCAACTGCCCGAACGCCGTCTCGATGGACCGTGCGTTGTCGTCGGTCAGCCGGTCCGTGACGATCCGGATCAGCGCCCCCAACCGGAACCGATCAGGCACCAGTGGCTCCAACCCCAGCGCCACAAACGGTCCGGCCGTCACCGGCCCGACGCACGCGTTGAGCACCCGCCCGGTCCGCAACGACGCCACCAACTCGTCGTACTGACCGGTCAGCGCCGCGGCGTCGAGCATCGCCTGCGCACCGGGCGCCGACGTGTGCACGACGGCGTCGACGGTCCCACCGCACACCTGCGAGATCATCCGCTCGACGAGCGCCGGGTCCGGCGCCGGTCCCCACCGGTACACCTCCAGCCCACGCACCGAGGCACCCGCCGACCGCAACGCCTCCTGCAGCGCCGGATCCGACAGCCCGTGCAGCTGTACGACGATCTTCCGGCCGTCGACGCCCTGTTCCCGCAACCACTCCACGACCTCGGCCGTCGTCTCGGAGCGCGCCGACCAGTGCTCGACCAGGCCGGCCGCGCGGATCGCGCCGCGCGCCTTCGGACCGCGGGCCAGGATCCGCGACTGCTCCAACGTCCCGAGCAGCTCGGCCGCGAGCCCGGCGGTGTCGGCCGCCTCGATCCAGCCGCGGAATCCGACCGCGGTCGTGACAACCACGTCGTCCGGCGGGTTCGCGATCACCCGCCGGGTCGCCTCGATCAGCGCGTGGTCGTCGGCGACCGGCACGATCTGCAGCGTCGGCGCGTGCAGCACCTTCGCGCCGCGCCGTTCGAACGACGCGATCAGGTCCTCCGCGCGCCGGTGCGCGGAGATCGCGATCGTGCAGCCGCTCAGCGGGCCCGTCCGCGTCACCGGGACCGTACCATACCGTTTGGTATGCCGTCGCTACCGTCGCTGTCGTCGGGGCCACCGACGACCACCCGGCCGTCGACGATCTCGACCGGGTAGACCGGCAGCCGGACCTCCGGATCGTCCAGGCACACCCCGGTGCGCAGGTCGAAGACCTGCTTGAACATCGGCGACGCCACCGTCGGTACGTCGCCGCGGCTGCCGACGATGCCCCGCGACATCACGTTCGCCCCGCTGTACGGGTCCTGGTTGCCGACGGCAAACACTTCGCCGTCGTGGGTGCGGAACAGCGCGATCTGCGTGTCCCCGAGCAGCGCGGCGACCCCACGCTCCGGCAACAACACGTCGAAAGCACACACCACAGTCGGACCACAAGCAACGATGCTCATCGGCGTACCTCCAATCGGGGACCGGCCAGCAGGACCGGCTCGAGCTGCCCGCGCTCGGCCGGGGTCGCCGGGCGCGGCTGGTTCCGCTCGACCACGTACCGCAGGTCGGCGTCGGGCTGATCCGGTGCGTTCACGAACGACACGAATCGGGCCAGCTTGTCGGGATCGTCGAGCGTCGCCTTCCACTCGTCGACGTAGGCGTCCACGTGCTGCGCCATCGCGGCGTCCAGGTCGGCGGCGATCCCGAGGCTGTCGTTGAGTACGACGTCCCGGACCTGCTCCAGGCCGATCTCGCGCAACCACACCGACGTACGCTGCAGCCGGTCGCCGGTCCGGACGTAGTACATCAGGAACCGGTCGATCGCCTGGAACAACTGCTCGTCGGTGAGGTCCGACGCGAGCAGTTCGGCGTGCCGCGGGGTCATCCCGCCGTTGCCGCCGACGTACAGGTTCCAGCCCTTCTCGGTCGCGATCACGCCGACGTCCTTGCCGCGCGCTTCCGCGCACTCCCGGGCACAGCCGGAGACGCCGAGCTTGATCTTGTGCGGCGACCGCAGCCCGCGGTACCGCAGCTCGAGCGCGATCGCCATCCCGACCGAGTCCTGGACGCCGTACCGGCACCAGGTGGACCCGACGCAGGACTTCACCGTCCGCAGCGCCTTGCCGTATGCGTGTCCCGACTCGAACCCCGCGTCGACCAGCCGCTTCCAGATCGCCGGCAACTGCTCGATCCGCGCGCCGAACAGGTCGACCCGCTGGCCACCGGTGATCTTCGTGTACAGCCCGAAGTCGCGCGCCACCTCGCCGATCGTGATCAGGCCCTCCGGAGTGATCTCACCACCGGGGATCCGCGGTACGACGGAGTACGTCCCGTCCTTCTGCATGTTCGCCATCACGTGGTCGTTGGTGTCCTGCAGCGTCGCGCGCTCGCCGTCCAGCACGTGCCCGGCCGGGTCGATGCTGGCCAGGATCGACGCCACCACGGGCTTGCAGATGTCGCAGCCGCGGCCGGTGCCGTGCCGCTCGACGATCTCGCTGAAGGTCCGCAGCTCGGTGATCCGGACAGCGTCGAACAGCTCGGCGCGGGACAGCGCGAAGTGTTCGCAGAGCGCCTTGCTGACCTCGACACCGGCCTTGGTGAGCTCGGTGTTCAGCAGGTTCTTGACGATCGGCAGGCAGGAACCGCAGCTCGTGCCGGCCTTGGTACGACCGCACACGGACTTGATGTCGGTGCAGCCCTCGTCCCGGACGGCGCACCGGATCGTGCCGGCGGAGACGTTGTTGCAGGAACACACCGGCGCGTCGTCGGGCAGCTCGAGCTGGACCGGCGCGGCGCCTTCGGGCAGCAGGAACGCGGCCGGATCGGCGCCGAGTTCGCGGCCGACCATCGGACGCAGCCCGGAGTACGCCGACGCGTCGCCGACCAGGATGCCGCCGAGCAGGGTACGGGCGTCGTCGGACAGCACGAGCTTCTTGTAGACACCGGCCACCGGGTCGGCGTACACGATGTCCAGCGCGCCTTCGGTGGTACCGAAGGCGTCACCGAAGCTCGCGACGTCGACGCCGAGCAGCTTCAACTTCGTCGAGGTGTCCGCGCCAGGGAAGGTCGCCTCGCCGCCGAGCAGCCGGTCCGCGACGATCTCGGCCATCGTGTAGCCGGGTGCGATCAGGCCCCACACCCGTCCTTCGATACAGGCCACCTCGCCGATCGCCCAGACGCCCGGTACCGACGTACGGCAGGCCTCGTCGACGACCACACCGCCGCGTTCGCCGATCGCCAGGCCGGCCGCGCGGCCGAGCTCGTCGCGCGGGCGGACACCGGTCGCGAACACCACCACGTCCGCCGGCAGATCGGGGCCGTCGGCAACAGCCATCGCGCGGGCGGCGCCCTGCGAGGTCAGTTTCACCCGCTGGCACGCGGTTTCGGTGAGTACGTCGACGTCCAGGCCGGCGATCAACCGGGACAGGGCCGCGCCGCCGCCTTCGTCGACCTGCAACGGCATCAGCCGCGGCGCGAACTCGACGACCTTGGTCGCCGCGCCCAACGCGCGGAGTGCACCCGCGGCTTCGAGGCCGAGCAGACCGCCGCCGACGACGACACCGTTGACCTGCTTGCCTTCGGACTTGAGCCGCTCGACGTACACACGCAGCGCGGCGACGTCGTCGATCGTGCGGTAGACGAAACAGCCCTGCGCGTCGTTGTTCTTCACCGGCGGCACGAACGCGGCGGAGCCGGTCGCGAGCACCAGTTCGTCGTACCCGACCACTTCGCCGCGTGCCGTCGTGACGGTCTTGGCTGCCGGGTCGATCGCGGTGATCTGGACGCCCTTGCGGAGGTTCACCGCCGGGTCGTCCCACAGCTCCGGGTCACCCAGCGACAGGTCGTGCGGGTCGCGGCCGGAGAAGTAGCTGGTGAGGGCGACCCGGTCGTACGGGAGCCGCGGCTCCTCGGCGTACACGGTGATCCGGTAGTCGATGTTCGTGTCGCGCTGCCGGAGCGCCTCGACCAGCCGGTGGGCGACCATACCCCCGCCGACCACCACCACGTGCTTGGCCTTGTTCAGCTCTGCCATCGTCGCCCTCCTGCTCGGGACTGGTTCGGTCTCGCCGCGCCGGAAGCGGTCGAGCAGTTCGCCGACGGCGCCGGTGCAGCTTCCGCACCCGGTCGTCGCCCGCGTCGTGGCGGCGATGCCGGCGACACTGTCGGCACCCCCACGCCAGGCCGCCTCGATGGCGACCCGGGTCACTCCGTTGCACCGACAGACCGTCGGTGGCTTCTTCTGCTGCTGCGGTACGTCGGTTGCCTCCAGCAACCCGTCCGCGACCACGGGTGTCCCCCGGTCCGCCAGCAAGACCAACTCCGCCGCGACTTCCGGCGCCCCCACAGCGACCGCCGCCCGCACCACACCGTCCTGCAGCACGGCGCGCACATACCGCGTCTCGTCCTCGAGCCGAACCACCGCACCGGTCGCGTCCTTGTCCCCGAGAACGAGCACATCCAGCCCACCAGCGGTCAGCCGAACCACCTCTGGAGTCGCCGAGGCTGCGCCAACGTCCACGGTGGAATGCAGGTGGGCGGCCAGCTGTTCCGCGTGGGCCCAGGCTGATCCGACTGTTCCTGTGACTCGGCCGTTCAGCTCGGCGCAGTCGCCGATTGCGTGCACGGTGGGGTCGTCGGGGCTCGTGAACGTCTCGTCCACGACGATCCCAGTACGAGCGGTGAGACCGCCGGCAAGCTCCGTGCGAGGGCGGACGCCACAGGCGACCACCAGCAGGTCGCCGAACACCTGGTGACCGTTCTGCAAGGTCAGCGCTCGGAAGCGACCGTCCTTCGTCTCTGTTCGGGAGAGTTCTGTGTTGAGCAGGACCTCGACGCCCAGGCGGCGGACCGCGCGGGTGACCCGACGCCCGGCCGACGGGCGGACTGTCTTGTCGAGCAAGGTTTCCCCGTCGTGGACGAGGGTGACCGCGACGCCGCGTTCGCGCAGCGCGCAGGCGGTCTCGACACCGAGCACACCACCGCCGAGTACGACGGCCCGCCGCGCCTCCTGTGCCGCGGCAACCACCGCGCGCGCGTCCTCGACGGACCGCAGCAGCAACCCGCCCTCGACACCGGCCGGCACCACCGGTACCGCGCCGGTCGCGAACACCAGCCGGTCGTACGGGTACTCGACGCCGTCTGCTCCGACGACCACCCGCCGTACCCGATCCACCGCAACCGCCGCCACAGCAGGCTCGTTGCCAACAGCAACTTCCGCGCGGCCGGCAACGTACTCCGTCAGCCGCGATCGGTTGTACGACGGCTCGTCGCCCAGCACAGTCACGTCGTACGACGGCAGCAACTCGGCCAGCCGCCGCCCGGCCATCCCGCCGCCGATGATCACGATCCTCATGCCGGCACCCCCGTCGCGCCCAACTCCGCCGCCGTCACCTGCACCGCGCACGCCTTGAACTCGGGCATCCGCGACACCGGGTCGAGCGCGTCGTTCGTCAGCTCGTTGACCGCTTCGGCACCGCCGAAGTGGAACGGTACGAAAACGGTGTCCGGCCGGACGTCCGGCGTGATCCGGGCCGGCAGCACCATCGACCCGCGCGCCGTCCGCAACCGCACCGGACGCCCGTCGCCGATCCCCAGCTGCGCCGCCACTCGCGGATGCACCTCGGCGTACACCTCGGGCTCGGCCTCGGCCAACTCCGGCACCCGCCGCGTCTGCGCCCCGCTCTGGTAGTGCTGCAGCAACCGCCCTGTCACCAGGTACATCGGCGCCGACCCGTTGAGGTCGTCCGCCACCGGCCGATGGTCGACCGGTACGACGTGCGCCCGCCCGTCCGCGGTCGGAAACCCGTCCGCGAACAACCGCGGCGTCCCCGGATGCCCCTCGTCCGGAACCGGCCAGAACAACTCCTCGCCGGCGTCCAGCCGCTCCCAGGTGATCCCGGAGTAGTCGGCCTTCCCGCCCGCGCTCGCCCGGCGCAGCTCCTCGAACACCTCGGCCGGATCCGTCGAAAACCCAGGTACGCCGAGCCGCTCGGCGATCCCCGCGAACACCGCAAGATCGCTCCGCACCTCACCCGGCGCCGCCACCGCTGTCCGTCGCCGCAGTACCCGCCCCTCGAGCGACGTCATCGTCCCGTCCTCCTCGGCCCACTGCGTGACCGGGAACACCACGTCGGCCAACAGCGCGGTCTCGGACGGAACGACATCCGCAACCACCAACAGTTCGAGCGCGTTCAGCCGCTCTCGCACGGACGCAAGGTTCGGCGCCGACACGAGCAGGTTGCTCCCATGCACGAACAGCGCCTTGGGACCATCCGCCGTACCGAGCGAATTGATCAGCTCGACCGCACTCTTCCCGGACCGCGGCAACTCCTCCGGCCGCACACCCCAGACCTCCGCAACGTGGGACCGAGCGGCCGGGTCCTCGATGCTCCGATAACCAGGCAGCTGATCCGCCTTCTGCCCGTGCTCGCGCCCGCCCTGCCCATTGCCCTGCCCCGTGATGCAGCCGTACCCGCTCCCCAACCGCCCGGGCAAACCAAGCGCCAACGCGAGGTTGATACAAGCGGTCACCGTGTCGGTGCCCTTGCTGTGCTGCTCGGCCCCACGCCCGGTGAGGATGTACGCGCCCGCGCCGCCATGCACCGGAGCCGCCGCCGCCAGCACCCGCACAGCCTGACGGATGGTCGCGGCGGGTACACCAGTGACCCGCTCCGCGCGCTCCGGCCACCACGAAGCAGTCGAACGAATCAGTAAGTCGGCGTCGTCGACCCGTTCAGCCAGGAATGCGGTGTCCGCAAGGCCTTCCTGCAGTACTACGTGCGTCAGGGCCAGCAGGAGAGCCAGGTCAGTGCCCGGAGTCGGCTGCAGGTGGAGGCCCGCGCCGTCGTCGGTGAGGCTTGCGGTGGCCGAGTGGCGCGGGTCGACGACCAGAAGTCCACCCGCGTCGCGTGCGCCCTGCAGATGCGCCACTGCCGGCGGCATCGTCTCGGCGATGTTGCTTCCGACCAGCAGGACGGCACCCGCACCGCCCAGATCGGCCAGCGGGAACGGCAGTCCGCGGTCGATCCCGAACGCACGGTTCGTCGCGGCGGCCGCCGACGACATGCAGAACCGGCCGTTGTAGTCCACGTTCGCGGTCCGCAACGCGACCCGCGCGAACTTCCCCAATGCGTAGGCCTTCTCGTTCGTCAGACCACCGCCGCCGAACACCGCCACCGCGTCGTGGCCGTGCGCTGCCTGCAACGACGTGATCCGTGCCGCGACGAAGTCCAGCGCGGCGTCCCAGGTCGTCTCCTCCAGCTCGCCCGCCGCGTTGCGGACGAGCGGCACGGTGAGCCGGTCCGGCACCGTGAGTACGTCGGGAGCCGTCCAGCCCTTACGGCACAACCCGCCCCGGTTGGTCGGGAAGTCCCTCGGCTGCACCTCCACGGCACCCGGTCGCGAGACCGGGTGCAGCGTGGTGGCGCACTGCAGGGCGCAGTACGGACAGTGCGTCGCGATAGCGGTCACACGCGCTCCTGGCTGAGCGGGCCGCCCTTGCGCAGGTAGCAGAAGTACGTCACCGCGAGGCACACCACGTAGAACCCGCAGAACACGTACAGCGCCGGGATCAGCGAGCCGAAGTGGCTCGTCGATGTCGCGAAGCCACGCGGTACCAGGAAGCCGCCGTACGCGCCGACCGCGGACGCGATGCCGATGCAGGCCGCCGCCTCACGCCGGGCGCGGCCCGGGTCGTTCGGCGTGGTGAGCCGGAAGACCGCCGGAATCATCCGGTACGTCGATCCGTTCGCGATCCCGCTGGCCACGAACAGGACCAGGAAGCTGCCCAGGAACGCCCCGAAGCTCTCCGCCTTGAGCGAGAAGATCGCGGAAACGATGCCGAGCCCCATCACCACGAACGAGCACACGGTGACCCGGGCGCCGCCGATCCGGTCGGCCAGCTTGCCGCCGAACGGCCGCGAGACCGATCCCACGAGCGCCCCGAGGAACGCGTAGTGCGCCGGGGTGACGCCCGCGAACGTGGTCTTGATCAGCAGCGGGAACGCCGCCCCGAACCCGATGAACGACCCGAACGTGCCGATGTAGAGGAACGAGATCACCCAGGTGTGCGGCCGCTTCGCCGCCGCGATCGAGGTCCGGAACGACGAGTTCGCGACCGAGAGGTTCGCCATCGCCTTCCAGGCCCAGAACGCGGCCAGCACGATCAGCGGAAGCCACATCAGACCGGAACGGTTCAGCGTCAGGCCGGCACCGGCGACGATCACGATCGGCACGAACAACTGCACGACCGCGACGCCGAGGTTGCCGCCGGCCGCGTTCACGCCGAGTGCGAAACCCTTTTCCTTCTCCGGGTAGAAGAAGGAGATGTTGGTCATGCTGCTGGCGAAGTTCCCGCCGCCGACACCCGCGGTCGCCGCGACCAGCGCCATCAGCCAGAACGGCGTGTCCGGCTGCGTCATGAAGTACGACAGCCCGGCCGTCGGGATCAGCAGCAGCAGCGCGGAGAACGTGGTCCAGTTCCGCCCGCCGAACCGCGGTACGGCGAACGTGTACGGCAGCCGCAGCGTCGCGCCGACCAGGCTCGGCAGCGCGACCAGCCAGAACAGCTGGTTCGTGCTGTAGGTGAAGCCGGCCTTCGGCATCGACACCACGACGATGCTCCACAGCTGCCACACCGAGAAGCCGAGGAACTCGGCGAAGATCGAGGGCCACAGGTTCCGGCGCGCCATCGCGCGGCCCTTCGCGGCCCAGAACGTAGCGTCCTCGGGATCCCAGACATCGATCCAGCGCCCGCGCCGCGGGGCCTCGACCGTGCCGACCGCCCCACTGCCTTCGCGGTTGGCGACAGCCGCCTGTCCTGCTTCGAGCGTCATCGCAGTCTCCGATCATTCGACCTCACTGATTAGGCCTGGACGTTATGACCGGGGTGTTTCCGCGTAGTCATCTTGTTGTTACGCCGCCGAAACGGCTCCCGCACACCCACCGGGAGGAAGTGAGAGATCCCGGGTACCCTGCCTGAGGTGAACCGGTGGAGGTGGAGGGCGGGGATCGCCGCCGTACTGATCGTCTGGCTCGTCCTGGGCGCCCTCGGCGGCCCCGCGGTCGGCAAGCTCAGCGAGGTCCAGCAGAACGACAACGCCAACTTCCTTCCGAAGAAGGCCGAATCGACGGTGGTCGCCAACGAGGCCGCGAAGTTCGTCGACTCCAAGGCACTCCCGTACTTCGTCCTGATCGAGCGTGACACCCCGATCACCGCTGCGGACCAGACCGTTCTGCAGGGGTTCGTCGCCAAGATCCCCGGGCTCGAGCTCGGCGACGGCAAGAAGCTGGGCGACTACCTCACCGCCCCGGTCAGACCCGCCGTACCGGCCTCGGACCACAAGGCGCTACTGCTCACCGTGCAGATCGACGGCGACCGCGCCGACGAGGTCGTCGGCCAGGGCGAGACCGTCCTGTACGCCGTGGCGAAGGCACTCCGCGCCGAGATCAAGAACAGCCTCACGCCGACCGGCCTGCAGGTGTACGTCACCGGTCCGGGCGGGGTGTTCGCGGACTTCGTCGTCGCGTTCAGCGGGATCGACGGAATCCTGCTCGGCGTCGCGCTCGCGGTCGTGTTCGTGATCCTGCTGATCGTGTACCGCAGCCCGATCCTGCCCATCGCGGTGCTACTGACCGCGGTGTTCGGCCTCGCGCTCGCGGCGCTGGTCGTGTACCCGCTGGCGAAGCACGGCGTGCTGCAGCTCAACGGCCAGAGTCAGGGCATCCTCTTCATCCTGGTCGTCGGCGCCTCGACGGACTACGCGTTGCTGCTCGTCTCCCGTTACAAAGAGGAGTTGCACGACTACGAGAGCAAGTTCCAGGCGATGCGGGTCGCCTGGCGGGCGTCGATCGAACCGATCGCGGCCAGCGCCGCGACCGTCATCCTCGGCCTGCTGTGCCTGCTGCTGTCGAAGCTCGGCAGCACGAAGGGCCTCGGACCGGTCGGCGCGCTGGGCATCGCTGGTGCGTTCATCGCGGCGATGACGTTCCTGCCCGCGATCCTGCTCGCGTTCGGGCGGCGGATCTTCTGGCCGTCGATCCCGCGCGTCGACCACGTACACTCCCGCGACCAGGTCGGCGGGCGCCGGCTGTGGGGCCGCGTGTCCGGCCTGGTCGGCCGGCGGTCGCGGCGGGTCTGGGCGATCACCGCGCTCGCCCTGCTCGCCTGCGCGGCGTTCCTCCCGACGTTCAAGGCCTCCGGTACGTCGCAGGAGGACCTGTTCCTGAACAAGGTCGAGTCGGTCACCGGTCAGGAGCGGCTCGCGAAGCACTTCGACGCCGGCTCCGGTACGCCGGTGGAGATCCTCACCCCCGCGGCACAGGCGGACCAGGTCGTGCAGACCGCGGTCAAGGTCGACGGCGTCGGCGCCGCGTCCGCCTCGGTGGCGCCCGGCGTACCGCCGAAGGTTGTCGACGGCAAGGTCCTGGTCCAGGCGACGCTGAAGATCCGGGCCGACTCACCGGCCGCGACCAAGGTGGTCAAGCACCTGCGGACCGAGCTGGACAAGGTGAGCCCGGACATCCTGGTCGGCGGCAACACCGCGATCAACCTCGACGTCCTCGACGCCGCGCAGCGTGACCTGCGCGTGATCATCCCGACGATCCTCGCGGTGATCTTCGTCGTCCTGATGCTGCTGCTCCGTTCACTCGTCGCCGCGGTCCTGCTGGTGATCGCCAACGTGCTGTCGTTCGGCGCGACCGTCGGCGTCAGCGCACTGATGTTCAACCACGTCTTCAAATTTCCGGGCGCGGACCCAGGAATCCCTTTGTACGCCTTCGTCTTCCTGGTTGCCCTAGGCATCGACTACTCGATCTTCCTGATGACCCGGGTCCGAGAGGAATCCCACGCCCAAGGCACCAGACCAGGCATCCTCATCGGCCTGGCAGTAACCGGCGGCGTCATCACCTCCGCCGGCGTCGTCCTGGCCGCCACCTTCTCGGCCCTCGCAGTTCTCCCGATCCTCTTCCTGGTCCAGATAGCTTTCATGGTCGCCTTCGGCGTCCTACTGGACACCACCGTCGTCCGCTCCCTGCTCGTCCCATCCCTGGCCCACGACATCGGCCGCAAAGTCTGGTGGCCCAGCAAACTCGCCCGCCAGGAGCAGCCGGACCTGCCGAAGCGCTCTGAAAGCTGAGACCATCGCCTGATCCTCGACAGGATCAGCGGGACGAACCCGCCGCCAAACGCGACGTCACTGCGAAGACGCGCTCGAATCAGCGGAATCAAGGCCCGCGACGGCCGGGCCGGCCCGTCGGCACGCCGATACTCGCTCAGAAACTCCGCCGCCCGATCCAAGTCCAATGCATCGCCTGCGGAAGACTTTCCGAACTCCCAGACCGACCAGGCCAGTTCATTGATCAGCGGGCCCCATTCAACCTCGTCCCAATCAACAAGAGCCACGATCCGCCCGTCTCGGCACAACACCGTGCCAGCAGATGAGCCGCTCGCCGAAGCTCAACAGAATTCCGCCGGTCCAGCGACGCGCCCATCACGAACGGCCAGACGGTAATCGGCCGCCCGTGCCAGACAAACGCCGCTTCACCATCAGACGCCACTAGCGGCGCAATCACCTCGGGGACCTTGCCGGCGAACTCGGCAGCAACGCTGTAGGACCATTGCTGCTCCGGCAGCCGGTAGTCGGACCGGTTCGCGATCCTCTCGGCCGGCCCGGACTGTGACAGCCGAATCACCACAGGCGGATTCGAGTCAAGTCGCCACAGTTTGCTCGCAGTCCCGCCGCCGACCGGCTCGGCGTGCTCGGCTACGACGCCGTACCGATCACGAACCTCCGCTAGCAGGACCCCAGGAACAGCCTGCATCAGCCAACCTCACTCGTCTCGACCGCACGCATGCCAGCCACAGTGGATCACTCCGCGGACGTCGCTAGTAAGGCTCCGGCCTTGCAACTGCGTGGGCCGAGGTGCCCCTGACCACCGATCGCGCGCCGGAACGGATCGCTGAGTGCGCATGGTGTGATCGCGAGCCGACATTCAACCGCGGGTCGCTCAAACGGTTCCGCGACCTCATCCGCGTCGAGGTGTCGCCATCCGCGTCGGCGCGCTTACCCTTCGCTGCCACGTAGTCAGCCCAGATTTCCCCTTGTGGATAAGGAGATCCAGGCCACCACCGATTTGATCCGACATGCGGATCAGCGTAGAATCGAACACATGTTCGACGAAGATCTGAGCGCGTTCTCAACTCGCGACCTGTTGGAGCAGGCCGCCGGTTGCCGCGCGATCGCGAACAAGGCTGACGCCCGGTTGCTCGAGTGCGCCCAGATCTACGCCGACCGCTTCCACCCCTCAACCTGCCCGTCGCGGCCCACCCGCGGCGCCGGTGACGGCCGCGAACGGGCCGTCGTTCTGGGCGGCGAGGGCTGCCCGGAGATCGCGGAGTTCGCTGTCGCCGAGTTCGCCGTCGTCATCGGTGTGTCTCCCGGCGTCGGCCGCGACCTGATCGCCGACGCGCTCGCCCTGCGCCACCGGTTCCCGTTGACGTGGGCCCGGATCCAGGCAGGCGAGGCAACCCCGTGGAAAGCTAGGCAGATCGTCCGCGCCTGCACCAAACTCGACCACGCCGCCGCGGAGTACGTCGACCGCCGTGTGGCCGCGATCATCGACACGATCTCCCCGTACCGTCTCGAGAAGGTCACCCAAGCCGCCAAGCAGTACGCCGACCCGCAACGCGCCGCCGACGAGAGCGCCGAGGCGGCCGACGACCGCGGCGTGTACGTCGGCCGCGGCGACAAACACGGCAACAAAACCATCTACATCAAAGCCCCCGCCGCCGCCGTCAACCGCCACGACACCGCCATCACCAACATCGCCGAAGCCCTCAAAGCCCTCGGCGACACCCGCTCGCTCCAACACCGCCGAGCCGAAGCCGTAGGCATCCTCCCCGACCCCCGCTTCACCCAAGAACTCCTCACCCAAGCACACCAAACCCCCATCCAGCCCCCTCTCACCGAGCCCGCTCCAACTGAGTCTGCTGCGGCGCGCCCCGCTCCAGCCGAGCCCGCTCCCGCCGCGCAGGCATCGTCCGAGCCCGCTCCTGGCGGGCCTGGTCCTGACTGGCCTGCTCCCTCCTGGCCTGCTTCGACCGAGCCCCCTTCGACTGGCCCTGTTCCCGCCGGGTCTGTTCCTGCTCGGCCGACTGCCACCGCGCCCGCTCCGGCTGGCGCTGCTTCGACCCGACCTCTTCCTGCCGGACCCGGTCCCACTCGGCCCGCTCCCGCCGGGCCTACTGCCGCCGCGCTCGCTCCGGCGGGGCCCGCTCCGACCGAGGCTGCTTCGACTGGGGCTGCTGCGGCTGGGGCTGCTTCGCCTGGGCCCGTCCCCACAGGAGCTACTTTCGCCGGGCTTGCTCGTGGCCGTCCTGCTCCTGCCCGGCTTGCTGCTGGCGGGCCCGCTTCCGGCGGAGATGCTTCCGGCGGGCTGGGGTTCAGTGGCGCGGCTGCGGGCAGGGGCGCAGCAGGTGGCCTGCTGGAGCAGTTCGGGCCGCCGGATGATGAGTGGTTGGAGGCTGCTGGGCCCGAGGATCGCGAGCCGGTTTCGGATCCTTTCGATGCGCGAGTGGGCGGCCTGGATCCGCGGCGCGATCCGGCTGAAGGTGCGCCGATGACTCCTGCGGCGCTCCAAGCCCTCCGCGCCCGGCTCGCGCAGGTCAAGCAGGACGCTTATCGCGAACCGAGCCGGCGCGGCCGACGGGACGGCGCGGACAAGGGACAGATACGTCCGGGGAAGACCGAGGTCGTGGTGCATCTGACCGATCACACCCTCGCGACCGGCACCGGCGTACTGCGCGCCGAAGGTATTGGACCGCTTCTGGCTGCCCAACTCAGCGAACTCGTCGGCTACGGACCGTACGTCGTGAAACCCGTCATCGACCTCAACGACGCCGTCAGCGTGAACGCTTACGAGATCCCCACCCGCATCCGTGAACGCGTCAAGCTGATTCACCCAGTTGAACTCTTCCCGTACGGGACCCGCGAAACGACCAACACCATCGACCTCGACCACATCGAGCCGTACGATCCGCTCGGTCCACCTGGGCAGACGAGTACGGCCAATCTTGCGCCGCTGGGGCGGTTCGGGCATCGGGTGAAGACGCATGCCCGTGGCTGGAGCGTGCGCCGGGTTGACGACAGGACCATCGAATGGACCACGCCCCACGGCTTCACCTTCCACGTCGGTCCGACCGGCACCCGCCGAGTAGACCCTGTGCGCCGCGCCGCCTCTCCACGGAGGATCACTTGATGCCGAATCACCGACCCGAACGGCAAGCCCACCCAAGCACCGCACGCGGTCGCCCGACCAGCTGGTACGGCGTCTCAGCCGAGGTCGTTGATGCCGAGGGAGAAGTCGAAGTGCCCCACACCGTAGCGGGCCAGGCCCATCGTCAGCAGGCCCGCTCCCTCCAGCCAGTGGGCCATGCTCAGGTCGCCGGTGTCCCGGGGGCGGAGGCCGAGGCTCTCGATGAACGTTGACACGCTCGCCTTGGCCTGTGCATCGTCGCCGGCCATGAACACGTCCACCGGGCTGCCGTCCGCCAGGACGTGGCGGAACAGCGTGTTGAACGCCTTCACGACATGGGCGCTCCGCGGCGCAGCCTCGGCCACCATTTGGGCGATGGAGGTGTCGTGAGGGACGTCCAGCCCGGTACCAGTGGCGTTGAAAGGGTTCGTGATGTCGACGATGATCTTGCCGGCCAGCGCGTCCCCGAACTCGCGGATGACCGGCACGGCGCTGCCGGCCAGCACTGCGAGGATGACGATATCGCCGGCCGGGGCGGCACCGAACGTCCCGGCCGTGGCGCCTCCGCCGAGCTTTTTGGCCAGGGCCGCTGATCTGGCCGCGTCGCGGCCGATCACCTCGACCGTGTTGCCGCCGGCGACTGCCAGGGTGCCGATGGCGTCGGCCATGTTCCCCGTACCGATGATGCTGATGCTGCTCATGAACTGTCCTCTCCGTCGTTCTTGATGTTTGTCTCGTTCGTTCCGGGTCGGGTCGACACGTCGGCCGGTGTCTCCCGATCAGATCGCCGTGGTGCCGCCGTCGGCGACCAGTTCCAGCCCGTTCACATAGCTCGAGTCGTCCGAGGCGAGGAACAGCGCGACCGCCGCGATCTCCTCAGGGCGGCCCATCTTTCCCCGCGGTATCAGCGACTCGAACGCCGCTTTCGTCTCCTCGTCGAACAGTTCCTCCTGCTTCGCCGTGGCCACCTGGCCAGGGGTCAGTACGTTCACCCGGATCCGCCTGTCCTTCAGCTCGTTGAGCCACACGCGCGCCCAGGCCTGCTGCACGGCCTTGCTCCCCGCATACAGACTCCAGCCGGGGAAGGCCCCGAGCGAGGCGTTCGACCCTGTCATCAGAATCGAGCCCTCGTCGTTGATCAGCGGCAGCGCCTTCTGCACCGTGAACAGCGTCCCGCGGGCGTTCAGCCAGAAGGCGGCATGGAACTGCTCCTCGGTGATCTCGCCGAGTTTGGCCGGCTCGCCCATCCCGGCGTTTGCCCACAGGATGTCGATCGAGCCCTTTTCCTCCTTGACCGTGTCGTACAAACGGTCCAGATCATCCAGGTCGGCCGCATCGCCCTGCACAGCGGTCACATTCCGGCCGATCCGCTTGACGGCGTCGTCCAGTGCGTCCTGCCGCCGGCCCATGATGAAGACATAGGCGCCTTCGGCTACGAACAATTCCGCGCCGGCCAGTGCCATGCCGGTTGATCCGCCGGTGATCACCGCTACCTTGCCATCGAGTTTTCCCACGATCAGTCCTTTGCATTGAGGTTTGCCGGCGTCCGAGAAATGACGATGCCACCGGCCGAGATCGCGTGTCCAAGACCTGTTTCAGCCGTGGTGATACCTTGGCGGCATTGCCGGACCGGGAGGTTCCATGGATCTGGATCTGCGGAAGCTGCGGTACTTCGTCGCTGTTGCCGACAGGCTGCACTTCGGCCGCGCCGCGGAGGATCTGCACATCGCGCAGCCGGCGCTCAGCCGGCAGATCCGTGCGCTGGAACAGGATCTCGGTGCCTCGCTGTTCGTCAGGGACAGCCACGGCGTGGAGCTGACCGATGCGGGTCGACAGTTGCTGGACGACGCCGGTCCGCTGCTTGCCTCCGTGCGCGCGGTCCGGCGCCGAGTGGCCGTGGCCGGTCGCGGGAGCCAGCGTCTGGTGGTGGGCTTCCGGACCGGCATCCCGGTCATCCCGGCGGCGCGGGCGTTCCAGGCCCGGCACCCGGACGTGGTCGTGGACGTGCAGCGGATGGAATGGGACGACCAGGCCCTGATGCTGCTCGACGGCCGCGTCGACGTCGGCTATGTGCGTCTTCCTGTCCACGAGACCGGGCTGCGCGTGACTCCGCTCTTCACTGAGCCGCTGATGGTGGCGCTGCCCGCCGACCACCGGTTGGCGGGCAAGGAGGAGGTCTCCGAGGCCGACCTGGACGGTGAGCCGGTGATCTGGCATGCCGACCCGGGCACGCAGCCAACCCGGCGCCCGCACCCCGACTCCGGACTTCGGGCGCGTGGGGTGGAGGAGAAGCTCGAGCACGTCGCGGCAGGCCGGGGTATCTCGTTCGTCGCGCGGTCGGAAACCGTGTTCTACTCACGCCCCGACATCAGCTATGTACCGATTCCGGAACTGGCACCCGAACAGGTATGCCTCGCGGTACCGGAATCACGCACCTCGCGAATGGTCGACGATTTCTTCGCCGCAGCTCAGCAAACAGCCGAAATCACCGCGGAATGCGGAAAACTGGGCGCTTGAACACATGGAGACGTTCGAGAGCAGGATCAGGGTGAACGACGGCGGCGGCGCCTGGGTTGAGGTGCCGCCGGACGTGATCACGGCGCTCGGTGGGGGCGGGCGGATTCCAGTGCTGGCGACGTTCGACGAAATTGCTTATCGAGGGTCGATCGCGTCGATGGGCGGATGCATGGCGCTCGGCATCTTGAAGAGCATCCGGGCGGAGCTCGGTAAGGGCGACGGGGATCCGGTGACGGTGACTGTTGAGCGGGACACTGGTGAGCGGACGGTCGATGTGCCGGACGATCTGGCGGCGGCGCTGGCGGAGGCTGGGCTGCGGGAAGCGTTCGACCAGCTGAGTTACAGCCATCGACGTGAGCACGTGAAGGCGATCAACGACGCGAAGAGGGCGGAGACGCGGCAGCGGCGGATCGTGAAGGCTGTGGAGATGGTCAGGGTTTCTTGAGGGAGGCCAGTTCGGTGCGGTTGGCGACGCCTAGCTTTGTGTAGACGTGGGCTAGGTGTGTTTTCACTGTGCCTCGACTCATGAACAGGCGTTCGCCGATCTCGGGGTTGCTGAGGCCCTCGACCGCGAGCGCGACGACCTGTTGCTCGGTCGGGGTCAGGCTGGCCCAGCCGGAGGACGGGCGGCCGCGGGTTCCTCTGGTACGGCGGGCATACGCGACGGCCTCGTCCAACGCCAGCGGCGGCTCGTCCGAGGTCGGCAGGTCAGGGCGATCGGCCGGTGTCGCCAAGCCCAGCTCGTTGCGTGCGGCGGATGCGGCGGATGCCAACCGGGCGGCGTCCGCAGGACGATTGGTGTGGATCGCCAGCAGGGCAAGGGATTCCAGGCTGTCGATGAGGTACGTGCGCAGGCCGTGGTCGACGCGGATCGTCAGCGCCTCGTGCAGAAGCTCGACGGCCGTGTCCGGCCGTACGGCGATCGCGGCACGTCCGAGCTGGTCGAGTGCGTCGGCGAGGATCCGCGGGAGGTTGTAGCGGCGCGCGAGGTCGACGACGTGTTCCAGGAGCTCGGTCGCGTCCTCGCCCAGTGCGCGTTTCGCGGCGGCGACCGTCGGCAGCAGCATCGCGGGTACGAACGTGCCGGCGAGCGGGCCGTCCGGCGCGACGGCCGGGGCAAGCCACTCGACCGCGGCGGCGTACTCGCCCGTCCAGTAGGAGATCACGCTCATCACCTGGCCGAGATTCGGTACGACGGAACCGGACTCGGCGAGCTCCAGCAGCGGGCGCATCAACGTCCGGGCCTCGTCGGCGCGCCCAACGCGAACCAGTACGGAGGCGAGCTGGGCGCGGGCGGTGCCGACGCGGTGGAAGTCGGCGAGCGGTTCGGCCGCCGCCAGGGCACGTTCGGCGAGCTCGACGGCCTTCCGTGGTTCGCCGGTGGACATCGCGCTCTCGGACCAAGTCGTCAGTACGGTCGACGCGATCCCTCGTTCACCGCTGGACATCAGCCCGTCGGCGGCACGGTCGAGCAGCGGACGGAGCTCGTCATGTCGGTCCCAGAGCGAAAGCAGTACGCATTGCAGGGCGACGTTGGCGTTCCGGGCGTGCTCGTTGCCGATGCCGTCGGCGAGTCGGACGCCCTCGGCGGTCAGGTCCCAGGCCTTCTGGAAGTCGGTGAAGAACTCGCCGACGGCCTTCAGCGCAAGGAACAGTGAGGTGAGGCGATCGTCGCCGAGTTCGGTGGCGAGGTCGAGCCCGCGGCCGGCGGCGTCGTACCCGAACGGGTCGACGGTGTCGGCGACGGTCGCGTAGCCGTACAGCAAACGGGCCTGAAGCAACGTTCGGTCGTCCGGGGCGCGATCGATCGCGCGACGGAGGTAGCCGATGCCTTCGTGGCCGGTCGCCTGCAGGTTCCACAGCCAACCGAGCGCGGCGGCGAGGCGCCGGCCGCGGTCCGGATCGGGTGCGGACAGGCCGTGTTCGAGAGCGGCGCGGAAGTTCTCGCGGTCCGGTTCGATGAGCGCGCGCCAGGCGTCCCGATCCTTGTCCAGCAGGGGTTCCGCGGCCTCGGCGACCTGGAGGTAGTGGTCGAGGTGCCGGTCTTGTACGGCGTCGTCCGCGGTCGCGCGGGTTGCCGCGTACTCGCGGATCGTCTCGAGCAGCCGGTACCGCCCACCGTCGGAGACAACAAGCGATTTGTCGACAAGCCGCGCGTGGATCTCCAGTACGCCGGGCTGCTCCGTGACGGCTTGCACCGCGTCGAGCCCGAACCCACCGGAGAACACCGCCAACCGCCGGAACACCCGCCGCTCGTCCTCATCCAGCAGGTCGTAGCTCCAGTCGATCGACGCGGCCAACGTCCGCTGCCGAGCCGCCACTCCGCGAACGTTCTTCGTCAACAGCCCGAACCGATCCGCCAATCCCGCCTCGAGCTGCTCCGGCGTCAGCACCCGGCCCCAAGCGGCCGCCAGCTCCACCGCCAACGGAATCCCGTCCAGCTTCGCGCAGATCGATCGCACCGCATCCTCCGCGTCCGTTGCGATTCCGAACCGTTCGAGGAAGAGGGTTCGGGCTTCGTCCGGTGAGAGAGCGGGGACCTGCCAGGTCGATTCGCCGGGGAGGTTGAGGGGCTCGCGGCTGGTTGCCAGGACGGTGATCTCAGGGCAACCGGTGTGCAGGGCGACGACGAACTCGGCGACGCCTTCGATGATCTGTTCGCAGTTGTCGAGGCAGATCAGGGCTTGTTTGGTGCGGAGCTGCCCGATCAGTAGGCGATCACCTGGCTCGACGAGCAAACCGATCGCGGCGGCAACGACTTCGGGGAGCTGCGAGCTGTCGGTGACGGCGGACAGGTCGACCCACCACACGCCGTCCGGCCACCGTTCGGCCAGCTGAGCAGCCGTTTGCGCCGCCAGCCGGGTCTTGCCGCTGCCGCCTGGTCCGGTCAGCGTGACGAGGCGACTGCCCGCCAGCTGGGTCCGCAGTGCAGCAACCTGCGTCGCGCGCCCGACAAAACTCGTGAACATCACCGGCAGGTTGTTGGGCACCAGATCCAATGATCGCACCGGCAGGCCGGTAGACGTCAGCTCGAAGATCCGCTCCGGCGACCCCAGATCCCGCAACCGATGCACACCGAGATCGGCCAACCGGATGCCGCCGACGCGCTCGTCGCCAGGTCCCACACCCCCGGGCCCGGCGAATCCTTCCACCGCTGCAGCAATCCTTGCCGTGAGCAACGTTTGGCCGGGGTTGGTGATGTCCAGCAGCTGATCCGCGTGACGGGCCGCGAGGACTGCGGTTGGTGCGGTGTGGAGAGCGATGCGAAGGAGTTCGCCCGCCGGCGCCTCCGACGCTGACTCACGAAGGGATGAGGCGGCGGCGATCGCATCGGCGGCGGAGGTGTACGCGAGCGCCGACGGCCCGGCGTCACGTCGTACCAGCTGCTCACCGGGCAGTGCGGCGACCAGACCGGCCAGTCGGGCGTAGGCAGGTGCGCTCGCCGCGCCGGCGTACGACGCAGTCAGTACTGTCACCCCACCCATGCGCGTCAGTCTGCCACTTGCCTGTGTCGGGTCGCCGGTGCCGACAGTATTCGTTACCCTCCGGAGCAGGGGGTCGACAAGTGAGGAGCCTGAATGACAGACACCGCACCTACCGACCACGGGCGATTCGCACTGCCTACCAAGAATCTGCCCGCGCCGCAGGTTCGGGACCTGCCCGAGCCGCCCGCGAACACCTGGAAGATCATCGGTCCCGGCATGGTCGGCGCCGGGGTCGGGCTGGCGTCCGGCGAGTTCATCCTCTGGCCGTACATCTCCAGCCAGGTCGGCCTGGTGTTCCTCTGGGGCGCCGTCGTCGGCGTGGTCGTGCAGTGGTTCCTGAACATGGAGATCGAGCGGTACACGCTGGCCACTGGTGAGACCGCGTTGACCGGCTTCAACCGGTACGGGAAGCACTGGGGACTGTTCTTCGCGATCATGACGTACTTCGCGAACCTCTGGCCCGGCTGGGCGACCAGTTCCGCGAGCATGCTCACGTACCTGTTCGGCGCCGGCGATCCGCGCTGGATCGCGATCGTGATGCTGCTGGTGATCGGCGCGATCCTGACCTTCGCGCCGGTCGTCTACGTGATGCTCGAGCGGCTGATCGCGGTGAAGATCGCGGCCGTCGCACTGCTCGTCATCCTCGCACTCGCGTTCGCGATCCGTGGGAAGACGTACAGCGCGCTCGGCGACGCGGTCACGCAGCCGCAGTTCCCCGCCGAGCAGCTCGGGTTCGCGCTGGTGATGGGCGCGATCGCGTACGCCGGGGCCGGCGGCGGGCAGAACCTGGTGCAGAGCAACTGGATCCGCGACAAGGGCTTCGGGATGGGTGTGCACGTCCCGCGGCTGACGTCACCGGTCACCGGCGAATCCGAGGCCGACCCGACCGCGAACGGGTACACCTTCCCGCCGGACGACAAGAATCTGGCCCGCTGGCGGCGCTGGTGGAAGTTCGCGAACATCGAGCAGGCGGCGACGTTCGTCGCGATCACCGTGCTGACGATCGCCTTCACGTCGATGCTCGCCCACGCGACGCTGTTCGGCAACGACAACGTGAAGAACAACATCGGCTTCCTGAAGATCGAGGGTACGACGCTGCAGACCGTCGTCGGCGGCTGGTTCGGCTACCTGTTCTGGGCGATCGGCGCGTTCTCGCTGTTCGCGGCGGCCGCCGGGATCGTCGACTACACGTCCCGGCTGACCTCCGACATGATCAAGGCGCGCTATCTGCGGACGTCGAAGATCACCGAGTCCAAGCTCTACTTCTGGCTGGTCTGGGGACTGGTTGCCTTCGGCATCATCGTGCTGCTGGCCGGACTCACCCAACCGTTGGTGCTGCTGATCATCTCCGCCTGCACCGCCGGCACGATGATGTTCGTCTACTCCGGCCTGCTGTGGTGGATGAACTCCAGGGCGCTGCCCGAAGCCATCCGCATCACCACCTGGCGAACCGCGGTCCTCGGCTTCTCGTTCCTGGCCTTCGGTTTCCTGGCCGTCTTCACCTTGATCGACCAGCTCAAGAAGCTCTGAGCGGACCGTCAGCCGAGGAAGTCGACGACGGCTTCCTCGGCGGCGGTACGCCGTACCATCGGCACACCCTCGCGCACCTTGCGGTACAGAGCGACCGCGGCCCGCAACGCGCGCCGGCAGTCCTCGGGATCAGCAGTCGCGACAGTGGCCCGCAGCTCCGGGACCAGCTCCGGCGCGAGCGTTTCCAGCCGCCGTACGCCGGACGGCTTCGCGGTCCGCCCACGTACCGCCAACGGTGCGATCGCGGCCGACCGCAACGCGCCCAGCCCCTCGATGGCCTCGAACAGCTCACCACGGGCGATCTTCACCTCGATGTAGTGCACCCAGCCCCAGAACCGGTCCTCGATCCACTGCGGGTCCGCCTCCGGCCAGCGCGGCGCCGATCCGGCATACGCACGCTCCACGACATCGGACCGCTGCCACAGCACCAGACCGTCCTCGACGCGCACCGCGAGCTGTTCCGGCGTGACGAACTTCAGGTCGACGTGCGCCAGGGGCGGGCCGTAGAGAACGATCAGCAGCCGCCGCTCACCGACATGCTCGCCGGTGAAGCTGGTCAGCACCGGCCCGATCCGCTCCGCGAACTCCCGCGCCGAGGCAAGCACGCTCTCGTGCGCCTCCGGCGTACACACCAGCACGAGATCGAGGTCCGAGTACTCGTCACTCGTTCCGGTGGCGACCGATCCACCGGCGACCACCGCCAGCATCCGCTCGTCCGCCTCGGCTGCCTTCACCACCCGCTCCGCGAGCTCCCGAAGATGTTCAGGCACTCGTTCGCCGACCACAGTCACAGCTCCTCCTCGCATCAGGTCAGCAGGCCATCATCACACGCCACCCCGACCTGAGGCGAACGGATTACCGCGCCGGGCCGTAGGCCTCCGGGGCGCCGTTGGCGGTGGTGAAGAGGGAGTAGACGGAGGTGGTGGCGGTGAGGAACAGGCGGTTGCGTTTCGGGCCGCCCCAGGTCAGGTTGCTGACGGTTTCGGGGACGAGGAGTTTGCCGAGCAGGGTGCCGTCGGGGTGGTAGATGTGGACGCCGTCGGCGGCCGACGCCCAGATCCGGCCCTGGGTGTCGAGGCGGATGCCGTCGAAGATGCCGTTGCCGCATTCGGCGAACAGGTCGCCACCGGTGAGCTTGTCGCCGTCGACGGTGAAGACGCGGATCGTGCCCTCTTCGGAGTCCGTGATGTAGAGCAACGACTCGTCGGGGGAGAACGCGAGCCCGTTCGGGCGGTTGAAGTCGTCGGCGACGCGGGTCAGCGCGCCGTCCGGCGCGACCCGGTACACGTGGCAGCCGCCGGTCTCGATCTCGCCCTTGTAGCCCTCGTAGTCGGAGTCGATGCCGTACGCCGGGTCGGTGAACCAGACCGATCCGTCGCGCTTCACGACGACGTCGTTCGGGCTGTTCAGCCGCTTGCCGTCGTACTCGTGCGCGAGCACCGTGATCGCGCCGTGGTGCTCGGTCCGGGTCACGCGCCGGTTGCCGTGCTCGCAGCTGATCAGCCGGCCCTCGGTGTCGCGCGTGTGCCCGTTGGTGTTGCCGGCCGGCTGCCGGAAGACCGAAACCTGGTACGACGTCTCGTCCCAGCGCAGGATCCGGTCGTTCGGGATGTCGCTCCAGAGCAGGTACCGCCCGGCCGGCGAATAGACCGGCCCCTCGACCCAGCGTCCACCGGTCCACAACCGTTCGAGCCGGCTGTCCCCGCGAAGCCCGGCGAACCGGTCGTCGAGCGTCTCCCACACCGCCGGGGCGAACCCTGCCAACGGCTCGAGAATTCCGGTCATCACCATCTCCTCCGATTGGACCTCTCCGACCGAAGGATATGCACTTCTGACGGTCAATAATTTACCAGCCAATAAATGAACTGGTTACTGATTGACTGAGAGCGTGGTGTGAGCAACACCCTGGTCCCGGTGGAGGGCACTTCACCCTAGACTCGGGCCAGCCGAAGGGAGTCAGCTGTGTCCGACAGCAAGCAGATCACCAAGGTGCTGGTCGCGAACCGGGGCGAGATCGCCGTCCGGGTCGTCCGGGCCGCCGCCGACGCGGGGCTCGGCAGTGTCGCCGTGTACGCCGACCAGGACCGGGACGCACTGTTCGTCCGGCTCGCCGACGAGGCGTACGCGCTGGACGGGGCCACCCCGGCCGACTCCTACCTGAACATCGCGAAGATCCTGGACGCCGCGGCCCGCTCCGGCGCGGACGCCGTCCACCCGGGCTACGGGTTCCTGGCCGAGAACGCCGAGTTCGCCCAGGCGGTGCTCGACGCGGGGCTGATCTGGATCGGCCCGCCGCCGTCGGCGATCGACTCGCTCGGCGACAAGGTCAAGGCCCGGCACATCGCGGAGAAGGTCGGCGCGCCGCAGGTCCCCGGTACGCCGGACCCGGTCGCGGACGCTTCGGAGGTCGTCGCGTTCGCGGAGGAGTACGGTCTGCCGATCGCGATCAAGGCGGCGTACGGCGGTGGTGGTCGCGGGATGAAGGTCGCGCGGACCATAGAGGAGATCCCGGAACTGTTCGAGTCCGCGACCCGCGAGGCGGTCAGCGCGTTCGGGCGCGGCGAGTGCTTCGTCGAGCGGTACCTGGACAAGCCGCGGCACGTGGAGACCCAGTGCCTGGCCGATGCCCACGGCAACGTCGTGGTGGTGTCGACCCGGGACTGCTCGCTGCAGCGCCGGTACCAGAAGCTGGTCGAGGAGGCCCCGGCGCCGTTCCTGTCCGACGAGCAGCTGGAGATCCTCTACACCTCGTCGAAGAAGATCCTGCGCGAGGCCGGGTACGTCGGCGCCGGGACGTGTGAGTTCCTGGTCGGGCAGGACGGGCTGATCTCGTTCCTCGAGGTGAACACCCGGCTGCAGGTCGAGCACCCGGTGTCGGAGGAGGTCACCGGCCTGGACCTGGTCCGGGAGATGTTCCGGATCGCCAACGGCGAGGCTCTCGGGTACGACGACCCGCCGGTCTCGGGGCACTCGATCGAGTTCCGGATCAACGCCGAGGACGGCGGCCGCGGGTTCCTCCCGGCGCCGGGGACCTTGCTGCGCTGGCACGCGCCCTCGGGTCCCGGCGTACGGCTGGACAGCGGGTACGACCAGGGCGAGACCGTACCGGGTGCGTACGATTCGCTGGTCGCGAAGCTGATCGTCTCCGGGCGGGACCGGACCCAGGCGCTCGAGCGGTCGCGGCGGGCGCTGCGCGAGTTCGTCGTCGAGGGCATGCCGACGGTGATCCCGTTCCACGCGTCGGTGGTGTCGGATCCGGCGTTCGTCGGGACCGACGGCTTCAAGGTGCACACCCGCTGGATCGAGACCGAGTACGACAACCAGCTCACGCCGTACGAGGGTCCGACGGCCGAGGCTCCGGTCGAGGACGAGCGCTCCCGGGTGACCGTCGAGGTCGGCGGGAAGCGGCTCGAGGTCGTGCTGCCGGGTGGTCTCGGTTCGGTTGTCGCGGCTCCCGCCGGCGGCATGGCCAAGAAGAAGCCGGCCCGGCGCGCGGGCGGTAGCAAAGGTTCGGCGGCATCAGGGGACTCGCTGACGTCGCCGATGCAGGGCACGATCGTCAAGATCGCCGTCGAGGAGGGCGCGACCGTTGCCGAGGGCGACCTGATCGTGGTCCTCGAGGCGATGAAGATGGAGCAGCCGCTGAACGCCCACAAGTCCGGTACGGTCACCGGCCTGAACGCAGAAGTCGGCGCCACCGTCTCAGCCGGCGCCCCCATCTGCGAGATCAAGGACTGATTGACAGACAGTTCTCAGGTTGACGCTGTAGGTTCCGTGCAGGCATCCGGTCGAGGAGGGTTACTGCATGTCCAAGAAGACCCACGAGCAGCAGCTGGCGGCGCGGAAGGCGAAGCGGCAGGCTGAGCGGGAAGCCGAGCGGCGCCGGCAGCGGCGGAACCTGGCCATTACCGTGGCGTCGGTGGTGACCGTGGTCGTCGTCGTGGTCGGCGCGTTCGTGGTCTTCGGAGGCAGTGACAACAAGCCCGCGGCCACGCCGTCGGTCGCGCCCGAGAACAAGCCGTCCAGTGTCCCGACCGCGATGTTCCCGGTCCCGAAGCGCCCGACGCCGCTCCCGGCCGAGGTGAACTGCGCGTACAAGAAGAGCACCGAGCCGGCCGCGCGGAAGGTGAACCTGCCGGCCGACGGCAAGACCAAGGCGTCCGGTACGTCGAAGGTCAGCCTCGACACGTCGATCGGCGACCTGCAGCTGACCCTCGACAGCTCACTCGCACCGTGCGCGGTGAAGAACTTCCTCAGCCTGGTCGGCCAGAAGTACTACGACAACACCAAGTGTCACCGGCTCACCGTCGGCGAGGGCCTTCAGGTGCTGCAGTGCGGCGACCCGACCGGCACCGGCTCCGGCGGGCCCGGGTACACGTTCGCGGACGAGGTCTACCCGACGCTCAAGTACGGCCGCGGCATGCTCGCGATGGCGAACGCCGGCCCGAACACCAACGGCAGCCAGTTCTTCATCGTGTACGGCGACGCGTCCGGGCTGACCGCGCAGTACACCGTGTTCGGGACGATCGACGAGCCGAGCCTGAAGCTGATCGACAAGGTCGCGGAGGCCGGCGTCACGCCCCAGCAGAGCCCACAGGACGGGACGCCGATCACTCCGGTCGACATCAAGAGCGCAACAGCCGCAGCCTAGGCGAGCAGACCGTAACGAGAGCGCGGCCAGGCCAGCAGGGCGTGGATCTGCGTGATACCTGCCTGCTGCAGCAGCTCCACCGATCCGGCGCCGAACTTGTACAGGTTCGTCGCCGGGTCGCGGTAGGTGTTCCATGTGTAGTCGGCGTACGACTGCATCGCCCTGCGGTAGCGGGGATCCGGCGAGACCGAGTCCAGGATCAGCAGGTTCTTGAACCAGATCGAGTTGAACGCGGCGCCCTGTTTCGCGAGCACCTCCGGGGTGTTGTAGAACGCCAGCGACGCGTTGGCGACCGACTTCGCGTCGCGCAGGTAGCGGGCGTCACCGGTTGCCTTGAACAACAACACGCCGGCACCGAGCATCACGCCCTGGTTGTAGCTCCACTGGGTCTTCTCGATGTTGCCGGCCAGGTCGATGTGGTCCCAGTACAGGCCGTTCGGCGCGAGCATGCAGGTCTGCGCCCACTGGTACATCTTCTGCGCCCAGGTCAGGTACGACTTGTCCCGGGTCAGCAGGTACAGGTGCGCGCCGAGCTCGGCGCCCGGGCCGTTCGAGATCGTGTTGCGGTCCTGGCTCCACGGCGCCTGGGTCCAGTACACGCCGCCGGCGCACGGGTGCGACGGATCGGTGTCCCAGCCGTGCACGACAAGCGCGAAGATGTCCTTGGCCCGGGCCAGCGCGGCGCGGTCACCGGTCCGCTGGTACCGCTGGATCAGGTTCAGGCCGATCCACTCGTTGTCGTCGTAGAACTTGTCGCCACCTTGACCGTTCGGCGGACGGACGTACGAGTCGTACCCGGGCGGCGTCGTACCGGAGTTCCAGTAGAACCCGTACGCCGCGATCCGCCGGTCCGCCTCCGCCGAACCGGCGGCGCCCGCGCCGGGCACACCGGCCAGGTCCTCGGCCGCGACCGCGGCTTGCGAGTACGGCCAGACGTAGGAGTACGCGTTGGACTGGGTGTTCGGGTACTCCTCCAGCAGCAGGCCGCGGCCGGCGTCGAAGTAGGTGTTGATGGCCTCGTACGACGCGCGCGCCCGCGCGGCCGCGACCGGGTCGGTCCCGGCCGGATCCGCAGCGCTCGCCGTGGACATGTTCAGGCCTCCGAGCACCGTGACCGCGAGCACTCCAGCGGCCAGACGGGTTGATATACCAAGCTTTCTGCGCATCTCCGGCTCCTCCAGGGCGGTGATTGACAGCGATGTCATGTTCTAACCGGCGCAGGGAGGGCGCGTCAATGGTTCAGCGACCAGGCACTACCGAGGAATCGGTTGATATATCAAGTGAACGAACCGCCGGGAAGCTGATCCAGGACGAGCGCAGATGCAGCCGGATCCGGACCTGGTCGGCGGTCAGTACCCGGGAGCCACGGGAGCCGACCGCTTGAACGGTGAGCGCCCGCCCGCCACCCGGGCCGACGCCGGTCCGCTTCAGCACCCGGACGTACCGGATCGTGCCGACCTGGAAGACCGCCTGCATCTCGGCAGCGGTCCGGGTCACCTTCCAGGTCACGTTCGGGTTCCCGTTCTTCGGGTACGCATCCCAACTGTCGACCTTGGTCAGCTGGTACGGCACGTCACCGGCCGCGGTCGCGCCACCGTTCGACGACGAGAACTCCGCGATGATCGGCTTCCCGTTGTAGAGCCGGATCTGCCCGGCGGTGTCCGCGATCGCGTTGTTCGTCGACGTCTCCTCGTCGTCGTACCCGCCGTACACCTGGCAGGACGTGGTGTCGCACAGATCGTACGCTCGCGCCGTCGCGCGGTTCCGGTGGAAGACGGAATAGGTGCGCGCGGCAACGGCCTGCGCCTGCAGCGCGGCCGGCCGCCAACTCGTGACGGCCTCTCGCGGTACGACGCCGCGCAGGTAGTACTCGAGTGGGAGTACGTTCACCGTGTCGAGGTGCGCGCCGTCGACGTCGATCGCCCGCAGCACGCCGCGGTACCGGCGTACGGCGCCGCTCGGCAGGATCAGCCCGATCACCGCCGCGCCCTCGAACTGCGCCATCCCGGTGAACGTCTTGTACAGCGTCCACTTCTTGGTGGTCGCGTCGTAGGAGTTGAGCTCGGTGCCGTGCTCGCCGTTCGGGTCGATCGACCACTGGTCGATGGTCGATGCCTTCGGCAACGTGTACAGCTTGCCGGTGGCCAGCGAGCGGACCGCCAGCCCGTTCACCACCGCGACCCGGACGCCGTCGGTGGTGTCGGCGCTGATCCGCACCCGGATGCTGCCGGTCGCCTTCCCGGTGGTCGTCCCCGGGTAGTAGAAGTCCAGGATCTGCTTGACCGACTTCCCGGCCAGTGCGGCCCCCTGGGCGCCGTACTGCGACAGTCCGCGGCCGTGCCCGAACCCGCGTCCGGTGATCGCCGTGTCCGGCGCTGTCACCCCAGCAGCGGCCGGCGTGATCTCGCGGGCGTGCGCGGTCGTACTGACCAGGGTCGACGACAGCACGACCGCCGCGATCACACGTTTTCTCATAGTGCCCTCCCGTAGACGACCTGGACCTGGCGAGCGCGGCGGTCCCAGACCAGCCAGCCCCGCTGGAACTTCTGCCGCGCCCCGCCGTGCACCTGGTACGCGTCGGTGATCGGCAACCCGAGCCGCGCACTCCCCGCCCCGAGCCGCCGGTACCGGGTCCGGAACGCGCCGGCGGTGGAATGCGGGCCGGTGGCAACGGAGTAGAAGACGTCGACGGTGGCGAAGTACGTCGCCCACCCGGTCCGGGTCGGATGCTCGCCCCAGAACGGTTGCCCGATGTTGCGGAACCCGAGTTGCCGTGCGTAGCGGTAGATCGGCGTCGCGAAACTCCCGCCCATCAAGGTGTTCACTCGTTGCCGCAGCCAACCGAGTTTGTTGTACAGCTGGGTGCCTGGGCAGTCCGTCGCCTTGGTGTCGCGGTGTCCGGACACCGTGTGCAGGCTCTTTCCGTCGAGCCGGATCGTTGCCGAGGGCGACCGGTAGTTGGCGTCCAGCTTCCAGGCCAGCACCCGGGCCGTCGACTCCAGCATCGCCGGCGGCGGCGCCACCTGGTCGAAGTTCCCGATCACCGCGACACCGAACGAGTTCGCGTTGTACGACGCGGTGTGCGCACCGAGTACCGGCAACTGCGCGCCACCGGCGCGGCCCTCGAAGATCCGGCCGAACCGGTCGACCAGGAAGTTGTACCCGAGGTCGCACCAGCCGCGGCTTTTCACGTGGTACGCGTAGATCGCCCGCACCATCGCCGGCACCTGCGTCCGCGTGTAGTCGTTCCGATCGGCGGTGTGGTGCACGAACGCCCCGAGCACCGTCGTCGTGTACCGCGGCCGCACGCAGTCGGCCCCGTTGTACGCGCGCAGCCGCTCGTCGGCGCCCCAGCGCCGCCGGCTCACCATCAACGGCATCGGGTACGGCGACGCGCTCGACGCGGCGCCGATCTCACCGGGGTCGTCAGCGTCGGAACTCAGTACGCCGGGCTGGATCAACACCACCTTCGCGCCGGAAACCGTCGTACCGGTGTTCGTGACAGCGCTGGCCTGAATGCCGGTCGCATTACCGACCCACAACGGTTCGGTGCCGGCACGCTGAATTCCTTCGGGCGCCAATGGATCCGGCCCGTGATCGTCCTCGACCGATAACGATTGCCAATCGGTCCACTTCCCGTTCTGTTCGACCCGCACCTTGGCGGCGACGTTCCGCACACCTTCGGGCCAGGTGATGCCGACCATTCCATACGGTTTGGTATGCGCCTGGACGGAGACGCCGTCGAGCGGGATCTCCTGGTAGGACGGGTCGTTCGAGGGTTGTTGCGGCAGCAATGCGGTCGCGGTGAGCACGAGCGGGAGCAGTCGCGCGGTCTTGCCCATGCAGAGGCCTTCCGGCGGGGGTCGGACAGGCGCTGGGCGGCGCGCGTCTCCATTGTGCGACGCCGGTCACCGCTTTCCCGGGATTGCGTCACCCTGCGTGGCGGCGGCGCATTTGCGGGATTGGATACGCTCTATCCCATTGGACCCCCGAGAGAGGCCCGTCATGGAATTCATCCTGATCATCGCGGTCGTGGTGATCGCGGTGCTCGCGTACAACTCCTACCGGCGCACCCAGCTGCAGAACAAGAAGCAGCACGAGATCAGCGCGGCCGAGCTCGAGGCGGTCAAGCGGACCGCCGACGAGGACATCACCCGGTTCGGTGAGGAGCTGCAGGACCTCGACCTGGAGATGGTCGGCAAGGACCTCGGCGACGGTGCGCGGCAGGACTACCAGCGGGCGCTGGACTCCTACGAGTCCGCCAAGCAGGCGATCGGTCAGGTCACCCAGGCCGACCAGATCAAGCACGTGGTCGAGATCCTCGAGGACGGCCGGTACGCCGCGGCTTGCGTGAAGGCCCGGGTCAACGGCCAGCCGCTGCCGCAGCGCCGGCCGGCCTGCTTCTTCAACCCGCAGCACGGCCAGTCCGTGGTCGACGTGATGTGGTCCCCGCCGAACGGCGCCCCGCGTGAGGTGCCGGCCTGCGCGGCCGACGCCGAGCGGGTCCGGGCCGGCGCCGAGCCGGACGTTCGCAAGGTGATGGTCGGCCCGCAGCGGGTCCCGTACTGGGAGGCCGGCCCGGCGTACTCGCCGTACGCGCAGGGTCTGTTCGGCGGTGTCGGCGGTGTGCTGACCGGCATGTTCATCGGCACGGCCCTCGGCGGCATGTTCGCCGGTGGTGGGTACGGCGACTACGCCGCCGGCTACCAGGACGGCATGAACGACGGCGACAACGGCGACAACGGTGGCGACAACGGGGACTTCGGCGACGGCGGTGACGGCGGCGGCGACTTCGGCGACTTCGGCGGTGGCGACTTCGGCGGAGATTTCGGCGGCGACTTCTAGCATCGACAAGGCCCCGGTGACCGCGACTCGGGTCACCGGGGCCTTGTCAGGTCCTCACTCGCCGAACAGTGGCGGCTGCCCCTCGGCAGTACCCAACGAGTAGACCGGGTCCTTGAACGTCCCCGGTACCTTGCCGAGGCCCTTGATCACGGTCGCCGTACCGTTGGCGTGACCAACGGCGTACAGGTACGCCGAGCCGGTGTCCTTGTCGATCGCGGCGAGCAGCGTGCCCTGGGCGCCGCACTTCTCCGCGACCAGCGATTCGAACGACTGCCACGTCGACGTGCGGACCTTCTTCACGATCGGCTTCAGCGGCGAGGTCCGCGGGATCCGGATCGTGTACAGCGCGCCGCCCCGGGTGTTGGCCAGGAAGGTGTCGTACGTCTGCGTCTCGCTGATCAGCGCCATCGTCTTCACCGAGTAGAAGTTTCCGGCCGCGATCTCACCGTGCCAGACACCCTTCGCATCCTTCACCCAGCGATGCAACTGCCCATCGAAGCCGTACCGCGCGCTGGCCGCCACTGTCGAACCGGTTTCCTTCTGCCAGAACGACTCCTCGACCACGGAGAAGTACCGCCAGCCGGAGCCGATCTTCTTCAGCCCCGTCGGCGGCACGCCGGACAGGTCCGAGTAGTACGCCGAGTACAGCGTGTCGTTCAGCACGACGAGACCGGTCGTGGTCGAACCGGCCGGCACCTCGAGCGCGGTCGTCCAGGTCGAGGCCGCCTTCGCGATCCCCGGCGTGAGCAGGTGCGGGCCCTTGGTGTACTTCGCGCTGACCGGGGAGGTCGCCGTGATCGCCGTCCCCGCGATGTCACCGCCGCTCGTGATGGAAGCAGCAGTCACACTGCAGGCCGCCGCTGTCGCCCCTGTCGCTCCCGTCGCCGCCGTCGCCGGCGTGGTCGCCACGCCGCCCAACAACAACGCCGAAGCCGCTACCGCGGACGTGTGCTTGAGTTTCATCCGAAGGATCTTCACACCCTTCACGATGCGGTACAGACCACCGAAGTTGCGGCAACTCCCGCCGACAACTTTTCCGGGCCGCCCCCTAGCGCTGGTGGACCGTGTAGGTCAGGTGGGTGACGTTCGGCGCGTGTTCGACGTGGGTCTGCTGCAGGGCGATGCGGGAGGCGTCGATGCCGTCGAAGAGGCGTACGCCCGAGCCGAACAGCACGGGTGAGAGGGCGATGGAGAACTCGTCGATCAGGCCGGCGTTCAGGTACTCCAGGATCGTCGCGCCACCGCCGGCGATCCGGACGTCGCGATCGCCGGCCGCGTCCCGGGCCTGGTCGAGGGCGGCTTCGATGCCGTCGTTGACGAAGTGGAAGACGGTCCCGCCCGGCCGCTCCCACGGGTCGCGCTTCTGGTGCGTCACGACGTACACGGGAGTGTGGAACGGCGCTTCCTCGGGCCACATCCGCTCGCCGGCGTCGAACATCCGCTTGCCCATCACGCTCACCCCGGTGCGCTCGAAGGTCTCGCGCGCGATGTCGTTGTTGCGGCCCTCCTCACCGCCCTTGCCCAGCTTGAGGTTCTCCCGGAAGAACTTGAGCGGGAAGACCCAACGCTGCAGCTCCATCCACTGCTTGCCCATCAGCTCACCGAGCGATCCGGGTGCGATGTAGCCGTCCACCGACATCGACACACTGAAGAACACTTTCCCTGCCATCAGCTTTCCTTCCCGGTGACGTACGCGTTCAGGTTGGCGAGGGTCTGCAGACCGCCCTCGACCGCGTGGTACTTCCCGACCGCCTCGTCGCGCAGCTCCTTGGTCGGGAACACCGCGCGCATCTCGACCCGCGTCCCCGGACCGTCAGGCGCGAACGTCAGCACCGACTCGAACGCGTTCGGGTCTGCGTCGAACTCCCCGTGCACGCAGGCGATCCGCTCGCCCGGCACGATCTCCGTCCAGCGGATCCACTCCGGATAGTCGGTCCCGTCCGGACCGTGCATGACGAACTCCCAGACGCCACCGACGGCGAACTCGAACGCCTTCGTGGTGGTCGTGAACCCGGCAGGGCCCCACCACCGGGACAGATGCCGCACCTCGGTGAACGCCTCGAACACCAGCTCCGGCGAGGCATCGATCACCCGCCCCACCACGATCTCCCGATCGTCCACGGCCGGCCGCGCCTCGCGCCCCGCAGTACTCATTCAGTCCTCCTGCCTTTCCTGCTTGAGCTCTTGCACGTACGCATCCAGCCGCCCGAAGCTCTCGTTCCAGAACTCCTCGAATCCGCCGACCCACTCGTGCACCGGCCGCAACCCACGGGCATCCAGCCCGTACAACCGCTGCTTCCCCACCTGCCGATCCCGTACCAGCCCCACCTCCCGCAACACCCGCAGATGCTTGGAAGCCCCCGGCTGACTCATCCCCAACTCCCGCGCAAGCTCCCCCACCGCCCGCTCCCCGCCCCGCAACACCCCCAAAATCCCCCGCCGCTGCGGCTCCGCAATCGCATTGAAAACATCCGACGTAGTAGCAGCCCGAGCCATGCGCCCATCATATGCCCATATAGGCATACGTCAAGGAAAGCTCAACTCCACCACGTCCAACCGATCTTCAGTGGCGGTTCAGTGGCGGAGGTGGAGGCGGCGGGCGGCTTCGGCTACGGAGCCGGAGATGGAGGGGTAGACGGTGAAGGACTGGGCTACCTGGTCGACGGTCAGGCGGGCGGCTACGGCCAGGGAGATGGGGTGGATGAGTTCGCTGGCTCGGGGGGCCACGACCACGCCGCCGACCACGATGCCGGTGTTGGGGAGGCAGAAGAGTTTGACGAAGCCGTCGCGGACGCCTTGCATTTTGGCTCGGGCGTTGTCGGCGAGCGCAACCTTGACGACCAGTGCGGTGCTTCCACCCGCATCCACCACAGCCTGGGACAGGCCTACGGTGGCGATTTCCGGCGCGGTGAAGACGTTCGCGGAGACCGTTGACTGGTCCAACGGTGTGACCGCGTCGCCGAGCGCGTGGGCCATCGCGATCCGACCCTGCATTGCGGCGACCGAGGCGAGCATGAGTACGCCGGTGCAGTCGCCGGCCGCGTACACCCCGCGGGCCGTCGTACGCGACACCCGGTCCACCTGTACGAAGCCGCCGTCGGTCAGCGACACGCCCGACTCGGCGAGGTTCATGTCATCGGTGTTCGGCAGCGATCCGACCGCGAGCAGCGCGTGCGAACCCTCGACCTTGCGCCCGTCGGTCAGCGTCACCACGACCCCGTCGCCGGACCGCTTCACCGACTCGGCCCGGGACTTGCTCAGCACGGTCAGCCCGCGCCGCTTGAACACGTCCTCCAGTACCGCCGCGGCGTCGGCGTCCTCGCCCGGCAGCACCCGGTCCCGGGACGACACCAGTACGACGTCACTGCCGAGCGCGTCGTACGCGCTGGCGAACTCCGCACCGGTCACACCCGACCCGACCACGATCAGCCGCTCGGGCAGCTCGGAGAGCTCGTAGACCTGCTCCCAGGTGAGGATCCGTTCGCCGTCCGGCTCCGAGCCCTTCAGGATGCGAGGCCTTGCACCAGTTGCGATCAGGACCACATCGGCGTCCAGTCGTTCGTCCCCGACCACCACGGTCTCCGGGCCGTCCAGCCGGCCGCGGCCCTTGATCACCCGGACCTTGTCCCGGTCCAGCCGCCGCTCGATTCCGGCCGACTGGGCGGTCGCCAGCGCCTTCACCCGTTTGTTGACGACGGAGAGATCGACACGCACGGAGTTCGCCGGATCGTCGTCGCCGTCGTCCAGCCGGACGCCGAGCTCCCCCGCCTCCTCCACCTCGGTCATCACCTCGGCGGTGGCGATCAAGGTCTTGCTCGGTACCGCGTCGGTACGCACGCCCGACCCGCCGATTCCGCCGGAATCGACAACCGTCACCTCCCCGCCGAGCTGGGCGGCCGCACTGGCCGCTTCGTACCCGCCTGGACCGCCTCCGATGATCACAACTCGCGCCACGAGAGGCCATTGTTCCGTATCCTCTGATTCCGTGACCCTGTACGCCGCGTTTGCGTCGAATCTGGACCCGAACCTGATGGCCGAGCGGTGCCCGTACTCGCCCCTGCGCGGGACCGGCTGGATCGTCGGCTGGCGCCTCACCTTCGGCGGCGAGGAGCTCGGCTGGGAGGGCGCGATGGCGACCGTGGTCGAGGACCCGTCCGACCAGTCGAACCAGGTCTTCGTCGCGCTGTACGACGTCCACCCGAAGGACGTCGAGCGGCTGGACGAGTGGGAGTGGATCGACCAGGACGTGTACAGCAAGATCCAGGTCCGGGTGCAGACCCTGGACGGCGAGCAGCTCGCCTGGATGTACGTCCTGAACGCCTACGAGGGCGGCCTGCCCTCGGCCCGCTACCTCGGCATCCTCGCCGAGGCCGCGGAGGCAGCCGGCGCCCCCGACGACTACGTGGCGGACATCCGGTCCAGGCCGTGTCAGTCGTCGGGTCACTAGAGTGCCCATGTGAGCGATGATCTGAGGGCCGCTGCCGAAGCCTGGCTGCTTGAGGACCCCGACCCTGATACCCGCGCCGAGCTGACCCAGCTTCTGGACTCGGGCGACACCGCGGAGCTGGCCGACCGGTTCGACGGCACGCTGGAGTTCGGTACGGCGGGGCTGCGCGGTGCCGTCGGCGCCGGGCCGAACCGGATGAACCGCGTGGTGGTGATCCGCGCCGCCGCCGGTCTCGCGGCGTACCTGAAGGCGAAGGGCCTGACCGACGGCCCGGTCCTGATCGGGTACGACGCCCGGCACAAGTCGGACGTGTTCGCGCAGGACACCGCGGCGGTGATCCGCGGCGCCGGCCTGGACGCCGTACTGCTGGATCGCCCCACCCCGACGCCGGTGGTCGCGTTCGGGATCCGGCACCTGCACGCGGTCGCCGGCGTGGTCGTCACCGCGTCGCACAACCCGCCGCAGGACAACGGCTACAAGGTCTACCTGGGCGACGGCTCGCAGATCGTGCCGCCCGCGGACGCGGAGATAGCGGCCGCGATCGCCGCGGTCGGGCCGCTGGCCGACGTACCGCGCGGCGACGACTGGCAGACCGCCGGGGACGACCTGCTGGACGCGTACCTGGACCGGATCGCCGAGCTGGTACCTGCCGACGCGCCGCGGGACCTGAACGTCGCCTACACCCCGTTGCACGGTGTCGGCCGGGCCCTGGTGGAAAAGGCGGTGGCCCGCGCCGGGTTCGCCGTACCGCAGGTGGTCGCGTCCCAGGCCGACCCCGACCCGGACTTCCCGACCGTCTCCTTCCCGAACCCGGAGGAGCCGGGCGCGATCGACGCCGCGCTCGACCTGGCCCGCTCGATCGGTGCCGACATAGCCGTCGCGAACGATCCCGACGCCGACCGCTGCGCGGTCGCGATCCCGGATGTGGACGGCTGGCGGATGCTCAGAGGCGACGAACTGGGCAGTCTGCTCGGTGAGTTCCTGCTGCCAGGGTCCGACGGTGTCGCCGCCTGTTCGATCGTGTCGTCGTCGCTGCTCGGCAAGATCGCGGCCTCGTTCGGCGTCCGGTACGTCGAGACGCTGACCGGCTTCAAGTGGATCGGACGGGTCCCGGACCTGGTCTTCGGGTACGAGGAGGCGCTCGGGTACTGCGTGGACCCGGCGGCCGTGAAGGACAAGGACGGCGTGTCGACGCTCATCCGGGTGCTGCAACTGGCGGCGCAGGCGAAGGCCGCGGGCCGGACGCTGGTGGACCTGCTGGACGATCTCGCGATCAAGCACGGTCTGCACGCGACCGACCAACTGTCGGCACGGGTCGAGGACCTGTCGCTGATCGCGAAGGCGATGAAGCGGCTGCGCGCGACGCCGCCGACGACGCTGGGTGCGTACGCCGTCGAGCGGATCGACGACCTGAGTCAGGGCTCGGAGTCGCTGCCCCCGACGGACGGGCTGCGCTACACCCTGTCCGATGGCGCACGCGTGGTCGTGCGCCCGTCGGGGACCGAACCGAAGCTGAAGTGCTACCTCGAAGTGGTCGTGCCGGTGACGACGGAGGTCGCCGCGGCGCGCACCCAGGCAGCGGATGCCTTGGCAGCCATCAAGACCGATCTGGCTGCCGCAGCAGGTATCTAGTGTCGTGAGTCGTTAATCCTGGTGCAGTAGCGGGCGATGGATTCGAGGATTTGATCGGCGGTTTTGGTCCACACGTAGGGTCGTGGATTGTCGTTCCAGGTGTTGATCCAGGCGCGGATGTCTGCGTTGAGTTCGCGGACGGAGCGGTGGGTGCCGCGGCGGAGTTTCTTGGTGGTCAGTTCGCCGAACCAGCGCTCGACGAGGTTGAGCCAGGATGAGCTGGTGGGGGTGAAGTGCAGCACGAAGCGTGGGTGCGCGGTGAGCCAGCGTTTCACCGCAGGTGTTTTGTGGGTGGAGGCGTTGTCGAGTACGACGTGCACGTCGTACTCGGCTGGTACTTCGCGGTCGATGGTGGCGAGGAATTTCTTGAACTCGATCGCGCGGTGCCGGGCGTGCAGGGAACCGATGACGGTGCCGGTGGCGATGTCGAGCGCCGCGTACAGGCTGGAGGTGCCGGCGCGTTTGTAGTCGTGACTGGCCCGGGCCGGCGTGCCGGGCATCATTGGGAAGATCGGCGCGGTGCGGTCCAAGGCCTGGATCTGGGACTTCTCGTCCACACATAGCACCACCGCGGCCTCGGGCGGGTTCAGGTAGAGCCCGACCACGTCGTGGACCTTGTCGATGAACAACGGATCCTTGCTCAGCTTCCACGAATCCTGCCGGTGCGGCTGCAGCCCGAACGCCCGCCAGATCCGCGACACCGCCGACTGCGACAACCCCAACTCGGCCGCCAGCGACCGCGTCGACCAGTGCGTGGCATCCTTCGGAGCTGTCTCCAGCGTCGTGGTGATCACCGCCTCGACCTGCTCATCGCGCACCGTCCGCGGCCGGCCCGGCCGCGGCTCGTCCAGCAAACCCTCCAAGCCCTGCTCGACAAACCGCGCCCGCCACCGCCGCGCCGTCGCGACATGGACATCCAGCTTGCGGGCCACCGCGCTCGTACTCAGCCCATCGGCCGCGGCCAGCACAATCCTCGACCGCACCGCCAGCCCGTTCGCCGACGTCGCACGCCGCGACCACGCCACCAACTGCGCACGCTGCTCATCGGACAACACCACCGCAGGAGCTACTGGATCCGGCACGAACCCACACTACCCAACTACCACTGAACTAATGACTCACGACACTAGTCCCGGAACACCTGGCGGGTGGTTCGGGAACTCAGCGGGCCGCGGCGGCCGCTTCGGCCTGCTCGGCGTGCAGCGAGCTCTGCAGCGACGAGTGCAGGATGCGGAGCGTGCTGGTGGACTGCATCAGCGCGTCCCGCTCGTCCGGGTTCCGGTTCGCCAGCGCGGAGATGTCGTTGATGGCGGTCTCGATCCGGGCGATCCGGTCGGCGACCGTACCTTCCTGGCTGCTGGCCTTGCGGATCGCGTCGGACGTGACCGTCCAGACGTCTTCCTTGTCGTTGGTGCGCCGGGACATGTCCACCATCTGGCTGAGCGCCGCGAGGTCGTGGTCGACCTGGGTGCGCTCCACCGGCACGGTGATGCCCGCGGTCGCCTGGCGCAGCCGGGTGACGTGCCCGGACAGCTCCGACCAGGTGGACCGGCCACTCTTGATCTTGTCCAGCACCTTCGCGTACTCGGTGTTGAACTCGTCGTAGTTCACTGTCGTTGACTCCTGCCGTTCGACGATCGACCTCAGAACTCTAGGGCGTCCGCACCCGGAACAAGTAACCGCACGATCGCTGATCGTGCAGGTGTCGCCAAAACGCAACAGCCGCCCGGTACGCCAACGCGTACCGGGCGGCCGAGTTACGAACTGCGTCAGGCGACGTACGCCGAGGACGCGTTGAAGGTGTTGCAGTTGCCCGCGACGGTGTAGCTGTGCTTCGCGTTGAAGCCCATGGTCGACCAGAACGCGTGGTTCTTCAGCGAGCCGTGGTCACGCGGGTAGCCCGGCTGGTCGCCGCTGTTGCTGACCACGTTGTTGAGCTGCGTCATCAGGCCGCCGCTCCACGGGTAGTACCGCTTGTTCGAACCGAGGACCGCGGTGCCGAGGCAGGACGCCTGCAGCTCGCGACGACGGCTCTCCTCGAGCTGCGCCGCGCTGGTGCTGAACCCGTACTGACGCTGCCAGGAAGCGTTCAGGATGCCGGTCAGCCACTGGACGTGGTGACCGTACTCGTGCGCGATCGTGAAGGACGCGTACGCACGGGCGAAGGTCGGGTTCTGCTTCCAGTAGTTGATCACCGGGGTGACCGGGAAGTAGATGTACGACTTGCCGCCCGCGGCGCACATGAACGCGCGACCCGTGGTGTCCAGACCACACGGCGAGTTCACCTTGTACGACGTGGTGAAGATCAGCTTCGGTGCCACCTTGTACGCCGCACCGGCCTGCTTCAGCGGCAGCGCCCACGCGGCGTAGATGCAGCGGTCCAGCTGGGAGACGTACGCCTGGACGCCCGCGGAGGTGCGCAGGGAGACGTTCACCTCCTTGCACTTCGACGGGGTGATCGCGCCGGTCTTGTACAGCCGGTTGTAGCGCACGACGTTGGTCAGCGACGACTTCGTGGTCAGCAAGTCGCCGGCCGGCGGCGGGCTCATCACCTTGGCGGTGCTGTCGACCGGCGGCGTGCTGGCGACCGCCGCCGTCGTGTTGGTGCTGGAGGTCTGTGCGGCCTGCGCGTTCGGCAGCGCCATGGCCGCGAAACCGGCCAGGGCACCGACCGCGGCGAAGCCACGCAGGGTGGTACGGGAGAGGTTGACCATGAGCTCCACTCTCGATGTGTCTTTGGGACCTGTCGGACCAATCCTGGGGTGCACAGGGGTTCACCTGGGCTCGGACACGGAGTCTGACGCGGCGATTCAGGCCACAGTTCCGCTCGGGAGCGCCGAGTTTGCCGTCAGTTCGCGAGTTTGGTGCCGAGAAATCGCAACTGGTCAGGCAGCATGCGCCGCCAGTAGCCGCCGGTGTGCAGTCCGGGCTGCTGTCCACCGGCCGCGCCCAGTTCGGTCCGCAGGTCATGGGCGGCTGCGGCGAACGGGTCGTCGCGGCCACAATCGATGCGAACGGCAACGTCCCGGAACGCGCCCGGGTGCCCGAACACCTGGTTCCGCGCGAAGTCGGCCGCATCGTCGAACGCGCCCGGCTGGACGTCGTCGTACGAGTGCCACAGCGCCGGGCTCATCGCACCGGCGACGATCGGTTTGACCGTCTCGCGCAGTACGTGGAGCAGGGTGCCGTACCCGCCCATCGACCAGCCGAAGACGCCGTACCGGCTGGTGTTCAAACCTCGGCGGGCCAGCAGCGGGAGGAACTCCTCGGCGAGCATGTACCCGGGGTCGTCGCCGTCCGCGCGCCGATGCCAGTAGCTGTCCTGGCCGCCGTCGACGGTGGCGATCGCGAACGGCGGCGTACCGTTCCGGATCGCTGAACTCAGGAAACGATCGACGCCGAGGTCGTTCACCGCAGAGCGATGGTCGCCCCCACGACCGTGCAGCGCGAGCACGACCGGCAGCCGGGCGCCGGCGGTGTACCCGTCCGGGTAGATCACGCTGTAGCCGACGTCGGTCCCGCGTGCGCGCGACGCGAACGAACCGGAGACGACCGGACCGGCCGGTACGGCGGGGACGACGCCGTCGGGGCCGGTGAGCCCGAGCAGTTCGTGCACCCGGCCGCGGCCGGGGATCGCGCCGCTCTCGAGCGCGGCCACCGAGACGGCACCGGTGATCGCCGCGGCGGCGCCGGTGCGGACGAAGGTACGGCGGGTCGGCACGAGGTCAGCGGACGAAGGCGGCGACCACCGCGATCATGGCCAGTACGCCGAGGACGATCAGCTCGGGCCGCGCCCACTCGCTGACGATGTCACCGTCGGACTTGCCGGCGAACTGTGCCATGTGGTTCTCGATCCGGCCCACCACGATGTCGGCCTTCGAGATCGAGCTGTCCGCGGCGAGCTTGCGGCCGCCGACGCGTTGCTTGCGGAGATCGCGCATGACCAGTTGGACGCCGGACGCCCGGAACCGGTTCGCGTCGGTGTGCACCCGGAGCAGGTCGGTGACATCGGCGCCGGTGACCTTCGACCACGGGATCCGGTGGTCGCGCAGGTGGTTGCGGATCAGCAGGTTCTCCGGACTGAGCGTGACCGACGGCCGGATCAGGCCGACGTAGGCGAGCAGCATGAAGATCGCGATGATGCTGCCGACCAGCAACCCGGTGGCGGTCCGCCACTCCAGGATCACGTCGAGCAGGCCGAGCGCCCCGATCACCAGGACGACGGTCCCGGTGATCCGGTTCGACGCGGACAGGTAGTGCTCGCTCTCGGGCGAATTCGACTTCACCCGCACAACGTAACCGGCGCTCAGAATCCGCACTAGACTGCCGTGGTGACCACACTCGACAGCGGCGTCGACACCCTGGCCGACGTGACGTCCTCGGAGGACCGGCTGCGCCGATTCCTGCTCGGGCTGCCGGGCGTCGACCAGGTCGGCGCCGAGGCCCGGGCCGCCACGCTGAGCTCGCGGTCGATCAAGACCACCGCGAAGCAGTACGCGCTGGACCTGGCGATCTCGATGATCGACCTGACCACGCTGGAGGGCCAGGACACCCCGGGCAAGGTGCGGGCCCTGTGTGCGAAGGCGAAACGGCCCGATCCGGCCGACCCGACCGCGCCGCAGGTCGCCGCCGTCTGTGTGTACCCGGACCTCGTCGCCACCGCGAAGCGCGAGCTGCAGGGCTCCGGGATCAACGTGGCGAGTGTGGCAACCGCCTTCCCCAGCGGGCGTTCCAGCCTGGCGATCAAAGTCCAGGACACCAAGGACGCGGTCGCGGCCGGTGCCGACGAGGTCGACATGGTGATCGACCGCGGCGCCTTCCTGTCCGGGCGGTACGCGATGGTCTTCGACGAGATCGCCGCGATCCGCGAGGCGGCCGGTGACGCACATCTCAAGGTGATCCTGGAGACCGGCGAGCTGGTCACCTACGACAACGTCCGGCGGGCGTCCTGGCTGGCAATGCTGGCCGGCGCGGACTTCATCAAGACCTCCACCGGCAAGGTGTCGCCCGCGGCCACGCTGCCGGTCACCCTGGTGATGCTGGAAGCGGTCCGCGACTACCACGAGGCCACCGGGCTGCACATCGGCGTCAAGCCGGCCGGCGGGATCCGGACCGCCAAGGACGCGATCAAGTACCTGGTCACCGTGAACGAGACGGCCGGCCCGGACTGGCTGGACCCGGAGTTGTTCCGGTTCGGCGCCTCCAGCCTGCTGAACGACCTGCTGATGCAGCGCACCAAGCTGGCCACCGGGCACTACCCGGGCCCCGACTACTTCACCTTGGACTGACAGGCATGAGCAGATTCGAGTACGCACCCGCGCCGGAGTCGCGCGCGATCGTCGACATCAAGTCGTCGTACGGCCTGTTCGTCAACGGCCAGTTCACCGATGCGACCGACGGCAAGCCGTTCAAGACCGTCAGCCCGTCCTCGGAGGAGGTGCTGGCCGAGGTCAGCGAGGCCGGACCGGCCGACGTCGACAGGGCCGTTCGCGCGGCCCGCAAGGCGTACGAGAAGGTCTGGGGTCCGATGAGCGGCAAGGACCGGGCGAAGTACCTGTTCCGGATCGCGCGGCTGATCCAGGAGCGCTCCCGGGAGCTCGCGGTGCTGGAGTCGCTGGACAACGGCAAGCCGATCCGCGAGTCCCGCGACGTCGACATCCCGCTGGTCGCCGCGCACTTCTTCTACTACGCGGGCTGGGCCGACAAGCTCGAGTACGCCGGTGCCGGCGACGACCCGCGGCCGTGGGGCGTGGCGGGCCAGGTGATCCCGTGGAACTTCCCGATGCTGATGCTGGCCTGGAAGATCGCCCCGGCGCTTGCCGCCGGCAACACCGTGGTGCTGAAGCCGGCCGAGACCACGCCGCTGACCGCGCTGGCGTTCGCGGAGATCTGCCAGCAGGCGGATCTGCCGCCGGGCGTCGTGAACATCGTCACCGGCGCCGGGCGCACCGGACAGGCGCTGGTCGAGCACCCCGATGTCGACAAGATCGCGTTCACCGGCTCGACTGCCGTCGGCCGGGCAATCGCGAAGGCGATTGCGGGAACCGAGAAAGCGGTGACCTTGGAGCTAGGGGGCAAGGCGGCGAACATCGTCTTCGAGGACGCGCCGATCGACCAGACCATCGAGGGCATCGTCAACGGCATCTTCTTCAACCAGGGCCACGTCTGCTGCGCCGGTTCGCGGCTGCTCGTCCAGGAGAGCGTGTACGACGAGGTCCTCGGCCGGCTGAAGCGCCGGATGGAGACGCTGCGGGTCGGCGACCCGCTGGACAAGAACACCGACATCGGCGCGATCAACTCGCCGGCCCAGCTGGCGAAGATCCGCGAGCTCTCGCAGATCGGCGAGGACGAGGGCGCCGAGCGCTGGTCGCCGGAGTGCGAGCTGCCCTCGCAGGGGTACTGGTTCCCACCGACCGTTTTCACCGGCGTCTCGCAGGCGCACCGGATCGCCCGCGAGGAGATCTTCGGCCCGGTGCTGTCCGTGCTGACGTTCCGGACGCCGGCCGAGGCGGTCGAGAAGGCGAACAACACGCCGTTCGGGCTGTCGGCCGGCATCTGGACCGAGAAGGGTTCCCGGATCCTCTGGATGGCGAACCAGCTGCGCGCCGGCGTGGTCTGGGCGAACACGTTCAACCGCTTCGACCCCACGTCGCCGTTCGGCGGCTACAAGGAGTCGGGCTACGGCCGCGAGGGCGGTCGCCACGGTCTGGAGGCCTACCTTGCCCACTGAGACTCCGAGGCTTGAAGTGCGCAAGACCTACAAGCTCTACATCGGCGGCGCCTTCCCACGCAGCGAATCCGGCCGTTCGTACATCGTGAACAATGCCAAGGGCAAGTTCCTGGCGAACGCGTCTCAGGCCTCCCGCAAGGACGCCCGGGACGCCGTGGTCGCGGCCCGGAAGGCGTTCAGCGGCTGGCACGGACGGACGGCGTACAACCGCGGCCAGGTGCTGTACCGGATCGCCGAGGTGATGGAGGGCCGGCACCAGCAGTTCAGCGCCGAGGTCGCCGCCGGTGAGGGGTTGTCGATCTCCAAGGCCCGCGCGGTCGTCGACGAGGCGATCGACCGCTGGGTCTGGTACGCCGGATGGGCCGACAAGCTCGCCCAGGTGGTCGGATCGAGCAACCCGGTCGCGGGTCCGTACTTCGACTTCTCGTTGCCCGAGGCAACCGGTGTGGTCGCCGTACTCGCACCGCAGGACTCGTCGCTGCTCGGGCTGACCAGCGTGATCGCGCCCGCGATCGTGTCCGGCAACACGGTCGTCGCGGTCTCGTCGTACGAGCGCCCGCTGCCGGCTGTGACGCTCGGCGAGGTGATGGCGACCTCCGACGTACCGGGTGGAGTGGTGAACATCCTCACCGGCTCCGCGTCCGAGATCGGGCCGTGGCTGGCGTCCCACCAGGACGTGAACGCGATCGACCTGTGCGGGATCGAGTCCTCGGACGAGGCCCGCGACCTTGAGATCGCCGCCGCCGGCAACCTCAAGCGGGTACGCCGCCCCGGCCCGGAGGACTGGTCCGCCGATCAGGGTCTGTCCCGCCTCACCCAGTACCTCGAATTGAAGACCGTCTGGCACCCGATCGGCGTCTGATCCGTGCTGGATCAGCTGACTTGGAGGGCCTTCGCGATCGCCGCCTCTGTTTCGGCGAGCTGCTCGGTCGGGCTGAACTGGACGAGTTCGGTGCCCTCTTCGGCCTCCGGCGCGTGTCCGGGAGGCAGGTAGAAAGCGTCGCCTGCCTCGACGATCTCTTCGCCGCCCGGGTAGCGAACGATCAGCCGGCCTTTGAGCACGTAGCCCCAGTGCGGGCAGGAGCAGTTCCCGCCCGGGAGCGACGCGAGCATCGGACCCAGGTCGTGGCTCTTGGTGATGGTGGTGAAGTTGACGGTGTAGCCGCCGAGCTCGGCCGTCCGGTCGATCGCTACCCCGTAGTCGGCCACCTTGTCGGCGCTCGCACTCGATGCTTTCGCCATGGTCTTTCCTTTCGTTCGGTCCTGAGAGGACCGTAACCAGCACGACCGAAGCCGGGCATGAGGCGAATGCCTCATAGTCGACGACCCCCGGGGCTAGCGCACCGAGGTTCGGGTGAGGGCCGGGTTCGGGTCGGGGTAGCAGGCGACCGGAGCGGTCGTGCTGAGGAACTTCCATTTGATCTTGGCCTGCAGCGTGAGGCCGGGATCGTCGTAGCTCGTGCCTTTGAGTTTGGTTTCGATGGTGGTGCCGCGGCGGCCGGATTTGAGGCGGACGCTGAGGGTCGGGAGTTGGTAGCTTGCGCCGCCGGGGATCGGACCTGGAACCGTGAGGACTGCGGTGTTTCCCTCCAACTGCACAGAGGGAGTGGAGTTGAGGCCTGAGCCACCCAGCAGTCTGGCGCTGACGTAGGAGGCGTTGGCCGGGACCGGGACACGAAGGGTCAGGTCGCGGACCTCCTGGAGTTTGAAGCCCTTGACCTCGGTGGGCAGCGACCCGGGCTGCGAGTTGATGGCGATGGTGAAGCGGGTGTTGGCCGAGACGACGGGCGGTGCCTGCGCATCGATCCCCTGGCGCAGGGACAGTGTGTGCTTTCCGAACTTGGTATCGGCTCGGCAGGAGTAGCTGGCCGTGGGTTGGTCAGTCGGAGCGAGTAAGGCGAGAATCACCACAAGACTGCGGTAAGTAGCCATGCGACTACTCTATGCAGTCATCGTCCGAAGAGGAACCATCCGCCCACGCCGGCTGCCACGAAGATTACGGGGAGCGCGAGCAGGAACCACGCCCGTCTCCGGCGCCGGCGCCGTACCGGCGGATCGGTGGCAACGGTGGTGTCCAGGTCGTCCTCGGTGATCGTGGTCCGTTCGGCCGCGCGCAACGGCGCCTCGCGCTCCAGCCGGAACGCCTCGGCCTCGAACCGCTCCGCGAGCGTGTCGGCGCGGTCCCAGCGATCCGCCGCCCGGTACGCGAGCGCCCGCGCGAACACGTCGTCGAGCTGCCCGACCGAGTCGTGCAGTACCGGACGCAGACTCGGCGGTGGCAGGTCCGGGTCCCGGTTCAGCACGTCACCGATCGATCCCGCGGAGTACGGCGGATGCCCGGTGAGCAGCGCGTACGTGACCGCGCCGACGGCGTAGATGTCGGCGCGTTCGTCGAAACCACCGTCGCCGCGACCCTGTTCGGGCGCCATGTACGACGGCGTACCGACCGCCTGGGTCAGCCCGGACGCTTCGGCGGCTCGTTTCGCCAGGCCGAGGTCGGCGAGCACGATCCGGTGCGTACCGCCGCCGGCCTCCTCCCCTGCCCGCAGCAGCAGGTTCGCCGGCGTGACGTCGCGGTGTACGACGCCCTCGTTGTGCAGGGCGGCCACCGCCCGGGCCAGGTCCGCGCCCCACCAGAGCGCGTCCACCGGGTCGAGCGGGCCTTGCCGCAGTACGTCGCCGAGGGTGCCACCGCCGACGTAGTCCATCACGAAGTACGGGCGGCCGTCGTCGAGCTTGCCCAGGTCGAAGACGCGGACCACCCGATCGCTGGAGATCCGGCGCATCAGCCGTGCCTCGGACAGGAAGCGTTCCCGGACGTCGGCCCGCGACGCCCAGTTGTCCGCCAGCACCTTGACGGCGACGTCGACGTCCAGGTCGTCGTCGTACCCCCGCCAGACGGTGGCGAACGCACCCGCGCCGATCTTGTCCCGTAACCGGTACCGCCCGATGACATCCATCCCGGCTATTGTCGGTCACAGACCAGTCCAGAAGGGGGAGCATGACCGAAGAGTTGGAAGAACTCGCCGCCCGGGCAGCCGCCGGGGATCAGACGGTGCTTCCACAACTTCTGCAGGCGATCCGGCCGCAGGTGCAGCGGCGGGTGGCCAAGTTCCTTCCGTACCGGGAGGACGCGGAGGAGGCGGTCCAGGACACCCTGCTCCAGGTCGCGAACAAGGTGCACACGTTCAAGGGCACCGGCAGCTTCGCCGGCTGGGTGACGATCGTGGCCACCAACCAGGCGCGGCAGACCTACCGGTCGCTGAAGCGCCGCTCGGTCGAGCAGTCCGCCGAGGTCCTCCCGGAGGCCGTCGACCCGCGCACCACCTCGGTCATCGCCGGGTCCCGCCTCGACCTGCTGGAAGCCCTCGAGGCCCTCGAGTCCAGCCACCCCCAGCTCGTCCAGCCGCTGGTCCTCCGCGACCTGGGCGCCCTGTCGTACGCCGAGATCGCCGACGAACTCGACGTCCCGCTCGGCACCGTGAAAGCCCGCATCCACCAGGCCCGCCGCGCGGTCGCGGAACGCCTCACTGTGCGCTGAACGTCCGCCGCACCTCCAGCGCCCGGCGGAGGCCGTCCAGGAAGTCGGCCGTCTGCCGGCGGATGGCCGGCGCCACGCTCTCGTCCGCGATCAGCGCCTCGGCCGGGGCGACCAGGTCCGGGTCGATCGCGTAGCGCGGGGCGATCCGGCGTGCGGTGATGCCGACCACCATGCCGGACCGGATCTCGGCGGTCCGCGGCAGGTCGGTGAAGAACCGCGGCACGTACGGCGCGGTGATCGCCGCCTGCTCCGGGTGCCAGAAGCCGTCGGCCGCGGCGAGCAGCTCCTGTACGCCGACCGACGGGTCCGTCATGATCCGTGCCCAGGCCGCCTCCTTGCCGTCCGGCAGCGCCGACCGGCACCGGGCGGCGTGGATGACGCCCTCGGTCGACTTGTCCCGGTCCAGCTCGGCATCGATCTCGGCGGCACCGAACGCACCGAGCCGGACGAGCCGTAGCACCAGCGTCCACCGCAGGTCGGCGTCGATCTGCAGACCGTCGGGCGCGGCTGAGCCGTCCAGCCACGACGTCAGCAGCGCCACGTCGGTGGTCGTCGAGATCAGGCCGCGGGCGGTCACCAGCTGCAGGCTGCTGCCGGGCGCGGTCGTGGCGAGCTTGTTGCTGAGGGCATCGGCAACCGGTCCGCGCGCCGCGTTGTACTCGAGGTAGCCACCCAGCATTTTGTCCTCGAGCCAGCGGATCAACGAGCCGACCGCGACGTCGCTGTCCTCGTCCGGCAGCGCTGCCGTGAACAGCTCGAGCGCCTGCCGCGGATCCAGCTCGGCGTCGGCGACGGCGTCCCGGACGGAGTTCCAGATCACCGCCCGCGTGGTGCTGTCGGTGATCGTCGGGAGCACCGCGGGAAGGTTGGCGAGGCTGGTGGCGTCCAGCCGGATCTTCGCCCAGGTGTCGTCGCCGGCATCAGCCACGACCACACCACCCGCGACGCCGTTGCCTAGGGCAACTTCGATCGAGTCCTCGGTGATCGTGGCGTCGACCAGTGCAGCCGATCCGTCCGCGCCGTACATTCCGACACTCAACTTGTGCAAGCGACGCGACTCGTCCGGACTCTTCCGGTGCAGCACGACGCCGCCGCCGGCCGGCTCGACCGAGATCGTGTCCAGCCCCGGCGTCCGCAACCACTGGTCGGACCAGTTGTCCAGCTCGCGCGCACCCGCCTCGGTGAGCTTCTCGATGAACTCGTGCAGATCCGCGTTCCCGAACTCGTGCGCCTCCAGGTGCGCGTTCACTCCCGCGCGGAACACGTCGTCCCCGAGGTACTTGGCGAGCTGCTTGAGGACCGCCGCCCCCTTCGCGTACGAGATCCCGTCGAAGTCGTCGAGCGACTGCCGCGCGTCCTTCAGACCGTCCGGCGCGACCGGGTGCGTCGAGCTGCTCTGGTCGGTCTGCAGCCCCCACCACTTGCGGACGAACGCGAAGTCGACCCAGTTGCCGCGATAGCCGGTCGCGTCCTCGGCCACCCGGTGTGCCATGTACTCGGCGAACGACTCGTTCAGCCACATGTCGTTCCACCACTTCATCGTGACCAGGTCGCCGAACCACATGTGGGCCATCTCGTGCACCAGGACCCGGGAGCGGGTACTGCGCTCGGCGTCGGTCACCGGCCCGCGGAACACGAAGTCGTCGGAGACCGTGACGCAGCCCGGGTTCTCCATCGCGCCCAGGTTGAAGTCCGGGACGAAGGCCTGCCAGTACTCGCCGAACGGGTACCGCCGGCGGAACATCCGGTGGTACGCGTCGAGTGCGTCCCGGGTGGTGCGGAACAGGTCGTCAGCGTCCCGCTCGAGGTGCTCCGCGAGCGACTGCCGGCAGGCGAGTCCGAGCGGGATTCCGTCGTGTTCGGCGCGGACCTGGTGGAACGGCCCAGCGACCAGCGTGACGAAGTACGTCGACAGCGGCTTGGTCTCCGCCAACGTCCACTCGCCCGGCCCGATCCGGGTGGCCCCGCCGTTGCCGAGGACCACCCAGTCCTCGGGACACTTCACCGTCACGGCGTACGGCGCCTTGAGGTCAGGCTGGTCGAAGCAGGGGAAGTACCGCGGCGCGGATTCGAGCGACGACATGCCGTACGTGTAGACGCGACCGTCGGCGGCGTCGACCGAGCGCACCAGCCCCTCGCCGTCCGTCGAGTACTTGAAGTCCGCGGTGACGACGAGCTCGTTCTCCGCCTGAAGTCCGGTAAGCGGGTACCGCCCGCCGTCCAGAGCACCGGGATCGAGCGGCTGCCCGTTGAGCTCGACGGCGAGCAGCCGCTCCGGCTTCACGTCCACCCAGCTCGTGCTGTTCGTGGCCCGGAACCGGATCCGGCTGGTCGTGACGAACGTCGGCCCTTCCCCGATCAGGTCGAACGCGACCTCGTACGACTGCAGGTCCAGGTCCGCCGCCCGTTGCCGGGCCTCTTCGACTGTCAGCGCGCGCATGGACTGCACGCTACCGTCAGGTGCCGGTCGCCTTCCGTCCCGCGGTGTCTGCTGCCAGCGAAGCGACCGCGCGTACCTGGTCGTTCGTCGTGGCTTCGAGGACGGTGGTGATCAGCGGGAGGTCGGCGGGCTCGGCCAGTGTGGTGAGGACGTTCAGGGCGCTGATGTGGTCGAAGGCGGCGGTGATGTCCTCGGTCGGTTCGACCGGGGGCCGGGCCAGGATCTCGCGGGCGACCTGGCGTACGTCGTCGGCGAGCGGCTCGAGGGGGTTTCCACCACTCAACCGCGTGTAGGCCGCGGCCACCTGGTACATGTTCAGCGCCCGGCAGACGGTCGGCACGTTCGGGCTGTGCAGAAGGGCTTCGAACGCCTGCAGCGGGATGTCCACATCCCCAACCTATTCGACCGCCCCGAAGAACCGCAGTACCTTCTGCGCCGCATCGGGCGGTGACATCATCTCCGCGACCTGGGCCGACCGCCTGGCGACCGCGGCGGTCCGCTCGTACATCGCCGGCTCGTACTGCTCCAACGCCGCGTCGAGATCGTCCGGATGCGCCGCGATCGCCGCCGCCAGCTCGGCCGCGTCGCGCATCGCCTGGTTCGCCCCTTCACCGTGCGACGGCATCAAGTGCGCCGCGTCCCCGAGCAACGTGACGCCGGACCGCCGCGGCCAGCGCAGACCGATCGGCAACAGGTACGTCGGCCGCGCGACGAACGGCTCGTCGCACGCCGCGAGCAACCGCCGGAACTGCGGCGCCCATTCACCCGGCAAGTCCGTCACGGCCGCCGGATCCACGTCGGCCGCGGTCCGGATCGAGATGCTCACCTGGATCATGCCGTTCCCGTTCCGTTGCGCGCCGAGCATCCGGTCCGGACCGAACACCCAGTAGTTGCCCCGGCCAACCATCGCGGCCAGCTCCGGGTGCCTGCGATCGGCGGCGCGGATCAGGCTGTGGACGATGACCTTGCCTTCGTACGACGGCTCGGTGCCGGTGAGCAGCCGCCGGACCCGCGAGTTCGCCCCGTCGGCACCGACGAGCAGGTCGTAGGTCGCCGTACTCCCGTCGGCGAAATGCAGGGTCCGGCCGTTCGCGTGCGTGAAGACGCTCCCCCAGCGAACGGTCCCCTCGGGCAGCGAGCGCAGCAGCAGGTCCCGCAGGTCCGCGCGGTCGATCTCGGGCCGCAGCATCGGCGCGTCGTCCGGGGTGTCCTCCTGCAGCAGCATCGTGCCGGTGTGGTCGAGGATCCGCAGGTCCTGCCCCTCGCGGCGCGCGGCCACCCGGGCCGCCACCGATGATCGCGATCGGCACGTCGAACTCCATTCGATACACTGTATTGGACGATACACTGTATCAGCAGGGATCGGTGTATCGTTCGGCATCGTGAGCGTGATCTGGGAACGGCCCGAGCCGTCCGAGCGCCGGCGGCCGAGTCCGCTCAGCCGGGAGCGGATCGTCCGGGCCGCCATCGAGCTCGCCGACGCTTCGGACCTGGAGGCGGTCTCGCTCCGGAAGGTCGCCGCCGCTCTCGACGCCGGCCCGATGCGCCTCTACCGGTACGTCGACACCAAGGACGAACTGCTCGAACTCATGGTCGACGCCGTGTACGGCGAACTCCCACCACCGAGCGGTGAGACCTGGGACGCCGTACTGCGATCGATCGCGACCGGGATCCGCGACCTGGCGCTGCGGCACGAGTGGTTCGCCGACCTGCTCGGCAGCCGCCCGCGCTTCGGCCCGGCCACGCTCGCGCACACCGAGGCGTCGCTCAGCGCGCTGCGATCCACCGGCCTCGACGACCTCGACGCGCTGACCGGGGCGCTCGAGACGCTGAACGTCTACCTGGTCGGTGCCGTCCGCAAGGAGATCACCGAACGCCGGGCCGAACGCGCCAGCGGACTCGACCGGCGCGAGTTCCAGCGCGCGACCGGCCCGTACCTGGCCCGGATGTTCGCCACCGGCAACTATCCCGTGCTGTCGGAATGGGTCCACGACGCCCGGCACCGGACCGCGTCCGAGGTCTTCGACCTCGGCCTGGACTACCTGATCGACGGCATCCGGAATCGCCTGCCCCGCTAGCGACCGGCCGCCGCGTGCAGGTGGGCCGCAAGCAGGTGAGCGCTTTCGGGCGCGTCCGCGGCGTAACACAGGACGTGCCGTCGGGACGACCACGCGTCCTGGAGCGGGCAGATGTCGACGTCTGTGTTCGAGTCGACGGCGCGCCGCGGTACGACGGCCAGCCCGGCGCCCGCGATGGCGAGCGTGATCAGCGCGTGCAGGGTCGGTACGAGCGTGCGGTACCGCGGGGCCGGGGCGTGCGGGCCGAGGCGGTCGTCCATCCACTGGCTGAGCGGGGAGTTCCGGTCGAGGCCCACCAGCGGATGCTCGGCCACCTCGGCGTACGCGATCGACTCCCGGCCGGACAGCGTGCCCCCGGCCTGGCCGATCACCACGAGCGAGTCGTCGGCCAGCGGTTCGGTCCGGAGCTGGGTCGGCTCGTCGTCGAGGATCACGCCGAGGTCCGCCTCGCCGGCGGCAAGCAGCCGGACCATCCGGACAGTACGGCGTTCGCTCACGTTCACGTCGTACTCCGGGTGGTCGCGGAGGAACGTGGCCAGCGCCTGCGGGACGAGCTGGTGCATCGCGGCGCCGCCCGCGACCAGGCGGATCGGCGCCGAACTCGGGACGGCGTACGACGCGACCGCGCTGTCCAGGCGGGTCGTCTCGGCCAGCACCTCGCGGGCGTGCCGGGCCAGGGTCGCGCCGGCCGGGGTGAGCCGGACGCCGCGGCGCTCGCGGACCAGGAGCGGTACGCCGGCCTGGGCCTCCAGCGCTCTGACCCGCGCGCTGGCCGAAGGCAGACTGAGGTGCATCACCCGCGCGCCCGCGGTGATAGAGCCCTCCGCCGCGACATGGGTGAAGAGCCGGAGATCGTCCAGGTCGTACCGCATCTCCTCAGCCTACGTCTCAGACTGAGGCTGGCTACGGGGATCGCGCATTGTGGAGTGTCCGTGGAACCCGGATCCTCGAAGCGTGCTGCTGATCCTCCTGGCCGGCGTCGCAGCCGGCGCCCTGAACGCCGTCGGCGGTGGTGGCAGCTTCGTGGCCCTCGCCGCCCTCGTCGGCGCCGGCGTGCCGCCGGTGACGGCGAACGCGACCACGACGGTCGCGCTGCTGCCGGGAAATGCGACCAGCGCATGGGTGTACCGGCGGGAGATCGAAGGCTTCCACCAGCCGTCGCCGCTCCGCCTGACGCTGGCGAGCGTGTGTGGCGGCGCCATCGGAGCGGGGTTGTTGCTGTGGCTGCCGTCGACGTCGTTCGACGCGGCCGTGCCATGGCTGCTGGCGTTCGCAACCGTTGTCCTGGCGTTCGGAAAACGTCTGACCGCGGCATTGCGGCTCGGGCGGCCCGGACCCGCCGCGATCCTGGCGGGGCAGTTCCTGCTGGCGATCTACGGCGGGTACTTCGGCGGTGCGGTCGGACTGATGATGCTCGCGTTCTGGACCGCGACGACCACGCTCGACCCGGCACGCGGCAACCCGTTGCGGGTGATCCAGGTGGGTGCGGTCTACCTGACGGCGGCGGTGGTCTTCGTGTTCGCGGCCGACGTACTCGCGCAGCCGGTGCAACTGGTCGCGATGCTGGCCGGCGCGATCATCGGTGGGTACGTCGGTGCGCATGGTGTGCAGCGGATGCCTGCCGGCGTACTGCGCGGGCTCGTGTTGGGTACTGCGGTCGTGATGACCGGGTTGTTCTTCGTGCGGGCGTTCGGATGAACCCGGCGGCGCGGCGGCTGGCGATGGCGTACCAGGCGTGCGAGGTCGCGGACCTGGCGACGGTCGCGGTTTCGTTGGAGGACCCAACGGAGATTAAGCAGCAGGCGGCGCGCGTACTGGCGGCAGCACAGCAGTTGGTTGCCGCGGCCAACGGCCTTGAGTCGGACGACCCGCCCGGCGATCCGTTGCAGCGGTTCGCCTACGAGCATCCGGAAGAGGCGGCCGAGGACGTCGCCGAGTGGGTCAGCCGCCGTCGGTAAAGCGGCGGCCGGTCGGCGGGAGTTGCTCGCGTTCCTTGCGCAGATACAGCCCGGTGGCAGTGGAGACGCTGGTGAGCAGCCACATGAACACGCCCGCGTCGTCGGTGACGCCAATGATCGGGAGCAGGTCGGGCAGGATGTCGATCGGCGAGATCAGGTAGACCAGCGCGAGCAGCCAGAGGAACGTCCGGTTCCGCGGCAGGTCGGTGTACGCGCCGCGGCGGACGTCGCGGAGCAGCCGGGGCAGTGCCCGCGCCCGCTCGAACACGTTCCCGACCGGCACCGGCTCGCCGCGGGCGATCTTGCGTCGCCGGATCGCGCGCCGCCGGAGGACGCCGAGCGCGCCGAGGCCGACGCCGACCACCAGCAGCCCGATACCGGCACCGACGGCGGGCAGCCCGGCGACGTCGCCGTCGCGGAACAGCAACGTCAGCAGCCCGATCAGGCCGAGCACCCCACCGATGTACACCATTTCTCCACTGTAGAGCCTGCCCGGTTCCCGGGATTGACTGTTGTCGTGACGACAATTACTGTTGTCACGGCAACAGGAGGTGGCGATGTACGAGATCAAGGAAGAGACCGTGATCAGCGCGGAGGCCGCGGCGGTGTGGCGGGTGGTGACGGACGTGGCGCGCTGGCCGGAGTGGGATCCGCACGAGGACCTCGCGCGGCTGGACGGTGAGTTCGCGGTCGGGACCGCCGGATGGGTGAAGCAGAAGGGCAACCCGGGTGCGGCGTTCACGCTGACCGAGGTGGTGCCGGAGCGCCGGTGGGCGAGCGAGTGCTCGCTGCCGGGAGGCAGGCTCTGGGGCTCGAACGACTACGAGCAACTGCCGGGCGGGAAGCTCCGCTGCACGCGGACGGTCCGCGTCACCGGTCCGCTCGTACCGCTGTTCCGCTTCCACTTCGGGCGCCGGATGCGGCGGGACTTCTTCCGTACCTGGACGGCGCTCGAAGCCCGCGCCGCGGCGGTCCGATGACCGAGGGCCCGCTGGCGTCGCCCGGCTTCTGGCTGCACCACGCCGCGCTGAGGTGGCGGGCCGAGCTGGACCGCCGGCTCCGCGAGGTCGGCCTCACCCCCACCCAGTTCCTCCTGCTGGCCTCGACCGGCTGGGTCGAGCACACCCAGGGTGCACCGACCCAGCAGCAGGTCGCCCAGACCGCCGGCGCCGACCGGATGATGACGTCGAAGGTCGTCAAGAACCTGGAGGACGCGGGCCTGCTCCGCCGCACGCCGGATCCGTCGGACGCCCGCGCCTACCGCCTACAGCTCACCCCGGCGGGCCGACGTACCGCCCGCAAAGCCATCGCCATCGCCGCCGAGCTGGACAAGGAACTCTTCGGCGACAACCCTGCTTCGCTGCGAGACATGCTGCAGGCGATCGCGGAAGGTTAGCGGTTGTACGGCTGGGACAGCAGCGGACGGGTGTTGGTGAGGACCTGTTCGTAGTTGGCGCGGATGGTGGCTGCGTCGACGGTGATGGCTGGTTCGGGCTTGCCGAGGGGGATCTGCCAGGTGGGTGGGGTGGCTGCGCCGGACAGGGCCCAGGCTGCCTGACGGGCAGCGCCGAGGGCCACGTATTCGGCCGGCTCCGGGAGGACCACCTCGGCTCCCAGGAGTGCGGGGGCCAGAGCTTGGACGGACCGGGAGCGGGCGCCGCCGCCCAGGAGCAGGACTCGTTGGACGGGGACATTCTGATTGCGCAGGGCGTCCACGGCGTCGGCCAGGCCGCAGAGCAGGCCTTCCACGGCGGCGCGGGCCATCGTCGCCGGCTGCATGGTGGCGCGGGTCAGGCCGTAGATCAGGCCGGTCGAATGCGGGAGGTCCGGCGTACGTTCGCCGTCCAGGAACGGGAGCAGTACGAGACCTTCGCTGCCGGGCGAGGTGAGCGCGGCCTCGTCGAAGGCGGAGAGTTCCAGGCCGAGCATCTGCGCGGTCGCGGACATGACGCGGGCCGCGTTCAGCGTGCAGACGAGCGGGAGGTACTCCCCGGTGGCGTCGGCGAAGGCGGCGACCAGGCCGGTGGCGTCCTTGGTCGGGTGCGCGGACCGCGCGAACGCCGTACCACTGGTGCCGAGCGAGACGGCCACATCCCCAGGCTGCAGGTCGAGCCCGAGCGCTGCGGCCGCGTTGTCCCCGGTCCCGGCCGCAATCACCGCCCCGAAGGAGGTCTCACCAACAACCTCAGCCGGGCCCGCCACCCGAGGCAGCTGCAATTGCCGCCCGAAGGCAAGCTCGACCAACTCGGTCCGGTAGCTGTTCGTCGTCGGATCCCACCAGCCGGTCCCAGACGCATCCCCGCGGTCGGTGGTGATCCCCTCGATCCCGGACCGGTCCGCAGCGAGCCGATGCGTCATCCAGTCATGCGGCAGCACCACAGCAGCAGCCCGCCGCGCCGCCTCACCTGCAGCGCCGTGCGCAGCGCGGGCGGCTTCGTCGCGAATCCAGCGGAGTTTGGTGACGGTGAAGGACGGGACGGGGACGGAACCGATGGCCTCGGCCCAGGCTTCGGGGCCGCCGAGTTCCGCGATGAGTTCGGTGGTCGCGTCGGCCGAGCTGGTGTCGTTCCACAGGACTGCGGGATGGACCACCTCGCCGGACTCGTCGAGGAGGACCATGCCGTGTTGCTGGCCCCCGACCGCGATCGCCTGGACGCCGTCCAGCAGGCCGTCGGACGCGGTCTCCCACGCCTTCCACCACTCGGCCGGGTCGACCTGGGTGGCGTCGGGGTGCGGGGCACGCCCTTCCCGGACAACCTCTCCGGTCGCAGCGTCACACACCAGAACTTTGGTCGCCTGGGTGGAGCAGTCCACCCCGGCGACCAGCCTCAGCTCAGTCATGGCTCCCAGACTAGAGGGCTTCGAGCGTTGCGCGGGCGCCGATCTCGTGCAGCGACCGCAACGCCGCCTTGTACGGCGCCACGAACCGCTCGTCCGACCCGAGATCGCCGAACAGATCCGGGTCCGAGATGAACACCAGCGGATCCTCCCGGTTGTGCTGCGCGCGCTCGACCAGCTTGTCGCGCAGTCGGTCCACGACCTCGATCGGCCGGCCCTGCTCGTCGACGCCCTCGGCGTACCGGGCCCAGGACGCGACCACGAGCACCGACCGCGCGATCTCCCGCCCGGCGGCGAGCTGCTCGCGGACCACCGGCAGCAACCACTTCGGGATCCGGTCCGAGCTCTCCGCACACAACCGCGCCAGCGTGTCCCGGACCTCGGGGTTCGCGAACCGTTCGATCAGCTGGTGCTTGTACCGGTCCAGGTCGACCCCGGGCACCGGCGGCAGCGTCGGCGTCCCTTCGTTGTCCATGTAGCCGAGCAGGAAGTCGACGAACAGCTTGTCCTGGCACACCTCGTGCGCGTAGCGGTAACCAGCGAGGAACCCGAGGTACGCGAGCGCCTGATGCGAGGCGTTCAGCAGCCGCAGCTTCATCAGCTCGTACGGCTCGACGTCCTCGACGATCTGGACGCCGACATCCTCGTACGGCGGCCGCATCCCGCCGAAGTCGTCCTCGAGGACCCACTGCGTGAACGGCTCGCACACCACCGGCCAGCCGTCCTCGACCCCGAACCGCTCGGCCAGCGCGGCCCGGTCGGCGTCGGTGGTGACCGGCGTGATCCGGTCCACCATGCAGTTCGGGAACCGTACGTCGTTCTCGAGGAACTCCGCGATCTCCGGGTCCTTCAACCGCGCGAACCCGGCGATCATCTTGCGCGCGACGTGCCCGTTGCCCGGGATGTTGTCACACGACATCACGGTGAACGGCGGTACGCCGGCCTCACGCCGCCGGCGCAGCGCCTCGACGATGAACCCGAACACACTCCCGGGTGTAGCTCCCGGCTCGAGGTCGGCCGCCAGCGCCGGATCCGAGGCATCCAGCTCGCCCGTCACCTGGTTGACGTGATACCCACCCTCGGTGATCGTCAGCGACACGATCCGGGTCGCCGGATCGGCAAGGCGGTCGAGTACGGCCGACGGGTCATCCGGCGCGAACAGGTAGTCCACGATCGACCCGACGACCCGCGGCTCGAGCGTCCCGTCCGGATGTTTGACGACCAACGTGTAAAGACAGTCCTGGGCCGCCATCACCTCGGCCATCCGTTGGTCGTTCGGCAACACCCCGACGCCGACGATGCCCCAGTCGAGCGCCTTGCCCTCGGACATCAGCCGATCCAGGTACATCGCCTGATGCGCCCGGTGGAACCCGCCCACCCCGAAGTGCACGATCCCCGGCGTCACCGCCGTACGGTCGTAGTCAGGGACGCCAACGTTGCCGAGGGCATGGAGATTGGTCGCGGACAGCTTCACTTGACCGCCCCCAGCGACAGACCCTGGACGAGTTTGTCCTGTGCGGCGAACCCGGCGATCAGCACCGGCAGCGACACCACGATCGACGCGGCACAGACTTTGGCGAGGAACAATCCTTGGCTGGTCACGAACCCAGTCAAGAACACCGGAGCCGTCTGCGCCACCGTGCCGGTCAGCACCCGGGCGAACAGCAGCTCGTTCCAGCTGAAGATGAAGCAGATCAGCGCCGCCGACGCGATCCCGGGCGTGACCACCGGCGCGACCACGGACCGCAACGTCCGCGTCAGCGAGGCGCCGTCCACGGAGGCCGCCTCGAGGATCTCCACCGGGACCTCGGACAGGAAGCTGCGCAACATCCAGACCGCGATCGGCAGGTTCATCGAGGTGTACAGGATGATCAGCAGCCAGATGTTGTCCAGGAACCCGACCGACTGCGCGAACAGGTAGATCGGCAGCAGCCCGGCCACCACCGGCAGCATCTTCGTCGACAGGAAGAAGAACAGCACGTCGGTCCACTTGCGAACCGGCCGGATCGACAGCGCGTACGCCGCCGGGAACGCGAGCAGGATGACCAGCGCGGTGGACAGGATGCTCGCGGTCAGCGAGTTCGCGATCGACGGCCACGGGCCGGTACTGAAGAACGACCGGTACCCGTCGAGCGTCAGCGGTGCGGCCAGGTCCGGCGGGTTCTTCGCCGCGTTCTCCTCGGAGTGGAACGAGGTGAGCAGCATCCACAACACCGGCAGCACGAACAGGATCCCGACGATCCACGCCAGCCCGCTCAGAGCCCACCCGCCACCCCGGCGGTTATGACCCTTCACGATGGTCACCTGGCCACTCATCGTCCAGTCTCCTCTCGGAACAGTGTGGACACCGAGCGCAGCGCGAACGTCGCGATCAGGATCGTGCCGATCACCACGATCACGCCGGCCGCCGACGCCCGTCCGTAGTCGTGCGCGGTGTAGAAGGTCTGGTAGATCGTGTACGGCAGGTTCGCCGTACCGAGGCCGCCGGACGTGATCGTGAACACCGCGTCGAAGTTCTGCACGACGTAGATCGACCCGAGCAGCGCGGACAGCTCCAGGTACTGGCGCAGATGCGGCAGCGTCATGTAGCGGAAGATCTCCCACTGGTTCGCGCCGTCGATCCCGGCCGCCTCGATCACGTCCAGCGGACGGCTCTGCAGCCCGGCCAGCAGGATCAGCATCATGAACGGCGTCCACTGCCAGACCAGCGCGAAGATGATCGACCACAGCGGCTGGTTGCTGATCCAGTCCGGCTGCGGCGCGTTCGCTCCGAAGATCCACTTCAGCACGCCGTTGAACAGGCCGTACGTCGGGTTGTAGAGCGCGTGCTTCCACAGCAGCGCCGCGGCCACCGGTACCACCAGGAACGGCGTGATCATCATCGTCCGGACGGCGCCGCGGCCGCGGAACTTCCGGTCCAGCAGCAGCGCGATCAGCAGCCCGAGAACCAGGCTGAGCAGCACCACGCCCGCGGTCAGCAGGATCGTCACCCAGATCGCGTGCCGGGTGTTCGCATCCGTCAGCACCCGGCGGAAGTTCGCGAACCCGGCGAACCCGCGTTCGTCAGGGTAGTACGCGTTCCAGTCCATGAACGACACGACGATCGTCACCACGAACGGCAACTGGGTCACGACGATCATGAAGATCAGGGCCGGCAGCAACGGTCCGCGCCGCGCCCAGTCACCGGCCTTGCGCATCACTGTGCCTTGAGATCCGGCGGTCTCGGTCGCATGCCGCCGGCGGCCCGGCCGGGCTTCGGTTTCAGTGCTCATCGACGTCCTCGCTTCGCTCCGGGCGCCGATGAGGCACGGTACACGCTGTGTTTGATGATGAACTCGCTTCGCTCGTTCATGACGCCCCTCACTTCGCCAGCCGCGAGCGGTACCGCTCGGCGACGTCGTCGGCGAGCTCCTGCCCGCGTTTCAGCGCCTTGTCGACGCTCGTCTTCCCGGCGATCGCCGAGCTCACGTCCTGACTGACCTGGGTGCCGAGGTCCGGGAACTCGGGGATGTCGACGAACTGGATCCCCGGCGCCGGCCGCGGCTGGGTGCCCGGGTTGTTCGGGTCCGCGTGCTCGATCGCGTTCTTGGTCGGCTCCGCGAACGCCGCGGCTTCCTTCAGGTACTGCGGATTCTCGTACGTCGACGCGCGCTTGCCGGCCGGGACGTTGGACCAGCCAACCTTCTCGCCGACGAGCTTCTCGTAGTCCTTGCCCGAGGCCCAGGAGATGAACTTCCAGGCGTTGTCCTTCTTCTTCGAGGCCTCCTGGATGCCCCAGGCCCAGGCGTACAGCCAGCCGGAGCTGTCGGTCTTCACGACCGGCGCCGGCGCGTACCCCATCTTGCCCTTCACCGGCGAGTTCGGCGCCTCGAGCGAACCGGCCGCGGACGTGGCGTCGTACCACATCGCGGTGTTGCTCTGGATCGTGTCGTTCAGGCACTCGGTGAAGCCGGCCTGCGGCGCGCCCGCCTCGCCGTGTGCGCGGACCAGGTCGACGTAGAACTTGGTCGCCTCGGTGAATTCCGGCGAGTCGACCTTCGCCTGCCAGTCCTTGGTGAACCAGGTGCCGCCGAAGGTGTTGACGACCGTGGTGAGCGGGGCGAACAGCTGACCCCAGCCGGGCTGGCCGCGCAGACAGATACCGCGCATCCCCGGCGTCGCGTGGTCGACCTTCGCCGCGATGTCCGCGACCTGCTGCCAGGTCGGTTTGGCCGGCATCGCGATGCCCTTGGCGGCCAGGATGTCCTTGCGGTACATCAGGAACGACGACTCGCCGTAGAACGGTTCGCCGTAGATCTTGCCGTCGTCCGCGGTCATCGACTGGGTCATCGGCTTCAGGATGTCGTCCTGGTCGAACGACGGGTCCTTCGCGATGTAGTCCGACAGCGGCGCGATCCACTTGGACTTCGCGTAGATCGGGATCTCGAAGTTGCTCACCGACGCGACGTCGTACTGACCGGCCTGGCTGGAGAACTCCTGGCTGATCTTGTCCCGGACGTCGTTCTCGGGCAGCACGGTGAAGTTCACGTGGATGCCCGTCTGCTTGGTGAAGTTGTCAGCCGTCAGCTTCTGCAGATCGACCATCTGCGGGTTGTTCACCATCAGCACGTTGATGCTGTCGGCACCGCCACCGCCGGCCCCGCCTCCCCAGCCCGCACAACCGGTCACCGCGGTCATCAGCACCGCGACCCCGGCCGCTCCGATGCGTTTGCGCCTACTCAGCACAGCTGCCTCCGCTCATTTGAGCACGCCTCCGCTCACAACAGAAGTAGACCGGAGGGCACTTGACCTGTCAAGGGTCTGTGCAACACTTGGGTCCGGTGGTGCTCATATGAGCGGGGAGGGTTTGATGGAGTCCTTCGGGCCTGCGCAACTGGTGCTGACGGCCTCGATTGCGCGGCGGTACTACGTCGACGGGCGGTCGAAGGTGGAGATCGCCGACGAGTTCCGGCTCAGCCGGTTCAAGGTCGCGCGGCTGCTCGACCAGGCGCGCAGCAGCGGGCTGGTGCGGATCGAGATCAGCCACCCCGGCGCGATCGACATCGACCTGTCCGCACGGCTGCAGGAGGGACTCGGCCTGCGCCGGGCGATCGTCGTGGACACCCCGGAGGTGGACGAGGCGGCGTTGCGTACCCAGCTGGGCAAGGCGGCCGCGGATCTGCTCACCGAGATCGTCACGCCCGAGGACGTCCTCGGCCTGGCGTGGGCGCGTGCCGTGACCGCGATGACCGAGCAGCTCACGTCGCTCGCGCCGGTGCCCGTCGTACAGCTCACGGGGGCATTGACCCGTCCGGACGTCGAGGCGAACTCGGTCGAGCTGGTCCGGCACACCGCGCGGCTGTCGGGCGGTCCGGCGTACCTGTTCTACGCCCCGCTCGTAGTCCCGGATGCCGCCACGGCGCGGGCGTTGCGGCAGCAGCCGGAGGTGGCCGAGGCGATCAGCCACTTCGACTCGGTGTCGAAGGCGGTCGTCGGGCTCGGGTCGTGGGCCAGTGGCCAGTCGACGCTGTACGACGCGATGGACGAGAACGCCTGCGAACAACTGCTTCGCCGTGGTGTGGTCGCCGACATCTCGGGGGTTTTCGTGGACGCCGACGGTGCGCCGGTGCAGAGCCGGGTCACCGAGCGGGTGATCGCGATCAATGCCGAACAGATGAACAAGATCGACGAGGTGATCGCGATCCCGTACGGCCTCGCCAAGGTCGACGCGGTCCGCGCCGCCGTCCGCAGCGGGCTGGTGAACGCGATCGTTACCCACGCACCCCTGGCGAAAGCGCTGCTGGACGAGACACACTGACCCGCGATGCCCTCATCTGAGGTGGAAACCCAGTTGCTCGGCGGTACTGCGAACCGCGGGCTGGTCGTCCGGGTCGCAGACACCGTCCGCCGTCCGTTGCGCGCCAGCAGCCAGGCCACGCACGCGTTGCTCGAACACCTCGAACGGGTCGGGTTCGAGGGGGCGCCGCGGTTCCTGGGGGTCGATTCGCAGGGGCGGGAGGTGCTGTCGTACCTCCCCGGCGAAACGGTGACAGCGCCGTACCCGTCCTGGTCGATGACGGATGCGGCGCTGGACAGCGTGGCGGTGCTGCTGCGGGAGTACCACCAGGCGGTGGCGGACTTCCGGCCGGCCGGGCTGGAGTGGGCCGAGCCGGTGCCTGCGGATTACGTGACCGGGTTGATCAGCCACAATGACCCGAACCTCGACAACCTGGTGTTCCGGGACGGGATCGCGGTCGCCCTCATCGACTTCGACCTCGCCGGGCCCGGATCCTCGCTGTGGGACGTCGCGACCGCGGTGCGGCTGTGGGCACCACTGCGCCCGGACGCTGACATCCACGACGTACGCCGGGGACGCTCACTCGCCCGGCTGCGGCGGTTCGCGGACACGTACGGCCTGACCGAACCGGATCGCCGGCGCCTGGTCGACGCCGCCGCCGACAACCACGTCTGGTGCATGGACTACGTCCGCCGCGGCGCGGAAACCGGCCACCCCTGGTTCCACCAACGCTGGACCACCGGCGAAGCCGACCTCACCGACCGCACCAACACCTGGTTCAAACAGTCGGCGACTGCCCTCCAGCAGGCCCTTCTGGATTGAGCTCCCGCTCGGCTTCAGCTCGTCCTTCGTAGTAGTTCTCCTGCAGCCGCTTGATCCACGGAGGTATGAACACCGCGGTGACGGTGGGGAACGGCGCGCCCCATTCCGACTCGCCGAACAGCGACACCACGAAAGCAACAGCTACCAGACCGATCACCGCGATCCAGCCCTGGCGGCAGATTCGCGGCCCGACGTCGGACACCAGCCCCCGCCGGGTAACCGCGCCGACGCCGAACAATACCCCTGTCAGCAGGAACACCGCAGCGACGGCGTTCCGGTACCACTGATCGGCCGCGGCGTACGAACCGTAGCCCCGCAGCGTGAGGACTGCGGACACGAGCCAGCCGACTGCCAGCAACGCGTAGGCGACAGCCCCCAGCTTCATCTTCGGCATACCCGATTATCGCGCCACGGAATTGGCTGTTACTGCAGGAAGTGGAAGAGAATGTGCCGGTGCGTTCACGGGTGGTGTTACTGGCGGGGCCTTCGGGGGCGGGGAAGTCGCGGTTGGCGGAGCAGGTGGGGTTGCCCGTCGTACGGCTCGACGACTTCTACCGTGACGGCGACGACGAGGCGATGCCCCGCTCGCCGCTCGGGATCGTCGATTGGGACGACCCGCGTTCCTGGGACGGCGACCGCGCGGTCGCGGCGCTGGAGCAGTTGTGTACGACGGGATCCGCGGACATGCCGATCTACGACATCGCCGCCGACGGTACCGTCGGGCACCGCCCGGTGACTACCGGCGGATCGCCGCTGATCGTTGCTGAGGGCATCTTCGCGGACCAGATCGCCGGGGCGCTGCGGGAACGCGGCCTGCTGGCGGTGGCGATCTGCGTGTACCACCACCGGGTCGTCACGTTCGCGCGGCGCTTCCAGCGGGACCTGCGCGAGCACCGCAAACCCCCGCTGACCCTGCTGCGTCGCGGCCTCCTGCTGCTCCGCGACGATCCGCAGGTGGTCCAACGATGTGTCGCGGCCGGCTGCGAACCCCTGCACCCCAAGGAAGCCCGTGCCCGGATCGAGAGATTGTTAGCCTGACGTTCACCAACCTCTGTTGGTATCGGTCCCGTGAAGCGGAATGCTGCGGGCGTTGCCGTTCTGGTAACCGGGCTGCTGCTGGCTGTTACCGCCTGCGGGTCCGAGGACGGTACGTCGGCGAGTGCTGCCCCGACCCCGGCCGCGAAACACTCGGAACTGAACGGTACGGCGGATCGGTCGCCGCAGAGCAGCCTCGCCGCACTGGTCGCGCTCCCCCGCGGGTACGTCGCCGACACCCGCAACGGCACCGGTGCGTTCACCGCGACGACGTACCTGAACAACTGGTCCGCCGACCCCGCGCTGGACCGTGCGCTCCTGCTCAACGCGAACTTCGTCGAGGGCTACCGGGCGACCCGGCTCAGCCCCGACAAGAAGAAGCGCTTCACCGTCCAACTGTTCAAGACCGGCTCGGCCGCCAAGGCCCTGACGCTCCAGAACGGTCTCTGGACCCAGGACGACCACAGCCACCCGTTCAATCTTCCGGGCGCCCTCTCCGACGCCCGGGTCGAGTACGACGGCGCCTCCGACCAATCGGTCGCCGTCGCCGAGGCCACCCTCGCCATCGGCCCGATCGTCATAGAACTCTCCATCCACGAGCCCGCCCCCCTCGGCACAACCCTCACGCCGGACACGAAACTGATCACCGCGCTGGCCAAAGAACAACGCACCCGCCTGACCGCAACCGCCAACTAGCCGATCCGGTCGATGACCAGGGGGCCCGGTTCGTAGGAATCCGCGACCGCCACCGCGTCCGTGAGCGACTCGAGGGCGCGTTCGATCCGGGACGGGTCGTCGGTGTGCAAGGTGAGGAGCGGTTGGCCTGCTTGGATGTGGTCGCCTGGTTTGGCGTGGAGTTCGACGCCGGCCACTGCGGACACCGGGTCCTCCTTGCGGGCGCGGCCGGCGCCGAGGCGCCATGCGGCCACACCTACCGCGAGGGCGTCCAGCTTGGACAGGACGCCGGAGGCGGGGGCCGGTACGACGTGTTGCTCGGGAGCGATCGGTAGATCGGCCGACGGGTCGCCGCCCTGGGCGGAGATCATCGCGCGCCAGACGTCCATCGCCGTACCGTCGCGGAGCTTCTCGGCCGGGTCGACGTCGGTGACGCCGGCCGCGGTGAGCATCTCGGTGGCGAGGGCGAGGGTCAGTTCGATCACGTCGGCGGGGCCGCCACCGGACAGAACCTCGACGGATTCGCGGACTTCCAGGGCGTTTCCGGCGGTCAGACCGAGCGGTACGGACATGTCGGTGAGCAGGGCAACGGTCTTCACCCCGGCATCCGTGCCCAGGGCAACCATCGTCTCGGCCAGTTCGCGGGCGTCGGCGAGGTCCTTCATGAACGCGCCGGAGCCGACCTTCACGTCGAGCACCAGCGCGCCGGTGCCCTCGGCAATCTTCTTGCTCATGATCGAGCTGGCGATCAGCGGGATCGCCTCGACGGTGCCGGTCACGTCGCGCAGCGCGTACAGCTTCTTGTCGGCGGGCGCCAGGCCGTCTCCGGCCGCGCCGATCACGGCGCCGACCTCTTCCAACTGCTGCATCAGCTCGTCGTTCGACAGCGCGGCACGCCAGCCGGGGATCGACTCCAGCTTGTCCAGGGTGCCGCCGGTGTGGCCGAGGCCGCGGCCGGACAGCTGCGGTACGGCGACCCCGCAGGCGGCGACCAACGGTGCCAGCGGCAACGTGATCTTGTCGCCGACGCCGCCGGTCGAGTGCTTGTCCGCGGTCGGGCGGGACAGCTTGGAGAAGTTCATCCGTTCGCCGGACGCGATCATCGCGGCGGTCCAACGGGCGATCTCGCGCCGGTTCATCCCGTTCAGCAGGATCGCCATCGCGAGCGCTGACATCTGCTCGTCGGCGACGTCACCCTTGGTGTAGCTGTCGATCACCCAGTCGATCGCGCCGTCGCTCAGCTCGCCCCGGTCCCGCTTGGTCCGGATCACATCCACCGCGTCGAAACTCATTACTCCTCCAGAAACTCGGGGCCGAACGCGTCCGGCAGCAGCTCGCGCAACGGCCGGATCCCGGTCGCCGTCTCGACCAGCAACCCCGGCCCACCGTTCTCGTGCAACAGCTGCCGGCAGCGTCCACACGGCGTCAACAGGTGCTCATGCCGATCGACACAGGTGAACGCCACCAACCGCCCACCCCCGGTCCGGTGCAACTCCGACACCAGCCCGCACTCCGCACACAACGTCAACCCGTACGAAGCATTCTCCACATTGCACCCAGCAACAACCCGCCCATCATCCACATACGCCGCCGCCCCCACCGGAAACCCGGAGTACGGCGCGTACGCCCGGTGCATCACCTCAACGGCAACCGCCCGCAGCGCCGGCCAGTCGATCTCATTCGGTGACGTAGGGTTCACCGTCGGCCTTCGGTGCTCGGACGCGGCCGACGAGCCCGGCGACCGCGATGATGGTGGCCAGGTACGGCGCCATCAGCAGGAGTTGGCCGGGGATCGGGGTTTGGATGATCTGGAGCTGGGACTGCAGCTGGGTGGCGAAGCCGAAGAACAGGGCGGCTACTGTCGCGCCGATCGGGTGCCAGCGGCCCATGATGAGGGCGGCCAGGGCGATGAAGCCGTTGCCGGCGGTCATCTCCTTGCTGAACGAACCGGCGTACCCGACGGTGAAGAACGCACCGCCCAGACCGGCGAGGATGCCGGCCGTGAGGACCGCGGAGTACCGGATCCGCTTGACCTTGATGCCGACCGTGTCAGCCGCCTTCGGGTGCTCGCCGACCGCGCGGATCCGCAGGCCCCAACGGGTCTCGAAGAGGACGAACGTGACCACCGCGACCGCGATGTACATCAGGTACACCAGGATCGTCTGGTTGAACAGGATCGGCCCGATGAACGGGATGTCGCCCAGCCCCGGGATCTTGATCGCGGACAGCACCTTCGGGGTGTTCAGCTTGTCCGCGTCACTCTGCAGGAACTGATCGAACAGGAACCCGGTGATACCGGTCGCGAACACCACGAGTACGACGCCGAGCACGACCTGGTTGACCAGGTACTTGATCGAGAACACCGCCAGCAGCGCCGCCATCACCACGCCGCTCGCGGCCGCGGCGATCAACGCCGCAGCCCCGCTGCCCGTCGTACTCGACACGATCGCCGCGGTGAACGCGCCGACCAGGAACTGCCCCTCGATCGCGATGTTGATGACACCGGCGCGCTCGCACATCACCCCGGCCAGCGCGCCGAGGATCAGCGGCGTCGCGAAGTTCAGCGTGCCCTGGAACTGGTTCGCCAGCGGGAACGTCTTGCCGGCCGCTGCCCAGCACAGGAACGCGCCGATGAAGCAGATCCCCAGCGCGGCGGCCAGCCACCCGGCGTACCGCTGCGGAACAAGGCGCCGCACCGAGGGCAGCACGTACGCGACCGCGGCGGCGACACCCAGCACCCCGAGGATCAGCCCGACCGCCTGCGCGGGCAGCCCGAGCAGGTTGTGCTGCAGGTCGCCCGACACCAGCTGGAAGGTTGCCTTGCCGCTCTTGGTGAAGATTGCCAGCCCGAGGCCGATCAGCGCGAACACCACCATCACGCCACCGACGCGCTGCCGGCGGGTCCGCTCGGCCGGTCCTTCGATGATTTGTGGCTTCGCCGGTGCCGCAGGTGCGGCGTCCGGTGTCGTGTCCGTCATCCGTTCCAGCCTTTCGCGAGGACGGCGCCGGCGCCGCGTTCCTTCGGCAGGAACCGGAAGACCGAGCGCACCAGCGCCGGAGCCGCGACGAACAGCACGATCACGGCCTGCAGGACAGTGGTCAGGGTCAGCGGCGTCTGGGTGATCAGCTGCATCTGCAGGCCGCCCGCGTTCAGCGCGCCGAACAGCAGGCCGGCCAGTACGGTGCCGAGCGGCGTCCCGCGGCCGAGCAGCGCGACCGTGATCGCGTCGAACCCGACCGAGGCCGCGACGCCGTCGGTCAGCGGCAGATCGGTACCGAGCACCTGCTGCGTCCCGGCCAGACCGGCGAGCGCCCCCGCGACCAGCATCGCGATCACGTACGCCTTACCGACCGACATGCCGGCCGTCCGGGAGGCGTCCGCGTTCGCACCGACGGCGCGCAGCTCGAAACCGATCGTCGAGCGGTTCAGCAGCCACCACACGAACACCGCGGCCGCCAGCGCGAGCAGGAAGCCGATGTGCAGCCGGGTGTCGCCGAACTTCGGGAACTGCGCGTTCTTGTCCACGATCGGCGAGATCGGGTCGGTCCGCCCGGGCCGCCGGAACGTCGACGTGGTGAGCAGCCAGGACAGCAGGTAGAGCGCGACGTAGTTCAGCATGATCGTCACGATCACCTCGTGCGCCCCGGTCCGCGCCTTCAGCAGGCCGACCACGCCGCCCCAGATCGCGCCGCCGACCAGGCCGGCGACCAGTGCGACGATCAGGTGCAGTACCGGCGGCAGGTGCCAGGCGAACCCGACGTACCCGGCCAGGATCGCGCCCGCGATCAGCTGGCCCTGGGCGCCGATGTTGAACAACCCGGTCCGGAACGCCAGCGACACCGCGAGGCCGCCGCAGATCAGTGGTGTTGCCTGGGTCAACGACTCCGAGATCGGCGTGATGCCGCCGAACGCACCGACCGCGAGTGCCTTGTACGCCTCGCCGACCGCGCTCGCGGCCGCCGAGAAGGTGTCGCCCGGCGCGGCACCGAAGTACCCGACCGCGGTCTGCACCTGCTTGTCGCCGACGATGATCAGGATCGCCCCGACCACCAGCGCCAGTACGATCGCGCTCAGCGAGACCAGGCCTTGGATCGCCCAGGACGGCATGCCGGAGCGTTGTTGCGGGGCCTTCGCCGGCACCGGGGCCGGCGCGGTTTCAGTCTCTGTGCTCATTTCCTCGGGGCTCATCAGATGGTTCCCAACGTGGTCGGGTGTTCGATCGCCTCGTCGTGTGCCTGGGACCGCGAGGCGCCGGCCATCATCAGGCCCAGTTCGTCCCGCGGCGTGCCGGACGGTACGACGCCGACCACCTTGCCCCGGTACATCACCGCGATCCGGTCCGCCAGCGCGGCGATCTCGTCGAGTTCGGTGGACACGATCAGCACCGCCGTACCGTTGTCGCGCTCCTGCACGATCCGGTTGTGCAGGAACTCGATCGAGCCGACGTCGACGCCGCGGGTCGGCTGCGAGGCGACCAGCAGCTTCAGCGGGCGGGACAGTTCGCGGGCCAGCACGACCTTCTGCTGGTTGCCGCCGGACAGCGACGACACGGTCAGGTCGATGCTCTGGGTGCGGATGTCGAACTCCTCGACCCGGGCGGTCGCGTTCTTGTCGATCTCGTCGGTGCGCAGCGCCACGCCGTTGCCGAACGGCGCCTTCCGGAACAGGTCGAGGACCAGGTTCTCCGCGACGGTGAACGAGCCGACGAAGCCGTCGTGCGCGCGGTCCTCGGGTACGTACCCGATACCGGCCTCGAGCCGGTGCCGGGTCGACCTGGTGGTCAGTTCCTGGCCGTCGAGCGAGATCGATCCGGCCGCGATCGGGGTCAGCCCGAGCAGCGCCTCGGCGAGCTCGGTCTGGCCGTTGCCCTGGACACCGGCCACCGCGAGGATCTCGCCGGCCCGGACCTCGAGGTCCACGTCGTCGACGGCGGTGAACCCACGCTCGTCGATGACGGTCAGCCCTGCGACCCGCAGCACGGTGTCCTTCGGCTGGGCCGGCTCCTTGTCCACGACCAGGTCGACCGCGCGGCCGACCATCATCTCGGCCAGGCCTTCCTCGGTCTCCGACGGCTCGGCCTGGCCGACCACCTTGCCGCGCCGGATCACGGTGATCTTGTCCGCGATCGCCTTGACCTCTTTGAGCTTGTGGGTGATGAAGACGATCGACGTACCGTTCTCCTTGAGCTGGCGCATCACGGCGATCAGCTCGTCGATCTCGGCCGGGGTCAGTACGGCGGTCGGCTCGTCCAGGATCAGTACGCTGGCGTCGTTGGCCAGCGCCTTGATGATCTCCACCCGCTGCTGGACGCCGACCGGGATGTCCTCGACCAGGGCGTCGGGGTCGACCTCGAACCCATACCGGTCGGACAGCTCGGTGACCAGGTTGTGCGCCTTCTTCCGGTCCAGTACGCCGCCGGCGCGGGTGTTCTCCCGGCCGAGCATGATGTTCTCGGCGACGGTGAACACCGGGACCAGCATGAAGTGCTGGTGCACCATGCCGATGCCGTGCCGGATCGCGTCGCTGGGCGAGGTGATCTTGACCTTCTCGCCGTCGATCAGGATCTCGCCCGAGTCGGGCTGCAGCAGCCCGTAGAGCATGTTCATCAGGGTGCTCTTGCCGGCCCCGTTCTCACCGAGCAGGCAGTGGATCTCGCCCGGCTCGATCACCAGGTCGATGTGGTCGTTGGCAACCAGCGAGCCGAAACTCTTGGTCAGCCCGGAGAGCTCGAGATGCATGCGCAGCCTTCCCTTCAGACGGCGAGCCAGGAAGGCGGGACCTTGTGGGTCTGCCTACCTGGCTCGCACCGTACTACGCAATTGTGTGCCGGATCAGGACGCCTTGGGCTGAACCTTCGACTCGATCACGATCTTGCCGCTGATGATGTCGCCCTTGATCGTGTCCAGCTCGGACTTCACGTCCGCCGGGATCTTGCTGTCGAAGTCGTGGAACGGCGCGATCGCCGTACCGCCGTTCTGCAGCGTGCCGGTGAACTGGGTGTTGTCGAACTTGTTGTCGACGACCGACTCGACCGCGTCCTTCACGGCCACGTCCATGCCCTTCTCGACGCTGCTCAGCAGGGTCGAGCAGTATTCCGCGGCGCTCACGCAACCGTCGGTGTCGACCCAGATCGCGTTCACCTTGCCGTTGCTGGCCTTGGCCGCCTGCAGACCGCCCAGACCCGACGGGCCCGCGACCGGGAACAGGATGTCCGCGCCCTGGGTGATCAGGTTCTGCGCGTTGTTCTGGCCCTTCGCCTTGTCCTCGAAGTCGCCGGTGAACAGGCCCTTCTGCTTCTGGTCGTCCCAGCCGAGCACCTGGACGTTCTTGCTCTTCTGCTGGTTGTAGTACCGCACGCCCTGGGCGAAGCCGTCCATGAAGATCGTCACGGTCGGGATCTGCAGACCGCCGAACGTACCGACCTTGCCGGACTTCGTCATCGCGGCGGCCAGGTAGCCGGCCTGGAAGCTGGACTGCGCGGTGTTGAACAGCAGCGGCTTCAGGTTCGCGATCGGGGCCTTGGGTGCGGAGTCGACGATCGCGAACTTGATGTCCGGGTTCGCCTTGGCGGCCGCCTCGGTGGCGTCCTCGAGCTTGAAGCCGACGGCCACGATGACGTTGCACTTGGCACTGACCATCGCGGTCATGTTGGTCGTGTAGTCGTTGTCGGACTTCGACTCGGCCTTGACCTCGGTGAGGCCCTTCTCCTTGACCGCGTCCTGCAGACCCTTGTACGAGGTCTGGTTGAACGACTTGTCGTCGAAGCCCCCGGAGTCGGAGACCATGCAGGCCTTGAAGTTCTTGTTGGCGCTGCCGCCGCTCGAGCTGTTGTCGGTCGGCTTGCTGCCACAAGCGGCCACGGCGAGCGTCAGTACGCCCACGATCGCCGTTCCCCGCACGTACTTCTTCACCGGACGTCTCCTTCGTCGACCAGAATCCTTGACCCGGCACGCCTTGGCTGGTTCTCGGCCCCCACGTGCCATCCGCAGACTATAGGGCGCGGTCCGTCTTTCTTTGAACGTCAAGCAGGCCTCGATACCGGAAAGTGACCGGCGTTTCCGTCACATTTCGACAACTTCTCCGGCGCGGTCACAGGCTGCGGTGCCTGGGTCACGGTGCGCACGCTCCGTGGCGAGGTTCACCGTGCGTGGTCGCCGCGCCGGGTGACACAATCGCCGGATGAGTCATCAGTTGCTGGTCGCGGACGTTCTGGCCCGGGTCGAGGCGGTACGCGAGGACATGGTCGCCGTACGCCGCGACCTGCACGCGCACCCCGAGCTCGGGTGGCACGAGGTCCGGACGACCGAACTGATCGAGAAGCAACTGGTCCGCGCCGGGCTGTCCCCGCGGGTCCTGCCGACCGGGACCGGACTGATCTGTGACATCGGCTCGGGCGACACCTGCGTCGCGCTGCGGGCGGACATCGACGCGCTGCCGGTACCGGACGGGGTGGACGCGGCCTGGCGGTCGACGATCGACGGCGTGGCGCACGCGTGCGGTCACGACGTACACACGTCCGCGCTGCTCGGGGCGAGCCTGGTGCTGGCTGGGATGGCGCGGGACGGGCAGCTGGATCGGCGGGTCCGGGTGATCTTCCAGCCGGCCGAGGAGATCATGCCCGGCGGTGCGCTCGGCGTGATCGCGGCCGGTGGGCTGGACGGCGTACGGCGTATCTACGGGCTGCACTGCGATCCGAGGTTGCAGGTGGGACAGATCGGGCTGCGGGTCGGGGCTTTGACAGCCGCCGCGGACAAGCTCCTGGTGCGGCTGAACGGGCCGGGCGGCCACACGTCCCGTCCGCATCTCACCGCCGACCTCGTCTACGCGCTCGCGACCCTGGTCTCGGCGCTGCCCGCCGCGCTCTCGCGCCGGGTGGACCCGCGCGCCGGGATGTCCCTCGTCTGGGGCCGCATCACGTCCGGGTCGGCCGCCAACGCGATTCCGTCCCGGGGCGAGGCCGAGGGCACGCTGCGCTGCCTCGACGCCAACGCGTGGCGCCTGGCGGAGGAGATCATCCCGACGCTGGCCGAGCAGATTATCGCGCCGTACGGCGTTGAGGTGGACACCGAGCTCACGCACGGAGTGCCTCCGGTGATGAACGACGCGACCGCGATCGGCGTGTTGCAGAACGCCGTCCACCAGACCCTCGGCTCCAGCGCCGTCGCGCAGACGGACCAGAGCCTCGGCGGCGAGGACTTCGCCTGGTACCTGGAACACGTCCCCGGCGCGATGGCCCGCCTCGGCGTCCGCCCACCCACTCAGGAGTCGGCCGCGGACCTCCACACCCCCGGCTTCAACCCCTCCGAAGAAGCCATCGGCCTGGGCATCACCATCCTCACCTCGACCGCCCTCCTGGACTAATGGAGATTTACTGGCCCCCGATGGTGGGACTTGAGTAGGATGATGGTGTGACTGACAAGGACAAGCTCTCCGTGACCGTGGATCCGGATGTTGCGGCCGCGGCCCGTGCTGCTGTGTCCTCGGGGCGGGCAGGCAGTGTCAGCGCCTGGGTGAACGAAGCTCTGCATCGTCAGGTCGATCACGAACGCCGGCTGAACGGGCTGGAGCGTTTCCTCGCCGCGTACGAGTCGGAGCACGGCACCATCACCGAAGCGGAGATGGCCGACGCGGTCCGAGCTGCTCGGGCCGGAGCAACTGTTGTCCGAGGCAAGCGTTCGCACGGCGCCGCATGACGTTGATCTTCGACGCCGGCGCCTTTGTTGCCGCCGAGCGTGGCGATCGCCAGGTGATGGCACTCCTGAAGGCCGAGTTGCTGGCCGGGCGGACGCCGGTCACTCACGGCGGCGTGGTGGGCCAGATCTGGCGAGGTGGCCAGGGGCGTCAAGCGCCGGTCGCCCGGCTCCTCGACGGCGTGGAGGTAGTACCGCTCGACGATGAACTCGGGCGGCACGCGGGCGTACTGCTCAAGCACACAGGCGGGCGCGATGTCATCGACGCCGCCGTCGTTCTGCTGGCACGCGACGGTGACACGATCCTCACCTCGGATCCCGGTGACTTGACGGCCCTGGCAGCCGAAGCCGACATCCACCTGGACCTCGTGACCGTCTGACCAAAGGGTGGCCTTCAGAACGTGTCGGCGGGGACGTAGACGCCCCAGACTTCTCTCAGGGTGTTGCAGACTTCGCCCACGGTGGCTTGGGCTTTGAGCGCTGCTTTCATCGGGTACAGGCAGTTTTCGTTGCCCTGGGCAGCCTTTTTGAGTTCGGCGAGGGTTTCGTCGACCAGTGCCTGGTTGCGCTTGGCGCGGAGGGCGGCCAGGCGGGCCACCTGCTGCGCCTCGATGGCGGGGTCCACGCGAAGCGGCTCGTACGGCTCCTCCTCGGCGATCTTGAACTTGTTCATGCCGACGACGACCCGCTCGGCGGAGTCGATCTGCTGGGCGATCCGGTACGCCGAGCGTTCGATCTCCTGCTTCTGGAAACCTTGCTCGATCGCAGCCACCGCGCCGCCGTACTCCTCGACCTGGTCCATCAGCTCGACCGCGGCGGCCTCGACCTCGTCCGTCAGGGACTCGACGACGTACGACCCGGCGAAGGGGTCGACCGTCGCGGTGACGTCGGTCTCGTAGGCCAGCACCTGCTGCGTGCGGAGCGCGAGCCGGGCGGCCTTCTCGGTGGGGAGCGCGATCGCCTCGTCGTACGAGTTCGTGTGCAGCGACTGGGTGCCGCCGAGGACCGCGGCCAGGCCCTGGATGGCGACCCGGACAAGGTTGACCTCGGGCTGCTGCGCGGTCAACTGGACGCCGGCCGTCTGGGTGTGGAAGCGCAGCATCAGCGACTTCGGGTTCTTTGCGCCGAACACGTCACGCATCACCCGCGCCCAGATCCGCCGCGCGGCCCGGAACTTCGCGACCTCTTCGAGCAGCGTGGTCCGGGCGACGAAGAAGAACGACAGCCGCGGCGCGAACTCGTCCACGTCCAGGCCCGACGCGAGCGCGGCGCGCACGTACGCGATCCCGTTCGCCAGCGTGAACGCGATCTCCTGCGCGGGCGTCGCGCCGGCCTCGGCCATGTGGTAGCCGGAGATCGAGATCGTGTTCCAGCGCGGCAGTTCGGCCTTGCAGTACGCGAAGATGTCGCTGATCAGCCGCAGCGACTCCTTCGGCGGATAGATGTAGGTGCCGCGGGCGATGTACTCCTTCAGTACGTCGTTCTGGATCGTGCCGGTGAGCTTGTCGCCGGCCACGCCCTGCTCCTCGGCGACCAACTGGTACAGCAGCAGCAGGACGGATCCCGGTGCGTTGATCGTCATCGAGGTGGACACCTGGTCCAGCGGGATCTTGTCGAACAGCACCCGCATGTCGTCGATCGAGTCGATCGCCACGCCGACCTTGCCGACCTCGCCGTGCGCGATCGGCGCGTCGGAGTCGTACCCCATCTGGGTCGGCAGGTCGAACGCGACGGACAGTCCCATCGTGCCGTGGTCGATCAGCTGGTGGTACCGCTGGTTCGACTCGGCCGCGGTCCCGAACCCGGCGTACTGCCGCATCGTCCACGGGCGCTGCGTGTACATCGTCGGGTACACGCCCCGGGTGTACGGGTACTCGCCCGGCTCCCCGAGCTTGCTCGCCGGATCGAACCCGTCCAACGGCCCGTACACCGGCGCGAACTCGAACCCCGACTCGCTGCGATGACTCATCCCCCCACCGTATTCCGAACCAGCACCCCACTGGTATGCACGGACTCCGTGACATCCAGCACCTCGGACCGCGGTACGATTCCTACAGGTTGGATTCCTACTGAGGAGGTGGCCGATGAAGCTCCGCCCGAAGGGACAGCTGACCGTGCCGGTGGAGATCCGCGAGCACCTGGGACTGCACGAGGGCGATGAGGTGGAGTTCGTGGTCCGTGGGAACGCGGTACAGCTGGTCCGCGTGAAGTCCGACCGGTCGCACGGCCGGCGAGCCGCCGCACGACTGCGCGGTCGGGGTAGCAGCGGAATGAGCACCGACGAGATCATGGAGCTGTTGCGTGGCGAGGAATGACCTCTCGCTCGTCCGGCCCCCGACAACACTCGTCGATGCCTGCGTCATCCTCGACCTGACCACCGACGACCCGAAGTGGGCCGACTGGTCGGAGGATGCGCTCACCCGGGCAGGCGACGAGGGACCACTCGTGATCAACCCCATCGTGTACGCCGAGGTATCCGTCGACTTCGGCTCCATCGAGGAGCTCGACGAAGTGCTGAACGACGCCGAGCTGCGACGCGAACCGTTGCCCTTCGATGCGGGCTTCCTGGCCGGGAAGGCGTACGTCGCCTACCGCCGCCGCGGGGGATCTCGCCGTTCACCACTCGCGGACTTCTACATCGGAGCCCACGCCGCGATCGCCGGCCACCGCCTCCTCACCCGCGACGCCAAGCGCTACCTCACCTACTTCCCCACCGTCCCCCTCATCGCCCCCTGAGCCCACCGTCACCGGATCGGCAGGTCGCGTTGGCACGCCAGGGCTTGGGGCGACAGGTGCTCGTCCGGATCACCCGCCAGATCGGTGAGGGTATCGGCGAGCCAACCGAACACAGCCTCGGTGCGGGTCAGCGGCGACGGGCCGAATAGCGGTGTTCGGGGCGGCCGGTGGCGCCGTAGGCGAGGTCGAGGTCGAGCAGGCCGCGCTGGACCAGGATCGCCAGGTAGCGCTGGGCCGTCGGGCGGCTGACGCCGAGAGCTTCCGCGACGTCGGCCGCGCTGATGGCCGTCGCGGCGCCGGACACGGTGTCGAGCACGCGTGCCATCGTGGCCGGCAGCCGGCGCCGTTGGCGGGCGTCGGCGGCCGGTGAGCGGAGCATGCTGTACAGCGTGTCGACGGTGTCCTGGTCGGCCTCCCGCGCCTCGCTGAGCCGCAGCCGCCAGTGCTGGTACGCCTCGAGCTGTTCCCGCAGCGCCGGGAACGCGAACGGCTTCACCAGGTAGTAGATCGCGCCGAGCTGGATCGCCGCGCGGACCGACTCGATGTCGCGGGCCGCGGTGATCAGGATGAAGTCCGGTACGCCGGTCCCTGACGATCCTGTCGACTCGGCCGCCAACTGGCGGACGAGGTCGAGACCGGTCCGGTCCGGGAGGTACATGTCGAGCAGCAACAGGTCCGGCCGGCGCGAGACAACCAGGTCGTGTGCCTCGGCCGCCGAATGCGCCTCGCCGACGACGTCGAACCCTGGCACCTTCGCGACGCTCCGGGCGTGCGCGTGCGCGACGTGGAAGTCGTCGTCGACGACCAGCGTCCGGATCACGACACCGTCTCCTTCGCCCGGCTGTGCAGCGGCAGCCGCACTTCGAACCGCGCCCCTCCCGGCGACGTCACGCTGATCGTCCCACCGGCCCGCCGTACCAGCCGGTGTACGAGCGCAAGGCCGACCCCGCGCCGCATCCCACCGGCCCGCGGTTCCTTGGTGGAGTAGCCGTCCACGAACACGTCGTCCAGCCGCTCGGCCGGAATCCCCGGGCCGGTGTCGGCAACCACCAGGTGGACGTCGGTCGTACTGCCGTCCAGTTCGACGGTGACCCGGCCGCGGGGATGGGCCGACGTCGGGGCAGCGGAGACGGCATCGATCGCGTTGTCGATCAGGTTGCCGAGGACCGTCAGCAATGGCGTGTAGTCGAGGTCCGCGGCGGGCAACTCGCTGCCGGCCGCGAGCCGCACCTCGACGTCCCGCTCGGCAGCCACCGTCGTCTTCGCGATCAGCAGCGCCGCGACCACCGGCGGCGCGATCCGGGACCGTACGACATCGGCGGCCAGCGAGGACTGCCCGATCACCTGCTCGGCGTACGCCGTGGCCTCCTCGACCTCGCCGATCCCGAGCAGCACCGACAGCACGTGCAGGCGATTCGAGTACTCGTGTTCCTGCGCCCGCAACGCCGTGGTCAGCGCCTCCACGGAGTCGAGCTGGCGGACCAGGGCCTCGAGCTCGGTGCGGTCGCGAATCGTCACCACCCAGCCCGCGTTGCGGCCGGCAACGATCACCGGCATCCGGTTCAGCACCAGCAGATTGTTGTCGGTGACAACGACCACGTCACTGCCCTCGACCGCGCCCGACAACAGGTCGCGCAGTCTCCCGGGCGGGACCAGCTCCTCGAGCCGTTGACCCAGCTGCGCGCCGCGCAGCTCGAGCAGCCGGCGGGCCTCGTCGTTCAGCACGTTCACCCGGCCGCCCGGGTCGAACGCGATCACGCCTTCCCGGATGCCGTGCAGCATCGCCTCGCGTTCCTGCACCATTGCGACGATCTCCGCGGGTTCGAGGCCGAACGTGACCCGCTTGATCGCCCGCGCCAGGATCAGCGACGCCGCGACCCCGATCGCGAGCACCAGCGCGGTGTAGAAGACGACCGGCCAGACCACCTGGCTGACCCGGGCCGAGACATCGCTCTCCCGGATGCCGACCGAGACCTCGCCGATCGGCGTACCGGCAGCGTTCCGGACCGGGACCCGCGCATTCGCCGACCGGCCCAGGCTGCCGATGTCGACCCCGGTGTGCACCCGGCCGTCGAGCGCCACCACCGGCTCCTCGACCTTCTGGCCGATCAGGGCAGCGATCGGGTGCGTGTACCGCACGCCGTCCGCGCCGATCACGACGACGTACGACGCCCCGGTGTCGGCCACCACCCGGTCGGCGGCGGTCCGCAGCTCGGCGCGCGAGCCGGGATCGGTCATTGCCTGGGCCACCAGCGGCAGATCTGCTACCGAGGTGGCGATGCTCGCGGCCCGTTCCTCGGCGTTGCGGTCGGCCGTCTCCCGCGTCACCGACACGTACAGCGCCAGGCCTGCGGCCATCGTCGCTCCGACGATCGCGAGCACGGCGATCAGGATCCGGGAAGCCAAAGTGGCCCGGTGAAATCGCAACTGAGATCTCATGGCCACCTCCTTCCAGCCGTCCGGCGATCACCCCAGCGTGGCTGAGAAGAACGCACAAAACCACGGCTATCGCGACTAACTTGCGCAACGCGGACAAGGGTTCCAGCCGTTGCCGTCTGCTCCCTAGTGTGACGCCACTCACGACTGAAGGAGCACACCATGACGGCCATCGAGCTACGCGGGGTGACCAAGAGATTCCGCACCGCCGACGGCGGGACCTACACCGCGCTCAAGGACCTGGATCTGACCGTTGCGGACGGCGAGTTCTGTGCGGTCGTCGGTCCGACCGGCTGCGGCAAGTCCACCACCCTGACGCTGGTGTCGGGGCTGGAGCAACCGTCGGCGGGCGAGGTCCTGGTGGACGGCCGCCCGGTGACCGGTATCGCCCCGACGACCGGGTTCGTCTTCCAGCAGGACGCGGTGTTCCCGTGGAAGAGCGTGCTGGACAACGTCGCCGCGGGACCGCTGTTCCGCGGTACGCCGAAGGCCGATGCCCGGACGCAGGCCAGGGACTGGCTTCGCCGGGTCGGCCTGGCGGGCTTCGAGGACCGGTACCCGCACCAACTGTCCGGCGGGATGCGTAAGCGGGTAGCGCTGGCGCAGTCATTGATCAACCAGCCCCGGATCCTGTTGATGGACGAGCCGTTCAGCGCCCTCGACGTGCAGACCCGCGCGATCATGTCGACCGAACTGTTGTCGTTGTGGGACCAGACGAAGCCTGCCGTCGTGTTCGTCACGCACGACCTGGAAGAGGCGATCGCGCTCGCCGACAAGGTCGTCGTACTGACGGCAGGACCGGGCACGGTGAAGGCGGAGTTCACCATCGACCTGCCGCGGCCGCGAGTCGTGCAGGAAATCCGCTTCGATCCGCAGTTCGTCGCACTGTACGGGCACATCTGGGAGGCGTTGCGCGCCGAGGTCGCGGAGGCGTACGCCCGCAGTACCGCGATCGGGGTGGCGGCATGAGCCCCCGGAGCACCCGGAGGGGTTGGACGCCGCGCCGCCGGCTGGTCCTGGGGCTGCGGATCGGCGTCCTGGTGCTGTGGCTCGGCGGCTGGGAACTGGCCGCCCGGACCAAGCTGATCGACCCGTTCTTCTTCGGTCAGCCCAGTGCGGTGTGGTCGCAGATCGTCACCTGGATCACCCAGGGCACCGCGCAGGGCAGCCTCGGCGAGCAGATCTTCGTCACCATGGAGGAAGCCGTGATCGGCTTCGTCATCGGGGTGCTCGCGGGTGTCGTGGCCGGTATCGCGCTCGGCCGCAGCCGGCTGCTGTCCGACGTACTGGCGCCGTACATCAAGGTGATGAACTCGATCCCGCGGATCGTGCTCGGATCGCTGTTCCTGGTGGCGTTCGGGCTCGGCCTCACCTCGAAGGTGCTGCTGGTGATCGTGCTGGTCTTCTTCGGCGTGTTCTTCAACGCCTTCCAGGGCACCCGCGAGGTCGACCGGAACCTGCTCGCCAACGCGCGGCTGCTCGGCGCGTCCCGCTGGCAGGTCACCCGCCAGGTCGTGCTGCCGTCGGCCTTCACCTGGATCCTCGCCAGCCTGCACGTCAGCTTCGGCTTCGCGATCATCGGCGCGATCGTCGGCGAGTTCCTCGGCGCCGAACGCGGCCTCGGAATGCTGATCAAGACGGCCCAAGGCAACTTCAACCAGAGCGGCGTGCTCGCCTGCATGGTGCTGATGGCCGTGGTCGCGCTGCTGGCCGAATTCCTGATCACCCGGCTGGAGCGGCGGCTGCTGCGCTGGCGCCCGGCGCAGCTCGGCGACGCCGACCTCGCCGCGGTCTGAACCACCCATCACAGAAGGAGAAAGTCATGAGAACACGTACCGCGGTGGTCATCTCGATCGCGTGCGCCGTCACCCTCGGGATCGCTGGTTGTGCCAACAATGCGCAGGGCGGATCCGGGCAGGTGGTCGCCGGATCGAGCAGCAGTGCCAGTGGCGAGAAGGTCACGATCATGGTCGGTGGACTGGACAAGCAGATCTACCTGCCGTTCATGCTGGCCAAGCAGCTCGGCTACTACGACAAGGCCGGCGTGAACGTCAGCCTGATCGGCGAGGGCGCCGGTGTCGACGCGACCACCGAGATGATGGCAGGCAAGGTCCAGGGCACCGGCGGGTTCTACGACCACACGATCGCGCTGCGGGCGCAGGACCAGAGCGCCGAGTCGGTCGTCTCGATGCTGCAGGTGCCGGGCGAGGTCGAGCTGTGCCGATCGGACCTGAAGGGGACCGTGAACAGCCCGAAGGACTGGAAGGGCCGGCATCTCGGGATCACCGACGTGGGCTCGTCCACCGACTTCCTGACCCAGTACCTCGGTACGCAGAACGGCATCGACCCGTCGCAGACCACCCGGATCGGCGTCCAGGCGGGCAACACGTTCATCGCCGCCATGCAGCACAAGCAGATCGACTGCGGCATGACCACGGAACCGACCGTCTCGAAGCTGCTCAAGGACAAGACGGCGTACGTCATCGAGGACATGCGGACCGCGGCCGGGGCGAAGAAGTCGCTCGGCGGCACGTATCCGGCGACCTCGCTGTACATGCAGACCAGCTGGGTGCAGGCGCACAAGGACGTCGTACAGAAGCTCGTGAACGCGTACGTCGCGACGCTGAAGTGGATCCAGACGCACACCGCCGCGCAGATCGCCGACATGATGCCGCCGGACTACTACGCGGGGATCGGCAAGGCCGCGTACACAGCCGCGCTGGCCAGCGAGAAGGGCATCTTCAACCCGACCGGCATCATGCCGGCCGACGGGCCGAAGACCTGCCTGGCTGTGCTCGGCGCCTTCAACCCGAAGGTGAAGGGCAAGTCGATCGACCTCAGCAAGACCTACACCAACGAGTTCGTCCAGGCGGCGCAGCCGCTCAGCTGACCCGAGCATCCGCCGGGTGGTCACCGAGTGGCCACCCGGCGGCCCTTGATCCGTCGACAGGGTATCGACGCCGTGTCACGAGAGCGTCGCCCAGGGTTCATGAGCGGTGCGGAACCTTCGAAGTGTGCGAATCGTGATGGTGGCCGAGACCTTCCTGCCGCAGATCAACGGCGTCGCGAACACGGCTCGGCACGTCGCCGACCGGCTCCGCGCCCGCGGGCACGACCTGCTGATCATCGCCCCGGGGCCGGGCCCCGACAGCTACGCCGACGTACCGGTGCTGCGTGCCCGCAGCTTCCGGACGCCGGGCTACAAGGAGTACCCGGTCGGCCTGCCGGATCCGTCGATCGAGCGCGCGATGGCCGACTTCCGTCCGGACCTCGTCCATCTCGCGTCGCCGTTCATCATCGGGGCGTACGGGCTGCGCGCGGCCCGCAGGCTCGGGGTACCGACGGTCGCGATCTTCCAGACCGACATCGCCGGCTTCGCCCGGCAGTACCCCTGGTACGCCGCCGCGGACCGGGGCATCTGGCGCTGGGTGAGCCGCACCCACTCCCGCGCGGACCGCACGCTGGCGCCGTCGACGTCGGCCGTCGACGCGCTCGTACAGCGCGGCGTACCGCGGGTGTACCGGTGGGGCCGTGGCGTGAACCTCGACCTGTTCGACCCGTCGCACCGCGACGCCGAGTGGCGCCGGGAGATCTCGCCCGACGGGAAGCCGATCGTCGGGTACGTCGGCCGGCTCGCCGCGGAGAAGAAGGTCCGGCGGCTCGCCGAGCTGACCGACCTGGACTGCCGGATCGTGATCGTCGGCGACGGCCCGGACCGCGCCGCGCTGGAGAATGCGTTGCCCACGGCAACCTTTCTGGGGATGCGCCGGGGCACCGACCTGGCGTCGATCTTCGCCGGGCTGGACGTGTTCGTGCACACCGGCGAGCACGAGACGTTCTGCCAGACGATCCAAGAGGCGCAGGCATCCGGGGTCGCCACCGTCGGCCCGGCCGCGGGCGGTCCGCTCGACCTGATCCACCCGGGCGAGAACGGCCTGTTGTTCGAACCGGGGCAGCCCGGTTCGCTGCGGGACGCCGTACGGACGCTGCTCGACCACCCGACGGCGCGCGGTCGGATGGCCGCGAACGGACTGGAGCGGGTCCAGTCCCGTACCTGGGCGGCTGTCGTCGACGACTTGGTCGACCGCCACTACGCCGAAGTACTCCGGGACGCCGCGGCCGTACGGCGGGTCGCATGAATGGGCTGAGGATCGCCCAGCTCGCGAACTTCGTGGGGCCGACGTCCGGGGGGATGCGGACCGCGATCGAACACGTCGGGCAGGGGTACGTCGAGGCCGGTGCCGAGCGGATCGTGATCACGCCCGGGGAGAAGGACGTGGTGATCGAGACCGAACTCGGCACGGTCGTCCGGGTGAAGGCGCCGAAGGTGAGCGGCGGGTACCGGCTCATCACCAACCCGTGGACCGTGATCGACATCCTGAAGAAGTTCCGGCCGACCACGGTCGAGATCTCCGACAAGTCGACGCTGCTCCCGGTCGCCCGCTGGGCCCGGCGCAACGACATCGGCACCGTCCTGTTCAGCCACGAGCGTTTGGACGCGATGCTCGCGCTCGGCGCGGCGCGGCCGGGTCAGCTGGGCGGGAACGACGTACTGCGTCCCGGCCGGATGCTCGGCGGGGTCACGCAGCGGTGGGGTGCGGACGGCGTCAAGTACAGCCAACTCGGCGTGGTCGCTACGGTGTCTGCGCTGTACAAGATCCTCGGCCGGACGTACGACGCGGTCGTGGTGACGTCGCGCTACGCCGCGGCCGAGTTCGACGAGGTGACGACACCGCTCGTACGGATCCCGCTCGGGGTCGACCTGGACACGTTCCACCCTTCGCTTGGTCAGCCTGTGGACGACGGCGTACTGAAGCTCGTCCACGCCGGGCGCCTGTCCCGGGAGAAGAGCCCGCACCTCGCGGTAGCCACAGCTGCCGAACTGCACCGCCGCGGCGTCGACCTCCGGATGGACGTGTACGGCACCGGCCCACACCTCGACGAACTGCTGGAGATCGCCGGAGACGCGCCGGTGCACTTCCACGGGTACGTCGACGGCCGCCGTACCCTCGCCAAACACCTCGCCGAAGCCGACATCGCCCTCTCCGTCTGCCCCGGCGAAACCTTCGGCCTCGCCGTCCTCGAAGCCCTCGCGGCCGGCACCCCGGTCGTCACCGCCAACACCGGCGGCGCCCGCGAACTCGTCGACGAAACCTGCGCCCGCTGGGCCCCGGCAAACCCCGCCGACCTCGCCAACGCCGTCCTCGCCCTGACAAACCTCCCCGGCCGCCGCCAAGCAGCCCGCCGCCGAGCCGAGCTCTACACCTGGGACACCTGCGTCCAACGCATGCTCGCCCTCCACAACCGCCTCGCCCAGACCCGCCTCGCGGCCTGAGCTGTACCGAAGGACGGGTAGTGATCCCGTTCAGCGCCCATCGGTGCTGAACGCCGAGCGTGCGCCCAACCCGCTGGTGGCACCACTACCCGTTGGTCGGTACGCGTCTCAGGTCAGGTGGTCGTAGTCGCCGCGGACCCAGGCGGCGTGGCGGTCGGCGGAGCGGCGGACGACGGCTTTGGCGTCGGTGGGGATGGAGGCGCCGAAGTTGTTGTAGAGGCGGTCGTACTCGAACGGGTCGAGGGAGCGGGCTACCCGGTCGACGACCGCGCCGGACAGTGGGATGCGGTTGGGGTAGCTGCGCATGAAGCTGACCGAGGTGCGGTCGGGGTTGGCGAAGATGGTGTCGCCGGAGAGGATCACTCCCTTGCCGTCGGCACCGTTCGCCCAGTGGACCACCGCGCTGCCGGGGAAGTGACCGCCGGGTTGCAGAACGGTCACCCCGGGTAGCGGCGTGAGTTCGCCGGACCAGGTGCGGATCACCGGGTCGTGGCGGGCCACCCACTCCTTGTCCGCCTCCGCGACATAGACAGGAACGTCTCCCAGCCGGTGGCTCCACTCGACCTGGACGCCGTACATGTGCGGGTGACTGGCGATGATCGCGACCACCTCGCCGAGTTCGCGGACCCGGGCGACGGCGTCGTCGTCCAGGTAGCCGATCGGGTCCCAGAGCAGGTTGCCCTCGTTGGTTGTCAACAGCATCGACTGCTGCCCGATCCCGACCGGCGGCTTCGAGCGGATGCCGTACAGGCCGGGCTCCACCTCGTCGATCGTCACCTCGGTACCGGCCAACTCGTCGAGCGTGGTCCAGTGCTGCCCGTCGGCCGGCACCCACTGCCGCTCGTCGTTGCAGATCGCGCACACCTCGACCTGCTCCGAGTGCTCGACGGCACAGGTCGCACAGATCCAGAAACTCACCGTGTTCTTCCCCTCGTCTCTCATGCCCAGCAGTCAACGAACTCAAGTGAAGTTGAAGTCAAGCACGCCGTCGAGGGCCACTCGCCGGTCACGGCGCTGGGCCACCGACGCGACGGATCTCACACCAGGCGGGACATTTCGGCCGGTACGGCGGGACTAGCATCGAACCGACCTGGATTTCGCCAGGTTCTCGGGTCCGATCGGAGGACGGGTTTGCCCAGCAAACCAGCCGGCACGCTCTACCGCGGCCGGGAGGGTATGTGGTCATGGGTCGCGCACCGGATCACCGGTGTCGGGATCTTCTTCTTCCTGCTGGTGCACGTGCTGGACACCGCGCTGGTCCGCGTCTCCCCGCACGCGTACAACGAGGTCATCGGCACCTACAAGAACCCGGTGGTCGGCCTGCTCGAGGTCGGCCTGGTGGCCGCGATCCTGTTCCACGCGTTCAACGGCATCCGGCTGATCCTGGTGGACTTCTGGGCCAAGGGCCCGCGCTACCAGCGGCAGCTGATGATCGGCGTGCTGGTGCTCTGGGTGGTGCTGTTCGTGCCGTTCGTCATCCGTCACCTCTCGCACGTCTTCGGAGGCTGAGATGACCGACATCGCCGCACCCCGCAGTAGCTCCGGCCGCCGGCTGGGCCGGACCAACTTCGAGCTGTACAGCTGGCTGTTCATGCGGCTGTCCGGGCTCGCCCTGGTGATCCTGGTGCTCGGCCACCTGTTCGTGAACCTGATGCTCGGCGGCGGGATCACCGCGCTGGACTTCGGCTTCGTGGCCGGCAAGTGGGCCAACCCGCTCTGGCAGGTCTGGGACCTGCTGATGCTGTGGCTGGCAATGCTGCACGGCACCAACGGCCTGCGCACGATCATCAACGACTACGCCGAGAAGGACCAGACCCGGTTCTGGCTCAAGGCCCTGCTGATCACCGCCGCGATCGTGATCGTGGTGCTCGGCACCCTGGTGATCTTCACCTTCGACCCCTGCCTCGACCCCAACTCCACGTTGTCGGTCTGCAAATAAAGGATCTTGATGCAGCAGCACCAGTACGACGTCATCATCGTCGGCGCGGGCGGCGCCGGGATGCGCGCCGCGCTCGAGTCGAGCAAGCGCACCCGGACCGCGGTACTGACCAAGCTCTACCCGACCCGGTCGCACACCGGCGCGGCCCAGGGCGGCATGTGCGCCGCGCTGGCCAACGTCGAGGAGGACAACTGGGAGTGGCACACCTTCGACACGGTCAAGGGTGGTGACTTCCTGGTCGACCAGGACGCGGCCGAGGTGATGTGCAAGGAGGCCGTCGACGCGGTTCTCGACCTCGAGAAGATGGGCCTGCCGTTCAACCGGACCGCCGAGGGCAAGATCGACCAGCGGTTCTTCGGTGGGCACACCCGCAACCACGGCGAGGCCGTCGTACGGCGTTCGTGCTTCGCGGCCGACCGTACCGGTCACATGATCCTGCAGACGCTGTACCAGCAGTGCATCAAGCAGAACGTCGAGTTCTTCAACGAGTACTACGTTCTCGACCTGCTGATGACCGACGGCAAGGCGAGCGGCGTGGTCGCGTACGAGCTGGCCACCGGCGAGCTGCACGTGTTCTCCGCCAAGTCGGTGATCTTCGCGTCCGGCGGTTTCGGCAAGGTGTTCCGGACCACGTCCAACGCGCACACCCTGACCGGTGACGGCATGGGCATCGTCTGGCGCAAGGGCCTGCCGCTGGAGGACATGGAGTTCTTCCAGTTCCACCCGACCGGCCTGGCGGGTCTCGGCGTACTGCTGTCGGAGGCGGCCCGTGGCGAGGGCGGCATCCTGCGGAACAAGGACAACGAACGCTTCATGGAGCGGTACGCGCCGACCGTGAAGGACCTGGCGCCGCGGGACATGGTCGCGCGCGCGATGGCGAACGAGGTCCGCGAGGGCCGCGGCTGCGGTCCGGACGGCGCCTACGTGATGCTCGACCTGACCCACCTGGAGCCCGCGCACATCGACGCGAAGCTGCCGGACATCACCGAGTTCGCGCGGACCTACCTGGGCGTGGAGCCGTACACCGAGCAGATCCCGGTGTTCCCGACCGCGCACTACGCGATGGGCGGCATCCCGACCAACATCCGCGGCGAGGCCCTGGCCAACAACGACGACGTGATCCCGGGCCTGTACGCCGCGGGTGAGGTCGCCTGCGTGTCCGTCCACGGCGCGAACCGGCTGGGGACGAACTCGCTGCTGGACATCAACGTGTTCGGCCGGCGGGCCGGGATCGCGGCGGCGGAGTACGCCGAGACCGCGTCGTTCGAGGAGCTGCCCGAGGACCCGGCGGCGTACGTCGTCGACCTCGTCGAAGGGCTGCGGAACTCGACCGGTGACGAGCGGATCGCCGCGATCCGGTCCGACCTGCAGGCGACGATGGACCTGAACGCGCAGGTGTACCGGACCGAGGGCTCGCTGAAGCAGGCGCTCACCGACATCGAGGCGCTCAAGCTGCGCTATGCGAACGTCGCCGTGCAGGACAAGGGCAAGCGGTTCAACACCGACCTGCTCGAGGCCGTCGAGCTGGGCTTCCTGATCGACCTGGCCGAGGTCCTGGTGGTGGGCGCGCTGGCACGTAAGGAGTCCCGCGGCGGGCACTTCCGCGAGGACTACGACAAGCGCGACGACGTCAACTTCATGCGGCACACGATGGCCTACCGCGAGGTCGATGCCGACGGCGCCGTGAACATCCGGCTGGACTACAAGCCGGTCGTGCAGACCCGCTACAAGCCGATGGAGCGCAAGTACTGATGGACGTGAAGGTCAAGATCCTCCGGTACAACCCCGAGGTGACAGCCGAGGCGGAGTGGAAGACGTACTCCGTCACGCTGCAGCCGACCGACCGGGTGCTGGACGCGCTGCACAAGATCAAGTGGGAGCAGGACGGTACGCTGACGTTCCGGCGGTCCTGCGCGCACGGCGTCTGCGGTTCGGACGCGATGCGGATCAACGGCCGGAACCGGCTGGCCTGCAAGACGCTGATCAAGGACCTGAACCCGGACAAGGAGATCACCGTCGAGCCGATCAAGGGGCTCGCGGTGCTCAAGGACCTGGTCGTCGACATGGACCCGTTCTTCGAGGCGTACCGCTCGGTGATGCCGTTCCTGGTCACCAGCGGCCACGAGCCGACCCGGGAGCGGATCCAGTCGCAGGCCGACCGGGACCGCTTCGACGACACCACCAAGTGCATCCTGTGCGCGGCGTGTACGACGTCCTGCCCGGTGTTCTGGTCCGACGGGCAGTACTTCGGCCCGCAGGCGATCGTCGGCGCGCACCGGTTCATCTTCGACAGCCGGGACGAGGGCACCGAGCAGCGGCTGGAGATCCTGAACGACAAGGAAGGTGTCTGGCGCTGCCGGACCACCTTCAACTGCACCGAGGCCTGCCCGCGCGGCATCGAGGTCACCAAGGCGATCCAGGAAGTCAAACGAGCGCTCATTTTCCGCCGCGTGTAAGCCTGCTCCTGACTCCCTGTAAGATTCTGCCGCCGACCTGACCCTGCCTGGCGGGGGAGATCTCTGCCCTTGGGGGGTGACAGTGGAGCCACGCCTGCGCGAATTCTCCGACCGCTTCTACCGTCGCCTGGTGGAGCTGCTGGAGCGCTGCGGGCTCCCCCGGAGCATGCCGCCGGTGCTGGTCGTCGGCGTACTAGCGGCGCTGACGTCGATCGTGCTCGCCGTACTCCACCTGTCCGCGCCGGGACCGGTCGCGGACAAGCCGATCGTGGTCGAACCGGCCGCTGTCGGCGCACCCGGCACCACCGTGGTGACCTCGAAGCGCGCCCAGGTGCTGTCGATCACGATGGTCACCCGGAACCGCTGGGCGGCCGGCTGGTCGGACTGCACCAGCGGCCCGACCTGCAAGTACGCCGCGGTGGTCGACCGGGACGGCTCGCGCGCGACCGCGCCGGAGTGGCCGGTGCCGTACGTGACGCTGCGGTCCGGTACCGAGGCGATCGCGATCGCGCCGCCGCCGGAGGGCACGCTCGAGGGCGGCGCGACGATGATGTACCGGCTGACGTACGACGGACCGCTGCTGACCAAGCTCCGGTACCGGCTGCCGACCACGACGTTCGGCAAGAACGAGGTGCTCAGCGACCAGATCGTGCCGGGCCGGATCGTCGTGGTGGACCCGGAGGACTCGACGGTCCGGATGCTCGAGGGCCGCGGTACTCGGTCGCCGGTGTGTGACGGGACCGGGCGGTGCTGGATGCTGACCGGTATCGGGCGCACAGACATCGTCTGGACCGACGACGGCGGGCAGACCTGGGGCTCGCGCTCGCTCGACACCCACAACCAGCTCGGCCGGCTCGCCGTCAGCCCCGATGGCAAGACGCTGCTGACCACGCAGGTCGCCGTCACCGCCACCGGGCAGGCCGTGGCGAAGATGGAGATCTCCACCGACCGCGGCGCCAACTGGAAGACCGTACAGAACCCGCCGCCGAGCCTGGACGTGCCACCGCTGGCGCTCGACGACGGTACGGCGCTGATGCTCGGCGGTGCCGTCGGCGCCCGGCCGCGGCTGTACCGGATCCAGGACGGGTCCGCGAAGCTCCTCGACGCCAATCCGGGCGACCTCGCCGACCTCGAGGGTGACGAGAAGCTGATGTACGGCTTCGAGGTGCCGCGCCGCCGCACGACAGAGGTCGTCCTGAGCACCGACGGCGGCAACACCTGGTCGAAGTTCGCGCCCCGTTAGTTCAAATGGGACGCGAGGCAGGCGAGGTAGACAACGGAAGAACAGAAGATAAAGAAAAAAGAGAGATTAGAGTGGTTGCTGGCTTTATCGGGTAGGCGGGGGTTTGCCTGGTGACTTCTGAATAGCCGCTAAGTCAGTCGTTGGTGAATCAGTGGCTTGGCACGAGCAAGTCGTGGATCGGCGTCGAGGACTCGTCGAGTACGACGTACTGATGTGACCGGGTGAGCTTCAGTTGGTAGCGCTCCCTGGCGGGTCGACCCGCTCGGATCCAGAAGCGGTGGGTCGCCTCGATGTCGTTCCACAGCTTTCTACCTCGGCGAGCACCAAGAGGCTGTGGACTTGGCGAGGGCTGCCGCGCTCGGAGCAGGCGGCCAAGCCACGCCCCGGATCCGAGCGATGTACGCGGCTATGGAAGCCCGAGGCCTGGCAAGTATTGGTGACAAACGCGCTTGTCTGCGGATGATCAAGCAAGCGGAGACGGACTTCGCGAAAGCTCGGACGGTGACGAGCCGGCGTGGATCGAGTACTTCGATGAGGCAGAACTCCAAGACGAACTCGCTCACTGCTTCATTGCTCTCCGAGTGCCGAAAGATACCGAGCGGCACGCGAAGCTTGCTCTCGGCGGGTCATCGGAGCTGCATCCACGAAGCCGCGCTTTCTGCAGGATCTCCCTCGCGACCTCGTACCTCGACGCGGGTGATCTACCGCGAGCGTGTGACACGGCCGTCGAGGCCGAATCGCAGGATCGTCCGGCTGACCGTGAGCCGACCGACTCCGGCCATCCGCAGCCGAGCGGTATCTGCTCAGTGGTGCTTGGTGGCGCCTTTGAGGGTTTTGTCGACGGCGTTCTTCGGGCCGTAGAAAGCGATTCCGACCAGGTCGAGGTCGGCGGTCGGGACCGCCTTCACCGCCGCGCGGTTGTCGTGGTCGTTGCCGGTAGCAAACAAGTCCTGGGTGAACACCGAGTGCTCGATCCCCCGGTCCAACGCCCGCCGGTGCGCGGTGACCATGAACTCCTTGGCCCCCTCGAACACCATCACCGGCTGCCGGAACATCGGCAAGTACCGCACGCCGTCCGCATCCTCGTACGGCTCACCGACCACCTCGGCATGCGTACCGGCAATCCCACTCACCAGAAACGCCGCCACATTCAACCGCTGCCAAACAGCCAGATCATCCCGCAACAACACAGCAATCTTCGTATCAAACTTTTCCACAACCAGAAGCCTGCCGGTCCCGAGCGACGACGGTCTTGTACGTTCTTAACAGCCCGTTCTAGACGTAGGTGATGTCGCGCGATTCTCGACTGTCGACCTCGTCAACGACTATTTGCCGATGGCAGTGGTCGTGGCTCTTCTCGAAGCACAGCACGGCGAGCTTGGTGTGCCGGCTCGCGTTGACGATCTGCTGGAGCGCGGACTCCGCCTCCGGCGCGGCGAGCAACTTTCGGAACTCGTCGCAGCCCTCGGCGATCCTGCCCTCGTGGAACGGGCTGCGGTTCGTCCGCGGATTCCCGAGCGCTTTCAGATGCCGGTACTCGATGCCGGCCGCCGCCAACGCCTCGGCGAGACGAGTCTTGCTCAGACCCGGCTTGCGGCTGATCGGGTTGAGCCGAACATCGACAACCACGGTGACACCATGGCTTGTCAAAGTAGCCAGCAGATCCTGCTGGCTGCGCCCCTCATAACCGATAGACAGGATTTCCGACCGACCCACGGTTCAGATCCTGCCCGTCTAAGTCCCCGATCTCCAACCCATTCAGCAGTACGGCGGGTTCGAGGTGACGGCTGTGCAGACGCGGAGGAAGAGGTTGAAGAGGCGGTAGAGGTGGAGCATGTCGGCTTCGACAGTCACGGTGCGGTCGTCTCGGCGGGTCACGCCGGGGATGGCGGTCAGGTGGGAGGCGACCGAGGCGGACTGCCAGCGGACGGCCAACGTGCGGGGTCCGGAACGGCGCTCGGGCGTGAGGAGGCGGCTGAGGGCGGCAGTGGTGGTCGTTTCGATCGACTCGCGGGCTTCGGCGACCGGGACCAGTTCGGCGGCGAAGCGGTCCTTGGCGAACTTGACGGGGACGGTGGCGACGGTGGGGTCCCAGGCTTTCAGTTCGTTGCAGGCGGTGTCGTCGCCGGTGAGGAGGGCCAGGGGTACGCCGTACGCGGCGGCGGTGGCGTGGAAGAGGCCGATTTCGCCGGTGAGTTGGTCGTCCAGCCAGATGTCCTCGATCTCGTGGCCCATGAAGCTGTGGCTCAGTACGCCGAGGATGCCGGCGCGGGCGTGATAGCCGATGCAGAGCGCGGCGTCGTACTCCGGGGTCAGGCCCTCGATCATGCCCATCGGTTTCGGGCGGCCCTTGATGAGGCGGGCGCGCGGGTCGAGGAGGTCGGGCAGCAGGTTGCGCATCGGGCCGTGCGCGTCGTTCACCAGTACGTCGGTGGCGCCGGCGGCGTACGCACCGCGGACGGCGGCGTTCACGTCCTCGGTCATCAGCACCCGGGCGCGCTCGTAGTCCCGTCCCGGCGGCTGTACGTCCTCCGCGTCGACGACCCCGGTGACGCCTTCCATGTCCGCACTCACGTAGACCTTCACACCCCAGAGCGTATGTTCTAACCATGAGCGGTGGCGCCGAGGTGCGGGCGTGGCGGCCTGGGGTGCCTGGGGTCGTCGAGGTGTTGCATGCGCATTTTCCGACGCATGCGTACCCGAGTCACACGCACGACGCGTGGACCGTGCTGATCGTGGACGAGGGTGCGGTTCGGTACGACCTGGATCGGCACGAGCACGGGTTGGCGCAGGCGCAAGTCTCGTTGTTGCCGCCGCATGTGCCGCACGACGGGCGGTCCGTGCTCCCTGGGGGTTTTCGTAAGCGGGTGTTGTACCTGGAGCCCGATCGACTCGGAGTACAGCTCATCGGGGCCGCGGTCGATCAGCCCGAGTACGTCGACCCGCTGCTACGCCATCGGATCCACCAGTTGCATCGGGTGCTCCGGGACGGCCGCGAAGACCTGGAAGCCCAGAGCCGTCTGCTGTTCATCGAGGAGAGGCTCCAGCAGCACCTCACCCGAGAGGTGACAGCGGCGGTACAGCGGCGGGATGCGGGGGTAGCGGGGCAGTTGCGGGAGTTGCTGGATGCTCGTGTCGCCGACGGGATCAGCCTCGAGGAGGCGGCACGCATCGTGCATGCGCATCCGGTGCATCTGGTCCGGGCGTTCAGCCGGGAGTTCGGGATGCCGCCGCACCGGTATCTGACCGGGCGGCGGGTCGACCTCGCGCGCCGGTACCTGCTCGACGGGCGGCCGGCGGCCGAGGTGGCGACGCTGGCCGGGTTCTACGACCAGTCGCACCTCAACCGGCACTTCAAGAAGGTGCTCGGCGTCACACCGAAGAGTTTTGTGGCGCCCCGGCCTGCGAGGCCTTAGCCGCCTTGTACGCGCGCACGCCCCAGGTGCCGAGCAGCGCCGCGATCAGGAAGTTCACGATGATCAGGATCGTGTGCGCCACGTAGTACCCGGTCGGGCGCCCTTCGGTGTCGGCGAGCGCCTTGATGAACCGGGCGTACGTGACGACGTTCCAGGCAGCAATGGCGAGCAGGACGAGAGCGTGTTTGCGTTCCAGTTTCACTCAGCCATTGTTACCGGGTCGCTCGACCATCCTGAGCAGCTGGGTCCGGTTCGCGACGCCGAAGCGCCGGTACAGGCGGGTCAGCTGGGACTCGACCGCCTTCACCGACAGGTACAGCGCGGCGGCGATCTCGCGGTTCGTGGAGCCGTCGCGGACCATCGAGACGATCTGCTGCTCGTTGTCGGTCAGCTCCGACGGCTGCCGGCTCCGGCTCGGTACGTCGAGCCGCGCCAGCTCGGTCTCCGCGACCTCGCGCCAGGCGGGTGCGCCGTACGACTCGAACTGCTCGATCGCGTCCAGGAACGCGGTCCGCGCGACCGACCGGCGCCGGGCCTGGCGGGCGATCCGGCCCCGAGTCAGCTCACCGCGGGCCAGGTCGAGCGGGTAGACCCGGTCCCCCGCCGTACCGAGCGACTTCTCCAGCAGCTCCAGCGCCGCGGCCGGGTCGCCCTGCTTGGCGATCAGCAGCGCCTCGGCGCGGTCCAGGCCGAGCTTCACTACCACGCGGTCCAGGCTCTCGGCCCGGGCCCGGATCTCGGCGATCAGCGCGGCCGCGTCGTCCAGCCGGCCGGCCGCGACCAGGGCCTCCGCGTAGTCCGCGTGCCACGGGATCACCGCCGGGTCGAACGGCATCGCCGCCTCGCCGGACTCCGCAATCGCGTCGAACGCCTCGACCGCCCGCTGCGGGTCGCCGGTCAGTACGCCGATCATCCCGATCGCGGCCAGCGCCGGACCGGTCCACTCGTCGTTCCCGACCAGGCGGACGCCTTCCAGCGCGGCCTCCGCGAACTGCCGCGCCATCGCTGCCGACCCGCCGACCCACTCCGCCCGGCTCGCGACCACCAGCCCGACCTCGGACTCGTCGCCGATGTCCTGCATCAGCTGGTAGCACTCGTGCCCGGCGGCCAGCGCCTCGGCACCGCGGCCGCTGCGCTCGTGAATCGCGGTCGCGGAGATCAGTACGGATGCCAGCCAGCGCATCGCGCCGTGCTCGCGGACCTCGTCGGCCAGCGCATTGATCGCGGTGATCGCCTCGGCGGTCCGGCCGCGGAACAGCTCCTGCATCGCGGCCATCTGGCGCGCGTTCACCGCGGTCCGGGTGAGCGGCAGGCCCTTCGCCAGCTCGGCCGCCTGCTGCAGCACGGCGTCCGCGGATTCGCCGGCGTCCCGCGAGATCAGCACCGAACTGGCCGCGCTCAGAGCGTCGACCAGCGCCTCGGTGTCGCCGACCTCGCGGGCGAGCTGCTCGGCGATCCGGGCCTCCTCGCGCGCGCCGTCGAGATTGCGGTCGAAGTAGTGGCTGTTGCTGAGCTCGATCCGGACCCGCGCCTCGAGCGCCTTGTCGCCGGCGGCCGCCTCGAACGCCTCGGTCAGCAGCTCCACGCGGCGGTCGCGCTCCGGCCAGACGGCGTCGGCGCACAGCAACAACGCGGGAACCCTCGTCTCCGGTTTGGTGGCGACCTGCGCGGCGAGCTGTGCCATGTCGGCCGACTCGGCCACGTGACCGGCCGCGGCCGCCTCGTCGGCGGCCCGGGTCAGGCGGCGCGCCCGCTCGTCGGCCTCCGTCACCGGAGTCCGCTCGGCACTCAATCGCCACAGCGTCGCGGCGGCACCCGGCGCCCCACGACCGGCGGCCACGGCGGCGGCCTCCTCGATCGCGGCCGCCAGTTGTACGTCGGCCGCCTGGGTGGCCAGTGCGCGATGGGTCGCGTTCTCGACCGGCTCGTCGACGACCGCCGCGAGCTTCGCGTGCGCGCGCCGGCGGTCCGCTGACGTCGCCTCGGCGTACACGAATTCGCGCAGCAGCGGGTGGGTGAAGCGGAGCCGCTCGGCCGAGATGTCGATCAGGCCGAGCTCCTCCGCCTCGGCCAGGTCGGCGTCGATCGGGCGATCCAGCGACCGGGCCAGCTGGGTCGTGGTCGGGCGCGGCGACGAGGCGGCGTGCAGGAGCAGCTCGTGCGTCGTGGCGGAGGTGTCGGCGAGACGCTCACCGAGCAGGGTCTTCAGGCGACTGGAAACCGGCAGCGGGTCGTTGGGCGAGACGCTCTTCGGATGCCGCAGTACGGCCCGGCCGAGCTCGAGGGCCATGAACGGGTTGCCGGCGCTGGCGGCGAAGATGCGTCGCGCCGTACGGACCGGAAGGGGGCTGGACAGCCGCTGGCGGAGCAGGCCGAGGACGTCGGGCTCGGTCAGCGGCGGCACTTCGAGCTGCAGGACCGGCTCGGGGCAGGCGTCGGCCATCATCGGCAGGTCGCCGTCGGCGACCTGCTCGGTGGCCAGCAGGTGCACGCCGTCGGACAAGCGACGAGCACAGAACGTGAGCACTTCGAGGCTGGACGGGTCGACCCACTGGATGTCGTCGACCACGATCAGCACCGGCCCGGTGGTGGCGAGGCGGCGGAGGACGTGCAGGACAGCGAGCCGTACGGCGAGCTCGTCACGGACCGTGTCCGGCGCGCTGGCCTTCAGCAGCGCCACCTCGAGCGGCTGGCGGAGGTGGTCGGGCAGCACCTGCCAGGCGAACTCGAGCTGGCTGGAGAGCAGGTCGAGGAGCGTGACGTACGGCAGGCCGGCCTCGGAGTTGGACGGCGCGGCGCTGAGGATCCGGCAGCCTTTCCGGCACCGGTCGGCGACCAGGGCGCGGGCGAGCGCAGACTTCCCGATACCGGTCGGACCGTAGAGCAGCACGCTGCCGCTGGTCTCGAGCTGCTTTGTCGCCCGCTCGACCAGCCCCGTTCGCCCGACCAGCTCGTCGTCTGTCAATCGAACTCCTCGAAGGATTACCTTCGAGGATTATCACAGCACGCAGACGAAAGAACACGGCACGATGGTGCCGGGGCACGCCTGCGCCCCGGCACCATGAGGGCGCGTGCTAGATGGATTCGAGGTCGCGCTCGATCGCGGCGAGCTCCGCCTCGGTGCCCTGGACCTTCGGGCCGGTGAACCAGCGGCGGGCGGACAGGAACCAGTACGCCGCCGCGAAGCCGAGCACCACGAGGACGGCGATCGGCGTGTAGTTGAACGTACTACCGGTGACCGGGCTGACCTGCGGCAGCATGAACAGGATCGTGATGAAGACGACCCAGGCGATCGCGACGATCCCGATCGGCCGGCTCCAGCGGCCGAGGTGCCACGGGCCGCGCTGGAAGTTGTCGCCCTGCAGCAGCCGGAGCAGCGTCGGCAATACGTACGCGATGTAGAGACCGATCACCGCGATCGACGTCACCGCGGCGTACGCGGTCGCGTTCCACAGGTACGGCAGGCCGAGCACGAACGCACCGCCGGCGGCCAGCCAGATCGCGTTCGTCGGTGTCCGGGTCCGGTGGTTGATCTTGTGCCAGAACTTCGACCCGGGCAGCGCGCCGTCGCGCGAGAACGCGTAGATCATCCGCGAGTTCGCGGTCACCGACGACATCCCGCAGAACAGCTGCGCGCCGATCACGACCAGCAGCAGGATCTTCCCGGTCACCGCGCCGGCGGCGTCGATGAAGATCTGCGCGGGCGGTACGCCGGTCGCGCTCTTCAGCGAACCGTCGTAGTTCTGGATCGCGAACGTCAGCCCGATCAGCAGCACCCACCCGGCCGCGAGCGAGACCACGATCGACATCACGATCCCGCGCGGCCCGGAGCGCGCGGCGTCGTGCGTCTCCTCGGTCATGTGCGCGGACGCGTCGTACCCGGTGAAGGTGTACTGCGCGAGCAGCAGGCCGAGCAGGGCGACGTAGAAGGTCGAACCCCAGCCGGTGTTGTTGACGAAGTGGCCGAACACGAACGACGCCGACTGGTGCTTGTCCGGTACGACGATCAGCACGACGACGATCGCGAGCACGCCGACGATGTGCCACCAGACGCTGATGTCGTTGAGCCTCGCGACCAGCTTCACGCCGAACGAGTTCAGCAGGCCGTGCACCACCAGGATGATCCCGAACAACAGGATCGTGTGGCCGGGTGAGGCGGTGAAACCCCACTGCAGGTCGAGGAACGCGTTCAGGAAGAACGCGGCCCCGAAGTCGATGCCGGCCGTCACCGCGACCTGGCCGAGGAAGTTGAACCAGCCGGTGAACCAGGACCAGGCCGCGCCGTTGCTCGGCGCGAGTTTCGCGGCCCAGTAGTACAGGCCGCCGGCGGTCGGGTAGCTCGAGCACACCTCGGCCATCGCGAGGCCGACGAACAACGTCATCAGCCCGACGATCGGCCAGCCCCAGACGATCATCACCGGGCCGCCGGTGTTCATCCCGAACCCGTACAGGGTCAGACAGCCGGACAGGATCGAGATGATCGTGAACGACACTGCGAAGTTCGAGAACCCGGACATCGTCCGGGACAGTTCCTGGGCGTAACCCAACTGGTGCAGGCGTTGCTCGTCATCGGTCATCGGGGCGGAGCCGGTACGTTCGTCACTCACTGCGAGCCTCCTAGACAGCGCCTCAATGGTCTCCCCCCAGACCTTTAGGCTCATTGAGGCAGCCGGGCGGGCCACGTGTCAAGGAGTCAGTCGAGAAAGCCGTGCAGTAGTACCGCTGTGCCTTGCAGGTGCTCCTGCATGGCGTGCCGGGCGGCGTCCGGATCTCCAGCCAGCACGGCGTCGACGATGGCCCCGTGTTGCTGGTTGGAGTGCTCGATGTTCCGCTCGAGCAGGGGAATCGCGTCCAGGAGCTCGTTGAGGCGCATGCGTACGTCGGCGGTGGCCGAGAGCAGGGACGGTGAGCCGGTGACCTCGGCGATGGCGAGATGCAGGCGGGAGTCGAGGCGGCGGTAGTCGGTCAGGCTCGCGGCCGCGGTCTCGTCCAGGCAGCGTTGCAGGTGGTCGCGTTCGGCGTCTGACAGGGTGCGGGACGCGGCGGCCTCCGCGGCGCCGGTTTCCAGCACCTGGCGCAGTGTGAGGGCATCGTCGAGGCCGGCGGCGAGGTCGCGGGCGAGGCGTTTGGCGGTCGTACGGCGGGGTTTCGGCAGCTGCGCGTTGACGAACGTGCCGCCGTACCGGCCGCGGCGGGATTCGACGTACCCGGCCTCGGTGAGTGCGTGGATCGCCTCCCGGAGCGTCACCCGGCTGACGTTCAGCCGGGCCGCGAGCTCCCGCTCCGGCGGCAACCGGTCGCCAGGCACGACGACGCCGAGCTTGATTGCCTGCAGCAACCGCTCGACCGTCTCCTCGAACGGGTTCCCGGCCCGGACCGGCCGGAACACCGCGTCATCCGCCTGTACGACCATGGCCCCCAGCTTAGAGCGGTGTCACGTACGCCCCGGAGATTCCGCCGTCGACGAGGAACGTGTTGGCGGTGATGAAGGACGAGTCGTCGCTGGCCAGGAAGGCGACCGCGGCGGCGATCTCCTCCGGTTCGCCGAAGCGGCCCATCGGTACGTGCACGAGCCGGCGCTGGGCCCGCTCCGGGTCCTTCGCGAACAGCTCGGTCAGCAGCGGCGTGTTCACCGGGCCCGGGCAGAGCGCGTTGACCCGGATCCCCTGCCGCGCGAACTCGACGCCGAGCTCGCGGCTCATCGCCAGTACGCCGCCCTTCGACGCGGAGTACGAGATCTGCGACGTCGCGGCGCCCATGATCGCGACGAACGACGCGGTGTTGACGATCGAGCCCTTGCCCTGGCGCTGCATGTACGGGATCGCGGCCTTGCAGCACAGGTACACCGAGGTCAGGTTGACCTCCTGCACCTTGCGCCACGCCTCCAGGCCGGTGTCCAGGATCGACGCGTCGTCCGGCGGCGAGATGCCGGCGTTGTTGAACGCGATGTCGACCGCCCCGTACGTGTCGAAGGCCTGCTGGAACAGGTTGTCCACCGCGACCGGGTCGGTGACGTCGGTCGGCACGAACAGTCCGCCCACCTCGTCCGTGGCGTCCTTGCCGGCTGCCGGGTCGAGGTCGCCGATCACCACGTGGGCGCCTTCCGCGGCCAGCCGCCGTACCGTGGCCAGCCCGATCCCGCTCGCGCCGCCGGTCACCACCGCGACGCGGCCTTCCAGCCGATGAGCGTTGACGTCCATGTGTCAGTCCTCCGTGCTGATGAAGATGTTCTTGGTCTCGGTGAACGCGGCGAGCGCGTCCGGACCGAGCTCCCGGCCGAGGCCGGACTGCTTGTAGCCGCCGAACGGGGTCGAGTACCGCACCGACGAGTTCGAGTTGATCGAGAGGTTGCCGGCCTCGATCCCGCGCCCGACCCGGAGTGCGCGCCCGACGTCCCGCGTCCAGATCGAGCCGGACAGCCCGTACTCGCTGTCGTTCGCGATCCGCAGCGCATCCGCCTCGTCCTCGAACGGGATCACCGCGACCACCGGCCCGAAGATCTCCTCCCGCGCGGCCCGCTCGTCCGGCGGCGCGAGCACCGTCGGCGGGAACCAGTACCCAGGCCCGGTCGGCGCACTGCCTTGGAATGCGGGGTTCTGGGCATACGAAGCGACCCGCTCCAGCTGAGCCTTCGAGATCAACGGACCCATCTCGGTCGCCGGATCATTGGGGTCGCCAACCTTGAACCCCTTCACCGCGGGCTCGAGCAGCTCCATGAACTTCTCGTACGCCGACCGCTCGACAAGGATCCGCGACCGTGCGCAGCAGTCCTGCCCCGCGTTGTCGAACACGCCGTACGGCGCCTGCGCTGCCGCCTTCTCCAGGTCGGCGTCGGCGAACACGACGTTCGCGGACTTGCCGCCGAGCTCGAGCGTCACCCGCTTCACCTGATCCGCGCAGCCGGCCATGATCTGCTTGCCGACTGTGGTGGATCCGGTGAAGACGATCTTGCGGACGGCCGGATGGGTCACGAGACGTTGACCGACCACAGTCCCGCGACCGGGGATGATTTCGAGCACGCCCTCCGGCAGGCCGGCTTGGAGCGCGAGTTCACCGAGGCGGATCGCGGTCAGCGGGGTGAGCTCGGCGGGTTTCAGTACGACGGTGTTTCCGGCGGCCAGCGCAGGGGCGAAACCCCAGCCGGCGATCGGCATCGGAAAGTTCCACGGGACAATTACGCCGACGACACCGAGCGGTTCTTGGAACGTGACGTCGATCCCGCCGGCAACCGGGATCTGTCTTCCGAAAAGGCGTTCCGGCGCGGCTGAGTAGTAGGTCAGGACGTCGCGGACGTTGCCGGCTTCCCAGCGGGCGTTGCCGATCGTGTGACCGGCGTTCTCCACCTCGAGGGCGGCCAGGTTCTGCAGGTCCGCGTCGACCGCGTCGGCGAACCGCCGGAGCAGCCGGCCACGGTCCGCGGGCGCGACGTTCCGCCAGGTTTCGAACGCTTTCCGGGCCCGGTCGATGGCCGCGTCCGCGGCCAGCTCGTCGGCCAGCTCGATCGTCCGGACCACCTTCTCGGTGGCCGGATTGATCACGTCGTAGGTCACGGGGCCTCCCGTTCTGGACTGAGGAGTGGAGGGAGCGAAGCGACCGGAGCGACGAGGGAAGAACGGGAGTTACAGCCCCGTGACCCGCCGCGCCGGAGGCGTGGCATCAGTACCGTCATCGATTGCTCCTGATCAAAGCGGTGAACAGCCGCAGGTCCTCGGGGTTCTCCTCCGGATGCCACTGGACGCCTAGTGCGAACTCCTTGCCCTCCACCTCGGCCGCCTCGACCGTTCCGTCGCCGGACCGGGCGGTGACCTTCAGACCCGGCGCGATCACGTCGAGGGCCTGGTGGTGGTAGCAACTGCCGGTCGTGCTCTCGCCGAGGATCCGCGCGGTCAACGTGCCGGGCTCGATCTTCACGTCGACCCGGCCGAACACCGCGGGCCCCGGGCGATGCTCGTCGTGCGCGACGACATCGGGCAGATGCTGGTGCAACGTCCCGCCCAGCGTCACGTTCAGCATCTGCAGCCCACGACAGACCGCCAGCAACGGCAGATCACGGTCCAGGGCTGCTCGGATCAGGACCGATTCGTGGTGGTCCCGGTCCGGCCGGGTGCCCACGGTCTCGGGATGCGGAATGGCGTCGTACTGCGCCGGGTCGACGTCACAGCCGCCCGCGATGACGAGACCGTCCAGCAGACCTAGTACTGATGGATCGGTGCCGACCGGGGGCAGCAGCAGCGGGGTGCCGCCGGCGGCCGCGATCGCGTCGAGGTACACGCGAGGCACCAGTGCAGCCTCACGATGCCAGATACCCCAGGACGCCGGTTCGAGGTACGTCGTGATGCCGATCCGCGGGCGCTCAGAGTCGTTCGAAACCACGGACCCGCTCCCAGTCGGTGACGGCCGCGTCGTACGCGTCGAGCTCGACCCGCGCCGCGTTGCTGTAGTGGTCGACCATCTCGTCGCCGAAGGCGTTCCGCGCCAGCTTCGAGCCGGTGAAGAGCGCGGCTGCCTCGCGCAGTGTGGACGGTACGTGTTCCTTGTCGGACTCGTACGCGTTGCCCTCGAGCAGCGGCTCGAGTTCCAGCTCCTGCTCGATGCCGTGCAGGCCGGAAGCGATGATCGCGGCGACCGCGAGGTAAGGGTTCACATCGCCGCCGGGCAGGCGGTTCTCGACCCGGAGCGAGTCGCCGTGCCCGACCACGCGCAGCGAACACGTGCGGTTGTCGAGACCCCACGCGACCGCGGTCGGCGCGAAGCTGCCGCGCACGAAGCGCTTGTAGGAGTTGATGTTCGGCGCCAGCAGATAGGTGAACTCGGACAGGCAGGCGAGCTGGCCGGCGATGAACTGCTCCATCAGCTGCGAGAAGCCGTGGTCGCGGTCACCCGCGAGCACCGGGTCGCCGTCGTCGGAGCGGAAGCTCAGGTGGATGTGGCACGAGTTGCCCTCGCGTTCGTCGTACTTCGCCATGAACGTGAGGCTCTTGCCGTGCTTGGCCGCGATCTCCTTCGCACCGGTCTTGTAGATCGAGTGGTTGTCACAGGTCGCCAGCGCCTCGTCGTACCGGAACGCGATCTCGTGCTGGCCGAGGTTGCACTCGCCCTTCGCGGACTCGACGTACATGCCGGCGCCTTCCATCCCGTTGCGGATGTCGCGCAGCAGCGGCTCGATCCGGGAGGTGCCGACGAGCGAGTAGTCGACGTTGTACTGGTTCGCGGGCGTGAGATCGCGGTACCGCTTGTTCCACGCGGTCTCGAAGGTGTCGTCGAAGACGATGAACTCGAGCTCGGTACCGACGTACGCCTTCAGCCCCTTCTCGGCCAGCCGGTCGAGCTGCTTGCGCAGCACCTGCCGCGGCGAGGCGACCACCGGCGTACCGTCGAGCCACTCGACGTCGCAGAGCACCAGCGCGGTCCCCTCCAACCAGGGCACCAGCCGCAGCGTCTCCAGATCGGGTGCCATCACCATGTCGCCGTACCCGCGCTCCCAGGACGACATCGTGTACCCGTCGACCGTGTTCATGTCGACGTCCACCGCGAGCAGGTAGTTGCACCCCTCGGTCCCGTGCTTCAGCACCTCCTCCAGGAAGTACCGAGCCCCACACCGCTTGCCCTGCAACCGCCCCTGCATGTCGGTGATCGCCACCAGCACCGTGTCGACCGCCCCCGCCTCAACCAGCCCGCGCAACTCCTCCACACCCAACGCGCCCACGACCACTCCCGGAGTCTATTGGTCTGTTTCCAGCCCATTGACTCAAGACTAACCACCCCTGTCAACGCCACACAGCAATCAGCCCCGGGCAGGCAATGAGGCCGGTGGACTGCTGCGGCGTGGTGGTGCCGTGGCACTGGGGGGACAGGGAAGTGGTTGGCAGGTTGGGGGGTTGTCCGGAGAATCCTGGGTTCCGGCCGCACCGCCCACGCGGCCCGATCTCTGGAGGACCGCTATGCGATCTTTCATCACCCGCCCCCGCGCCCTGGCCGTTCTGCTGGCCGGTACGGCGCTTGCGTTCAGCCCGCTCGGCGGGCAGGCGACGGCGAAGTTGCCGCTCGACCAGCTCGGGAATCCGGCCTGTTTCACGCCAGAGCAAGGAGCCGCCGCACGCGGTGGCTTCGGCGCGGACCACCGCGACCTGTCGGTGGCCGAGCAGAAGGCGATCGACGCCCGTACGGCGCAGATCCTCAAGGCCAAGAACGCGCGCGTCGGCACGCTGGCGTCCGCGAGCGTGCCCGTGTACGTGCACGTGATGCGCAGCAGCACCGGTGCCGGCGACGTCACCGACACGCAGATCTCGCAGCAGATCGCCGAACTCAACCAGGACTACGCGGGCCAGGAGTCGTCGCAGGCGGCGAACACCGGCTTCACGTTCTACCTGGCCGGCACCGACCGGTTCAACAACGACCAGTGGCACAAGGACAAGCAGAGCACCACGTACCGTTCACAAACTCGCAAGGGCGGTAAGAACGCCCTGAACATCTGGCTGGTCGACTTCTCGTACCTCGGGATCGCGACCTTCCCGTGGGACTACGCGAGCAACCCGTCGATCGACGGCATCCGGGTGCAGTACAGCTCGCTGCCCGGCGGCTCGGCGACCAACTACAACGAAGGCAAGACCGCGTCCCACGAGGCCGGTCACTGGTTCGGGCTGTACCACACGTTCCAGGGCGGCTGCACCAGTACGAACGACTCGGTGGCCGACACGCCCGCACAGAGCAGCGCCTCCAGCGGCTGCCCGACCGGCCGCGACTCCTGCTCGCTGCCCGGTCTGGACCCGATCCACAACTACATGGACTACTCCTACGACTCCTGCTACAACCAGTTCACCCCGGGCCAGTCGACCCGGATGAGCAACATGTGGACCGCATACCGTGCCTAGCTGTGTCCGACTCTGGGCATGAGACCCGTTTGTGACATCTGCCCCGTTCGCCAACTAGAGTGCGGCCGATGCGTTTGCTTCTGACGGCCTGCGCTACCACCGCACTGGTGGTGAGCGGACCTCTGACAGCGACCGCCGCCGGTACGGGTCCGCAGGACTCGGTCGGCGGCGAGTTGCTGACGGCGAAGCCGACGGTGGTCGCGGACGGGGCGACACCGCCGGCCGTGCAGGCGTCTGCGTACGTCGTGGCCGACCTGGACACCGGCCAGGTGCTGGCGGCGAAGGCCCCGCACGCGCAGCTCCGCCCGGCCAGCACGCTCAAGACGCTCACCGCGCTGGTCCTGCTGCCACGGCTGAAGAAGACCGATCCGGTGATCGGGTCGAGCGCCGACGCCGGCATCATCGGCAGCAAGGTCGGCGTGTACCCGGGCCTGCACTACACCGTCGACCTGCTCTTCCAGGGCATGTTCCTGGCGTCCGGAAACGACGCCGTGCACGCCCTCTGCGTGCACGACCAGGGCGGGATCCCGGCCACCATCCAGCGGATGAACACCAAGGCCAAGGAGCTCGGTGCGCTCGACACGCACGTCACCGACCCGACCGGCCTCGACGCCGACGGACAGTACTCCAGCGCCTACGACCTGGCACTGTTCGCACAGGCGGGACTCGCCCGGCAGGACTTCGCGACGTACGCGTCCACGAAGTACGCGAACTTCCCGAACGTGGGCAACAAGGGCACGTACCAGGTCGCGAACCAGAACAAGCTGCTGTTCAACTACCCCGGCGCGCTCGGCGTGAAGACCGGGTACACGACGCTGGCCCGGAACACGTTCATCGGCGCCGCCCGCCGCAACGGGCACACGCTGGTCGTGACGATGATGAACGCCCCGCACGGCATCACCGAGGACGCGAGCAACCTATTGACCTGGACGTTCGCGAACTACGACAAGCTCAAGCCGGTCGGCACCCTGGTCAAGCCGGCCTCGGCGCCGCCGCAGACCACGCAGACGCAGGGCGAGGACAAGCCGACCAGCCGCAAGGCCGGCGATCCACCGGCCCGGACGGCGCTCGGCCCCGGCCAGGCGGTCACGTCACTCGCGCTCCGCGTGCCCGTCTGGGCGTACGCCGGCCCGCCGGTCCTCCTGCTCGGCCTGTTCCTCCGCCGCCCGCGCGCCCTACGCCGCCGCCGCCACTAGCCGCGCGCCCCTTGCTCGCCGTTGTCAGCGGTGGCGTACGGCGCGGAGGGCGCGGACTGCCTGTACGGCGAGCGTCGTGGCGGTGGCGCCCAGTACGGCACCTGCCGCGACCGAGACGGTGTCCGCCTTCCGCTCCGGGACCGGCACGACCTGGTAGCACTTGCCGGGCGGACCGGGCAGCAGCGGCTCAGGCTCGGCCTCAGGCTCGGCGCGCTCATCGACGATCTCACGATCCGCCGACGCCTCCTTGGTCCACGCCGCCACCAGCATGATCACGCGGGTCAGCAGGTAGATCCAGACCAGCAGCGCGAGCGGCAGCGCGAGTGCGCCGTACGCCGCGTTCGAACCGATCACGTGGCTCACGTAGAGGTTGCCGAGCTTCTGCGCGAGGTAGAACGCGATGCCGCCCGCGAGCGCCGCGATCAGCGCGACCTTGCGGGGCAGGATGATCCGCGGCAGCGCGGTCTGCATGTACAGGAACAGCACCGCGCCGGCGGCGACACCGACGACGAAGCTGATCACGTCGATCCCCCAGCTCGCCAGCCAGGTACCGTCCAGGCCGGTGGCGTCGATGATCCGCCGGGACATCCCGGTCAGGACCGAGGAGGCGCCGGTCGCGATCAGGCCGATCAGGCCGAGGCCGATCAGCGCGCCGAGGTCGACGACCTTCAGCTTGATCGCGTTGCCCGGTTCGTCGTCCAGTTCGTGCATCGAGCGGATCGAGGCCCGCAGCGAGTCGATCCAGCCCAGGCCGGTGAGCAGCAGCGACACACCCGAGATCAGCCCGATCGTGCCCGCGTGGGCGATCAGGCCGTCGATGTCGATCCGGTTGCCGATCCCCGGCAGGTTCTGCTGGAGCGCCTTCTTCAGCGCCTTGATCGCCTCGCCACCGAGCAGCGGGCCGGTGATCGCCGCCGCCAGCACGATCAGCGGGAACAGCGACAGGAACCCGAAGAAACTCGTCGCCCCGGCCAGCCGGTTCCCCCGCCGGTTCCCGTACCGCTGCCACGCACGCCAGAGCTGGGTCCGGCTGAATCGCTGCCAGACCGCCTTGAGCTTCTTCATTGGTCTCCTGTACCCCGGGTGCGGAGACTCAGCCTGCCAGCGGGAACGATCGCTGTGGGCGCCACACGCCGTCGGCGCCGTGTTCGTATCGGCTGAAGTACTCGACGTCGAAGTCGCAGTCGTACTCCGACAACGCGTCGTACGCCCGGTCCAGCGCCTCCTTGCCGAGGTCGTGGGCGACCGTGACGTGCGGGTGGTACGGGAACTTCAGGTCGACCTGCAGCGGGCCGGACCGGACCTGCGACTGCAGCACCTCGCAGGACGAGATGCCCTCCGCGAGCGGTACGAACACCACCGGCGAGACCGGCCGGAAGGTCGCCGTACCGCGCAGCCGGATCCGGAACCGCGGGAACCGGGCCGCGACCGCGAGCAGGTGCTCGTCGATCAGCTCCAGGTCACCGGCCTCGATCTCGGTCGGCGGCAGCAGCGTGACGTGGGTCGGGATCGACGCCGCCATCGGGTCGCCGAAGTCGGCCCGGTACTTCTGCAGCTCGGTCCCGTACGGCTCCGCGATCGGGATCGCGACACCGATCGTCGTCATCGGGCCGGGCCGGGGACGAAGCCCAGCCGGTCGTAGACCTTGGCCAGTGTCGGCTCGGTGACCGCCCGGGCGCGCTCGGCGCCGGCCGCGAGGATCGCGTCCAGCTGCGCCTTGTCGTCCAGGTAGGTCATCGTCTTCTCCCGGAACGGGGTGACGAACTCGACCACCACCTCGGCCAGGTCCTTCTTGAAGTCGCCGTACCCGCGGCCGGCGTACTCGTCCTCGAGCTCGCTGATCTTCTTCCCGGTCAGCGCCGAGAAGATCGTCAGCAGGTTCGCGACACCGGGCTTGTTCTCCTCGTCGAAGATCACGTCCCGGCCGGAGTCGGTGACCGCCGAGCGGATCTTCTTCGCGCTCGCCTTCGGGTCGTCGAGCAGGTCGATGATGCCGGCCGGGGACGAGCTGGACTTGCTCATCTTCGACGACGGGTCCTGCAGGTCGAAGATCTTCGCGGTCTCCTTGACGATGTACGCCTCGGGCACCCGGAAGGTCTTGCCGAACCGGTGGTTGAAGCGCTGCGCCAGGTCGCGGGTCAGCTCCACGTGCTGGCGCTGGTCCTCGCCGACCGGGACCCGATCGGCCTGGTACACCAGGATGTCCGCGGCCTGCAGGATCGGGTACGTGAACAGGCCGACCGTGGCGCGGTCGGCGCCGCCCTTCGCGGTCTTGTCCTTGAACTGCGTCATCCGGCTCGCCTCGCCCATCCCGGTGATGCAGGACATCACCCAGGCGAGCTGGGCGTGCTCCGGCACCTGCGACTGGACGAACAGCGTGGACCGCTCCGGGTCGATCCCGGCCGCGAGCAGCTGCGCCGCCGACCGGCGGGTGCGCTCGCGGAGCGCCTTCGGGTCGTACTCGACGGTGATCGCGTGCAGGTCGACCACGCAGTAGAACGCCTCGTGGTCCTCCTGCAGGGCCACCCACTGCCGCACCGCACCGAGGTAGTTGCCGAAGTGGAAGGAGTCCGCCGTCGGCTGGATCCCGGAGAGCACGCGCGGGCGTCGCTGGGAACCGGCTGCGGAGGGGTCAGACGCAGCTTGGGACATAGGGGTGATTCTGCCAGCGGCCCCCGCCGACCCTGTACCCGGGCGGCGTATCAGTCATATCTCAAGGACTATGTGTCACGGAGCCGGGTCACCACGTCCAGCCTCTGGCGGCGAGTTCCTGCTCTTCCTGCCACCGTTTCGCCTCGGAGCGTTCGCCGCCGGGCTCACCCGGGCAGCCCGCCAGCCGGCACGCCTCGTCGAGCAGGTCGTCGTACGCCGCCTCCAGCGCCATCAGCCGATGCGCGCGGGCGTACACATGCGGCGTCGACTCGACGCTGCGGATCTTCGTCGACACGGATCCGAGCCGCGTCTGCAGCCGCAGCGTGTCGAACGGGTCCGGCGCCGCGGCCGGTTGCCGGTGCAGCCGCGCCGTCAGACGCGACGTACTCCGCTGCAAGCCACGCCGCCACCGCGACGGCGGCGGGTTCGGGAGCACCAGCCCGAGCAGGACGCAGAGCAGCAGGAACACGCCCACCGACATCAGCCAAGCCATCGCTCTCACTCTCCACTTCAGAGCGTACGGCGGCTGTGCGGCCTGCTTCTACCCCGTTAATCCCGGTGATATTTGGTCACCGCATCGTCCTGTTTGAGCTGGTCGGCGGCGGCCTGGATCCGGGTGGTCCATTCGGGCTGCTGGAGGCCGCCGGCCATGAACTGGCCGGTGGCCTCGGCGGCCGCGGTCGCGAACGCCGGGTACCAGGTGTCGAAGTACCACTTGATGATCTGGTCGCCGGCCGCCGCCACCAGGTCCCGCGCCGAGCTCAGCGCCGTGGTCAGCTCCAGCCCGTCGGCCGCACCGCGGACGATCGTGAGCTGCTTGGACTCCGAGGTGACCTGCGCCGCGACGTCCGCGGACAGCAGCGCCCGCAGGTACTCGAGCCCGCCGGCCTTGTGCTTCGCCTTCTCCGGTACGAAGAACGGCGCGGTCGCGGCGACGTGCAGCCCGCTCGGGAGTGCCGGTGACGAGTCCAGCGGCGGTACCGCGAACATGCTGAGCGCGAAGTCGTCCTTGACCAGGCCCTTCATCTCGTTCTCGAGCCAGTTCCCGCACGGCAGCATGCCGGCCTTCGCGGCGAGGAAGCGCCGCTGCGAACCGATGTGGTCGTACTGCGCGGTGCCGGGCGCGAGCAACCCGCGCTTGGCCAGCTGACCGACGGCGGTGATCGCCGCGGTGACGCTCTCGTCCTGCCAGGCACCGTCCTCGAGGTTGTCGATCCGCTTCGTGACGTCCGGGCCGCCGGTCTTCGCGGCCAGGGTGAGAACCAGCTCGAGCAGGTAGTACGGGTGCGCGCCGGCGTAGCTGAACGGGCCGAGACCGGCCGCTTTCATTTCGGTGCCGAGGGCAAGCAGTTCCGCCCAGCTGCGTGGGACGTCCCAACCGTTGCGCTGGAACAGGCCGGCCGAGTACCAGATCCCGTAGACGGTCGAGATGTAGTTGACGGTCCGCTGCGTGCCGTCGAACCGGCCGACCTCGAGCATGTCCGGCAGCAGCTGGTCCTGCACCTTCGCGGACGCGTCGTCCCAGGAAGGTGCCTCCAGCAACTGTTGCAGGTCGGCCAGCTGGTTGTCCTTGACCAGCTTGCCGAGCTCGAGCTTCTGATCACCGGTGGACAGCGCGACATCAGGCGGCGTACCGGTCGCGAACCGCGGCAACAGGTCGTCCGACAGCCGCGCCGTCACCTTCGGGCTGATCGCCGCGGCGGCGTACTTCTTCCGGTACGCCGCGGCCGCGAACCCGCCGTACTCCTCGCTGACCACCACGTCGACCGGCGCACTCGCGTCCACGCTGAACGGGTTGTCGCGCGACACAACCGGCACAACCGGTGGCTTCGAACACCCGGCCAGCACGGCACCGGCCAACGCCCCCTGCAGTAACGACCGCCGTCTCAACACCCCGGCAGGTTATTACCTCGCCGGGGTTTCAGGCGGTACGGCGGATGCGGCCGGCGTACAAAGCCTCGAGGGCGTGGTTGTGGTCGTCGCCGCCGGGGATGTTCGCGGACAGGTAGACCGGCGGGGTCTCGCCGGCGGCGGTCATCCGGCGGAGCACCTCGGCGACGAGCATCTGTGCGATCAGCGCGGCAGTGATCGACGAGACCGCGCAGACCTTGCCGGCGCCGCCGGGCAGGTCCAGCACCGAGTCGCCGAACGGCGCGTGGTTGTCGAGCACGACATCGGCGAAGTCGATCAGCTTCTTGCCGGACGGATGCCGGGACTCCATCCCGCCGGTGTGCTGCAGCGAGGTGATCGCGATCAGCGGGTGGCCCTTCTCCTTGACCACGTTCGCGAGCTCGACGATCGAGCCGTTCACGCCGGAGTTGGAGGCGATCACGAACAGGTCGCCCTCGCGGGCCGCGGACAGTTCGTAGAGCTTCCGCGAGTACTGCGGGTCGCGCTCGAGCTCGGCGCTGCGCAGCAGCTCCGGCGGCTCGCCGCCGAGCAGCACCAGGTCGCGCAACGCGATCCGGTTGGTGGCGATCAGACCGCCGGCGCGGCCGGCGATCTCCATCGCGAGCGCCTCGGAGTGCCCGGAGCCGAACGCCTGGATCACGCCGTTCGCGCGCAGCGACGTGGTCATCAGGTCGGCGGCGTCCTGGATCGGGCCGTCGATCTGCGCGGTCACCGCGGCCATGATCGGCATCAACGTCTGGAAGTACGCCTGTGCGCTCACGCCCGCGTCGCCCGTGTTAGTGCTGCCCATCGGCGGCCAACCCCTCGACTGATCCGCGCGCGACACTTGCAGTGCCGACAAATGCGCAAGTTTGCGGTTTACTGGACAGAACTTTTCTCAACTCACAGCTAAAGTCAAGGCTGATCCGTGTAATCTCCCCAATCGGGACCGTTGCGTCAGCAGTTTGGAGCCATTGCGCATGTCGGACGTACTGGTCCTGGGCGGGGACCTCGGTGGCACCTCCACCCGGATCGTGGTCGCGGATTCCGAGGGCAACGTGATCGGCCGCGGCGCTGCCGCCGGCGGCAATCCGACCAGTCATCCGGCGAGCGCGGCGGCGAACTTCGGTCAGGCGTTGCACGCGGCCCTCACCGGGCTGGACCCGGCCGCGATCAAGTCTGCGGTGGTCGGGATGGCCGGCGGCGTCGCGCTCCAGCGCCCGGAGGTCGCGGCCCAGTTCGACGCGGCGTGGACCGGTGCGGGGCTCACGGTGCCGCCCGGCTACATCGGGGATCTCGAGGTCGCGTTCGCCTCCGGTACGCCGGAACCCGACGGGACGGTGCTGATCGCGGGGACGGGCAGCAACGTCGGGCTGGTCCGCAATCACCAGCTGCAGCGGACCGCGGGCGGGCACGGGTGGCTGCTGGGCGACGACGGATCCGGCTTCTGGCTGGGCCGCGAGGCGGTCCGGAGCGTGCTGGAGTCGCTGGATCTGCGGGAGCCGCTCGGATTGCTCGGGCAGGCCGTCGTACAGGCGATCCTGCCCGGCCGGGACGAGGATCTGGTGGCACACCGTGAAGGATACGACGCGCTACGTGATTTGCTGGTGATGACGGTGAACAGCCGCCCGCCGGTCATGCTCGCCGAACTGGCGCCGGCCGTCATCGCGGCGTATCACCAGCAGGACGAAACTGCGCGGGCCCTGGTGAAACGCGCAGCCGAACTGCTCACCGAAACCGCCGCCCGGCTGAAGGTCACCTCGGACAGCGGCCCGATGGTGCTGGCAGGCAGCGTCGCCGGCGAGTCCTCCCCGGTAGGTCAACTGATCCGGGAGCACTTCGCCGGCGACGTCCGCACCGCCAAAGACGGGGTGGGCGGTGCCACCTGGCTGGCCCTGGCCGCCCTCGACCTGGCCACCACCGAGAACCACACCCGCCTGGTAGAGCACTAGTCGAAGACCGAGACCGGGCGGACCTCTACGGCGTAGAAGGCGGCCTCCGGGATGGTGGCGGCCACTTCCTCGGCGCGTTCCTGGCTGGCTACGTCGATCAGGAAGACGCCGGCCAACTGTTCCTTCGCCTCGGAGTACGGGCCGTCGGTGGTGGCCCGAATGCCTTCGCGGACGCGGACCACCCGGGTCTTCGCCGGCGGGTCGAGCGGGACGGCGGTGATCAGTTCGCCGCTCGCGCGCAGTTCCTCGAGCAGGTTGTTGAGTTGGTCGACCAGCGCGTCACGGGCCTTCTTCGGCAGCGATTTGCCTTCCTCGGTGTGCAGGAAGGACGGGTGGCTCCAGGTGACCGGGTTGCTGTGGATCATCAGCAGGTACTTCATGATCGGTGTCCTTTCGGGCAGTTGAGTGGATCTTCGCAGCAGAGGTCGGAAGCGGTCCGCCGTACTCGACATTTCGGGGTTTTACGCTGTGGACCATGGACGAGATCGACTTCCCGCTGCCCGATGGCCGGGTGCTGCACGCCTACGACAGCGCGCCCGGCGACAACGAGCGGGCCGTGGTGGTCTGGCACCACGGCACTCCGGGGCTCGGTACGCCGCCCGCGCCGCTCGACGCGGCCGCCGAGGAGCTCGGGATCAGGTGGATCTCGTTCGACCGGCCGGGGTACGGCGGGTCGACGCCCGCGCCGGGCCGTACGGTCGGATCCGTCGCCGCCGACCTGACCACGGTCCTCGACACGCTCGGCATCCGGCGCTGCGCCCAGCTCGGCTACTCCGGCGGCGGCACGTACGCGCTCGGCGCCGCCGCCCTCCTCGGCGACCGGGTCACGGCCGTCGCCACCCTCGCCGCGATCGCGCCGTACCCGGACGACACAGCGAAAGGCCTCGACTGGTACGACGGCATGATCGCGTCCGGTCTCGCCTCGCTGCACGCCGCGGCGGACGGCCGGGAGGCGCGGCTGGCGAACGAGGCCGTCGAGTACGACCCGGAGTTCACCGCGGCCGACCTCGCGATGTTCGACGGACCGTGGGGCTGGCTCGGCTCCGTGGCCGGCGGTCCGCACGGACCCGACGGCCCGGTCGACGACGACTGCTCGTACGTCCAACCGTGGCACTGGGCAACGATCACCGCGCCGACGCTGCTCGTACACGGCACCGCCGACCGGATCATCCCGTGGTCACACGCCCGCTGGCTCGCGGAGAACCTTCCGGCCGCGACCCTCGACATACGCCAAGATCTCAGCCACATCACGATCCTCGATCAGGCGGAACCCGCCCTGCGGTGGATCCGCAAACAGATCGGCTGAGTCCTCAGCATTTGCCGGGGTACCGGTTCGGTGTGCTACTCGCGGAGCGCTACCGCATTACCGAGATCCTCGGCCATGGTGGGATGGGCGAGGTCTATCGCGGTTGCGACGAACTGCTCGGCCGTCCGGTCGCGGTGAAACTGCTCCGCCCCGACGTCCGCGATCCGCTCGCGGCCGCACGGTTCCGGCGGGAGGCACGGGCAGCGGCCGGGGTGAAGAATCCTCATGTCGTCGCCGTGTACGACTTCGGCCAGTCCGACGGCGAGTACTTCCTGGTGATGGAGCTGATGGCCGGGCGCACCGTCACCCGCGAACTCGCGCTGAACGGACCGCTCGATCCGGAACGCGCCGTCGACATCGTCCAGCAAGTGGCCGCGGGCCTGGCGGCCGCCCACGAGCACGACATCGTGCATCGCGACATCAAGCCGGACAATCTGCTGATCGATGTCGACGGCTCGGTCAAGGTCGCCGACTTCGGGATTGCCCGCTCGGCGATGGAACCGGAGACCAGGACGCCCGGCCGGATCCTCGGCACCAGTCACTACGTCGCCCCTGAGCGCGCGCTGGGGCATCCGGCCACCGCGGCGTCGGACGTGTACGCGCTCGGTTGCGTGCTGTACCAACTGCTGACCGGCCATCCTCCGTTCACCGGCGCCGACCCGACCGCGATCCTCTCCCAGCACGTCCACACCGCTCCGGTCGTTCCCGAGCAGTTCTCCGCACCCCTCGCCCATCTCGTCTACCTGATGCTCGCCAAGGACCCGGCCGACCGCCCGACCGCCGCCGACGTCGCCGGCTGGACGTTCGCCGAGACGCCCGAGCTGCCCACCCTGGAGCTCAGAGCGCTACCCCGGCAGAACTGGCGGAAGGCCGTCGCGGTGGCGGCCGCCGTGGTGGCCGCCGGCTGCGTGATGGCGGCCGGCGTACTCAGCGACCCGGACACCGACCGGCCGATCGCGCCCGCGAACGTCGTTCCGTCGCAACCGGCGCGGCGGACGATCGCTCCACCGCGCCCAGTGGTCACGCCCACCGTCACCCCCACTGTCACGATCACCAAGGCTGTGACCACAACGCGGCCGGCCCCGAGCCACTCGGCGTCTACTCCCGCCAAGGGGAGCGCCAAGGCAACGGGCCACGGCAAGGTCAAGCACAAGCAGCACGGCAAGCACTGACATTCCAAGCAATGCCTTGACATCGGATTCGGTCCGGCGCATATTCCAAGCATGTCTTTGGAGAAGGACCCGCGCCGGTCGCGGCTGCTCGACGATCCGCTGGCCATCCGCGCGATGGCACACCCGGTACGGCTGGACCTGCAGTCGCTGCTCGGACGCGAGGGCCCGATGACCGCGGCGGACGCGGCCCGCCGGCTCGGGATCAGCCAGGCGCTGGCGTCGCACCACCTGCGGCAGCTGGCGAAGTACGACTTCGTCGAGCCGGCGCCTGGCAAGGACAACCGCGAGCGGCCGTGGCGGCTGGTGTCGACCTCGCAGTCCTGGGAGGACGCGCTCAAGACGCCCGACGGCGCCGCGGCGGCCGAGGTACTCGAGCAACTGATGGCCGAGCGGGCCCTGGACGCGCTGGCGAAATGGCAGCAGCTGCGCCCGGACGCCGATCCGGTCTGGCGGGACAACTCGGGCATCGGCCAGACCGGCATCTACCTGACCGGTGCGGAGCTCGCCGAGATCGTTGGCCAGATCAACGACCTACTCCAGCGCTGGGTCGACGAGCGCCCGATCGACGACAAGTCCACCCGCCCGCCCGGCAGCAAGTACGTGTCGTTCACGCAGATCGTCACGATCGCCGCGGAGGACTAGCCATGAAGGACTTATGGGGCGTCCTTGCACGGCAGCGTGACTACCGGCTGATGCTGAGCGCCGGGCTCATCTCGCTCATCGGCGACTGGCTGCTGCGAACCGGGCTCGCGTTCCAGATCTACGTACTGACCGGCTCGACGCTGGCCTCCGGTGGATTGCTGCTGGCGTCGTTCCTGCCCGCCGTACTGCTCGGCTCGCTGGCCGGTGTCTTCGTCGACCGGTGGAACCAGCGGACCACGATGATCGTGACGAACGTGCTGAACGCGGTCGTCCTGCTGCCGCTGATCGCCGTCCACGACGCGAGCATGATCTGGATCGTGTACGCCGTGGTGCTCGCGCAGAGCTGTCTGCAACAGTTCTTCACGCCCGCGGAACAATCGCTCGTCCCGCTGCTCGTGAACTCCGACCAACTCGTCACAGCGAACGCGTTGAACAGTCAGATCCGCGACCTCGCCCGACTGATCGGCGCGGCGCTGGGCGGCGTACTCGCGGCCGCCGGCGGGCTCACGCTGCTCGCGCTCGGTGACGCGGCCACGTTCCTGATCGCCGTCGTACTGGTCGCGGCGATGCGGCATCGGCAGTCCCGGCCGGACCGCACGGACGAATCAGCCGGAGGTGCGGTCAAGCGGCTGAAGGCGGAGTGGACCGAGGGACTGCGGCTGTGCGTGGCCGGGCCGGCGATGCGGTTGTTCTTCGTGTTCTGCCTGGTCACCGGGGTCGGTGAGGGCATCATGAGCACGCTGTTCGCGCCGTTCGTCCGCGCCGACCTCGGCGGCGACGGGCGGGTGTACGGCCTGATCGTCTCCTCGCAGGCGATCGGGGGGATCATCGGCGGACTGGTCGCGGCCGCGATCGGCAACCGCTGGCCGGCCGCGACGCTCTGGGGTATCGGTGCGTTCGTATTCGGGCTGATCGACACCGTGCTGTTCCTCTATCCACTCGCGTCGGACAGCGTGATCCCGGCGTTCGTCTGCATGATCGTCGTCGGCCTGCCCGGTGCGCTCACGATCGCCGGGATGATGACGGTGTTCCAGAACCTCACCGTCGACGGCACCCGGGGCCGGATCTACGGTGCGGTCGGCGCCGCCGAGAGCGTCGCGGTGCTGATCGGCATCACCGCGGCCGGCTTCCTCGGCGACGCCGTCGGCATCATCCCGATCCTGGTCTTCCAGGGCCTCGGGTACGTCGTGGGTGGGCTGGTCGTTCTCACTCGGCGGCGGGTGCTGTCTCGGGTTGTTCCTCAGCCGGTGTGACCCGGTGCAGGCGGACCCGGGCGACCCGGCGGCCGTCCATCTCGGTGACGGTCAGCGTGTGCGCGTCCAGCGGTACCTCGTCGCCGGTCGACGGCACCTTGCCGAGCGCGGCGGCGAGGAACCCGCCGACCGTCTCGTACGGGCCGTCGGGCAGCTCGATCGTGGTCGCGTCGGCGAAGTCGTCGAGGTTCAGCAGGCCCTCCACCTCGATGTCGCCGCTGCGCAGCCGGGTCGTCTCGGCCGGTTCCTCGTCGTACTCGTCCTTGATGTCGCCGATCAGTTCCTCGACCAGGTCCTCCAGCGTCACGATGCCCGCCGTACCGCCGTACTCGTCGAGGACGATCGCGAGGTGGGTGCTGCGGCGGCGCATCTCGGTCAGCGTCGGCAGCAGCTTCGCGGTGTCCGGGAGCATCAGCACCTCGCGGGCCAGGTCACCGACCCGGACCGAGCGGGTCGCCACCGCCGGGTCGAACAGGTCCCGGACGTGCACGAACCCGACGATGTCGTCGGCCGACCCGTTCATCACCGGGTACCGCGAGTGCGGCCGCTCGGCGGCGAACTTGACCGCCTTGTAGGCCGGCATCTCGGCGTCGACGAAGTCCACCTCGGTGCGCGGCAGCATCAGCTCGCGGAGCTGCCGGCTGCCTGCCTCGAAGACGTCGTCGACGATCTTGCGCTCCTCCTCGCCGAGCGACTCGCTGGCGGTGACCAGGTCGCGGAGCTCCTCGTCGGTCATCACCTCGCGGTTCGCGTTCGGGTCGCCGCCGAGCGCGCGGACCACCAGGTCGGTGGACTTCGACAGCAGCCAGATCACCGGGCGGGCGCCGGAGGCGATCCGGTCCACCAGCGGGCCGAGGGCGAGCGCGAAGCCTTCCGCCCGCTGCAGCGCGAGGCGTTTCGCGGCCAGTTCGCCGATCACGATCGAGACGTAGGAGATGCAGATCGTGATCAGTACCAGCGCGACCGTACTGGCCAGCGACTCCGGCAGGCCGAGCTTGTGCAGGTGCGGGGCGAGGCCGTCGGCCAGCGTCGCGCCACCGAAGGCGGCGGACAGGAAGCCCATCAGGGTCACGCCGATCTGCACGGCGGACAGGAAGCGGTTCGGGTTGGCGGCGACCTTGGCGACGATCTCGCCACGCCTGCCGCGATGGGACAAGGCCTTCAGCTGGCTCTCTCGCAGTGACACGAGAGCCATCTCGGCGGCGGCGAACACGCCCCCGATCAGCACGAAGACCAGGATCAGAACGATGTTGAGCAGGGTGTCGTTCATGGCTCGGAGTTCCTAGCGCCCTCTCGTCGTATGTCGAGAGGGCGGGCGTTGGGCGTAGTCGTCCATTTATCCACTCTACTGGCGAGTGGTATCACGATGCATGTTCGACTTTGTTGGTTTACGATGATTCCTGGCCGGACACGTCGTACGGCCGGGAAGGTCTCACGATGAACACACCGCGCGGTGTCCGCCGTACCGACGCCACCCTGTCGGACGGTCGCGAGCTGATCTACTACGACCCGGCCGACACGCCGCCGCGGGTGCCGCTCGAGGACACCCGCGGGCTACCCGCACCGCAGCCGCAGGTGGAGATGCGGACCGACCCGCTGACCGGTGACGTGATCACGTACGCGACGCACCGCAACACGCGAACCTACCTACCGCCCGCGGACCAGTGCCCGCTGTGCCCGAGCAAGCCCGGCAACCCGACCGAGATCCCGGACCACGACTACAACGTCGCAGTCTTCGAGAACCGGTTCCCGTCCTTCGCCGGCCCCGGGCGGACCGAGGTGGTGTGCTTCACCAGCGACCACAACGGCTCGTTCACCGGCCTGTCGCAGGGCCAGGCCCGGCTGGTCGTCGACGCCTGGGCCGACCGGACCGCCGAGCTCGGCGCCCGCGACGACGTCGAACTGGTCTTCCCGTTCGAGAACCGCGGCCGCGAGATCGGCGTCACGCTGAACCACCCGCACGGCCAGATCTACGCCTACCCGTTCGTGCCGCCGCGGATGCAGAACCTGCTCCGGCAGGCCCGCAAGCACCAAGAGGTTGCCGGGAGCAACCTGTTCGCCGACGTACTGGCCGCCGAGCGCAAGGACGGCACCCGGGTGATCGGCGAGAACGGCAACTGGACCGCGTTCGTCCCGGAGGCGGCCCGCTGGCCGGTCGAGGTGCACCTGTACCCGCACCGCCAGGTCGGCGGCATCGACGAGCTGTCGGTCGGCGAGCGCGACGACTTCGCCGAGCTGTACCTGGACGTCCTGCAGCGCCTCGACGGCCTGTACGGCGAACCGCTGCCCTACATCGCCGCCTGGCACCAGGCCCCGGTCCGGGTGGACCGCGAGCTCGGCTACCTGCACCTGGAGGTGTTGTCGATCCGCCGGGCCAAGGACAAGATCAAGTACCTGGCCGGCTCGGAGTCCGGCATGGGCGCGTTCATCAGCGACACCCGGCCGGAAGACGTGGCCGAGACCCTGCGGAAGGTTGGCTCGTGAGCTTTGCAGACGTTTTCGGTACGGCGCCCGACGGCAGCTGGCGGGCACCGGGCCGGGTCAACCTGATCGGCGAACACACCGACTACAACGATGGCGTCGTCCTTCCGATCGCGCTGCCGAACCAGATCGTGGTCACCGCCGGCCGGCGTACCGACGGCCTGGTGGCGGTGGCGTCAGGTGGGCACGGCGAGGTGATCGAGTTCCCTCTGGACTCGTTGGCGCCGGGGTCCGTCGGCGACTGGGCGGCGTACCCGGCAGGTGCGGCGTGGGTGCTGCGCGAGGCCGGGTACCCGATCGGCGGCGCGAGCCTGCACTTCGAGTCCGACCTGCCCTCGGGCGCGGGTCTGTCGTCGTCGGCGGCGCTGCTCTGCGCGACCGCGATCGCGCTGCTCGGACTGGCCGGCGAGGAGGTCGATCCGGCGGAGGTGGCCCGGCTCGCCCAGCGCGCCGAGAACCAGTACGTCGGCGCGCCCGTCGGTCTGATGGACCAGACCGCGTCGATGTGCTGCACAGCCGGTCACGCGCTGGCCTTCGACATCCGGTCCGGTGCGCTGGACCAGATCCCGTTCGACCCCGAGGCCGAGGGGCTGCGGTTGCTCGTGGTGGACGTGAAGGCGCCGCACCGGCACGCCGACGGTGAGTACGCCGCGCGCCGCCAGAGCTGTGAGCACGCCGCGGCCGCACTCGGCGTACCGGCCCTGCGTTCGGTGGACTACGCCGGGCTGGACGCAGCGCTCGCCCGGCTGGACGACGAGGTCGACCGGCGTCGCGTCCGGCACGTGGTGACCGAGATCAAGCGGACCGAGGACGCGATCGCGCTGATGCGCGCCGGTCGGTTGCGCGAGGTCGGGCCGCTGTTCACCGCGTCGCACGTCTCACTGCGCGACGACTTCGAGGTCACGGTGCCCGAACTGGACGTCGCGGTCGACGCCGCGCTGGACGCCGGTGCGCTCGGCGCCCGGATGACCGGCGGCGGTTTCGGTGGCTGCATCATCGCGCTGGTCGAGGCGTCCGCGGCCGAATCCGTGCTCGCGGCGATCGAGAAAGCCTTTGCGGAGCACGGTTTCGCGGCCCCGTCGTCGCTCGCGGCTACTCCCTCGGCCGGCGCGTCCCGGATCAGTTAGCGATCACGAGGTCGCAGCCCGTGTCGCGCATTGCCTTGCGGGCTGCGGCCGACAGGCCGTTGTCGGTGACGATGACGTCGAGGTCGGACCAGGTGGCGAACGTGCTCAGGCCGACCGTGCCCCACTTCGTGTGGTCGGCGACCACGACCACCTCGCGGCTGGCCGCGATGAAGGAGCGGTTGGTCTCGGCCTCCATCAGGTTCGGCGTGCTGAGACCGTGTTCGGCGTCCACGCCGTGCGCACCGAGGAACAGCAGGTCCAGGTGCAGCGACGCCAGCGCGGCGGTGGCGATCGGCCCGACCAGCGCGTCGGACGGTGTCCGGATCCCGCCGATCAGGACGACGGTGCGGTCGGAGCGGCCGTTGCCGTGGAACACGTCGGCGATCCGGGCCGAGTTCGTCACCACGGTCAGGTTCTCCACGCGGAGCAACTGCCGGGCCAGCGCGTAGGTCGTCGTACCGGCACCGATGCCGATCGCGCTGTCCGGCTGCACGCGGGTGGCGGCCTCGGCCGCGATCGCCTGCTTGGCCGCGGACTCCTGCGTCAGCTTGGCGTCGAAGCCCGGCTCGTGCGCGGACCGCAGGCCGACCGAGGTCGCGCCGCCGTGCACCTTGTGCAGCAGGCCGCTGGAGTCCAGGGCGTCCAGATCGCGGCGGATCGTCATGTCCGAGACCCCGAACCGGTCGACCAGTTCGGCCACCGTGATCGCGCCCCGGCTGTTGACCTCGGCAACGATCGTGGCCTGCCGCTGGGCGGCCAACTGGCCGCCACGACCGCGGGGCGGCTCTGCTCCGGCTGCGTTCACGGTCCACAGCCTAGTGTTCAAACGTCCTCGTGTCAGTGAAATGCGTTGCCGACGCGGGGGCTGCGCGGCACCCTGAAGCATGCGTTTTCCTGAGGATGTGCCGGTGCTGACCGACGACGCGGTGACCCTGCGTGCGCACACGGCCGACGATGTCGAACCGGCGTACCGGATGTGCCAGGACCCGGTGATGCAGGAATGGACCACGATCCCGGTGCCGTACCTGCGCGAGCACGCCGTCGGCTATCTGACCGAGGTGATCCCGGCCGGCTGGCGCGAGAACACCTCGTGGGCGTGGGCGATCTCGTACGCCGGGAAGTACGTCGGCACGATCGACCTGCGCGACGGCGTGGGTGGCGTCGGCGAGGTCGGGTTCGCGGTGTCGCCCGAGGTTCGCGGCCAGGGGGTGATGACGCGCGCGCTGCGGCTAGTGGTGCGGTACGCGTTCGACACACTGGGGTGGAGCCGCGTGATCTGGCGCGCGTACGTCGGCAACTACGCGAGCCGCCGGGTGGCGTGGAAAGTGGGGTTCCGCGGGCTGGTGACCGTCCCTGGTGGCGGCGTGTCGCGCGGCGTCCGGAAGGACGAGTGGGTCGCGACGGTCGGCCGGGACGACGTACTCGAGCCGCAGGGCAACTGGTGGGCGGTGCCGGTGCTGGAGAACAACGGAATCAGGTTGCGGGCAATGCGGGAAACCGACGCCCAGCGCGTGATGGAGGCCTGCAACGACGAACGCACCCAGCGCTGGCTGTCCGGGATGCCGTCGCCGTACACGCTCGACGACGCGGCCTGGTTCATCGCGAGCCGTCCGCACGCGGCGGCTGGCGGCGAGGCGGTTACCTGGGCAGTCGCCGACGCCACCAGCGACGAACTGCTCGGAAACGTCAGCGTCTTCGAGCTGAGCGACCGGATCGACAAGACCAAGGGCGAGATCGGGTACTGGATGCACCCGGAGGCGCGCGGCCGCAAGGTGATGACGACCGCGGTGGAACTGGTGATCGGACACGCTTTCCGGCCGATCGAAGACGGCGGTCTGGGCCGGCGGCGGCTGGTGGTGAAGTGCGCCGATGTGAACACCGCGTCCGCGCACGTTGCCGAGATCAACGGCTTCACGCTGGTCGGCACCGAACGCCGGGCCGACCCGCGCCGCGACGGCAGCTACGACAACCTGCTGACCTACGACCTGCTCGCCGACGAGCGGTGAGTTGCGCACCGGCGAGGGGTTGCGGACGGGCGCGGTTGAGCGGTATCGGTCACCGCGCGCAGGCATTGATTCACGGCCGGTTGGTGACATCCGACACCGGTTCCCCTCGCCGTGGCGCGGCCGGGCTGCTTGAATCGACGGGTGAGAGATCGTGAGGAACTCGTCCGCCGTTGGCAGGCCGGGTGGTCCGTCTCGCGGGGCTGGACCACGGTTGAGGACGACAACGACGGCATTCTGATCGTCCGGGCAGGTGAGGAGAGCCGGCCGACCGAGTACGTCGTACTGGACGCCGACGGGAAGCCGGACCGGGTGGAACGCGCCGCCCAGCTGGCCTTCGCCGACGGCGGCGGGCGTGGTTCGGGCTGGATCACGCTGGCCACCGACGACAAGGAAGCCCGGATCGAACAGCTGGAGGAGCTTGGCCTCGAGGTCCAGCAGGACCAGGACTGGCTGATGACGATCCAGCTCTCGGAGCAGCCGGCGTTGAAGCTGCACGAGCGCTACGCGTTGCACACCGAGCTCGAGGACGACCTGATCATCACCCGCGCCACGTTGCACGGCGGCGTGGTGTCCAGCGGCCGGATGGCCGTGGTCGGCGAGGACGCGGTCGCGGACCGGATCGAGACCGACCCGGCGCACCGGCGGCGCGGGCTCGGCAGCGCGGTGATGGCCTCCCTGGTCGAGGCGGCCGCGGCGAAGGGCGCCAAACGCGGCATCCTGATCGCGTCCATCGACGGCCTGCGGCTGTACCGGAGCTTGGGGTGGAAGGTGATCGCGGACATCGTGATCGCCCGGTCGCGGTAGTCGTTCAAACGATTGCCATCGTCAGAGGTTTGTGAAGTGCTTGCCCTGCCGGGAGTCGGCAACCGCTGACCTGGGCAAGGCTGCTCAGCATGACGAACCACCGACGGTCACCAGGCAAGGGCGTGGCCGGTCCCCTCCTCGCATCGCTGTCCGCTCTTGTCCTGCTCGTGGGCGTCGGGTGGTTCGTCATGCGGCAGACCGGCACACCTCGACCGACCAGCCAGGACGCCTCGATCACGTCCGCGCTGCCTGCTGACGACGCTTCATCCGTGACGCCGTCTCGGCGTACGACGGCCACGCCTACACCGACAAGGTCTACTAGCGCGCCGAGTCGGGGTAGTACGCGGACGCCGGCGAAGTCGACGTACACGCCTCGGCACACGGCGACGCCTACGCCTACTGCCACGCCGACGCCTACCCCCAGGCCAACGCCAACGCCGACCAGGACGTCCAAACCGACGAAGACGCCGAAGCCGGTCGGTGGCTCGGGGCCGGCCGAGGAGCAGGTACTCACGCTGACCAACCAGGAACGGGCGAAGTCCGGTTGCGGTCCGCTGCGGTTCGACAAGTCACTGGTCCGGGCGGCCGAGGCGCACGCCGCGGACATGGTCGACCAGCACTACTTCGCGCACGACAGCCTGGACGGCCGCAGCCCGTTCGACCGGATGAAGGCGGCCGGGTTCGCCGGTGGCTCGATGGGCGAGAACATCGCGGTCGGGTACAGCAGTCCGGCCGCGGTCGTGGCAGGGTGGATGAAGAGCCCCGGGCACCGCGCGAACATCCTGAACTGCGGGTACACGATGATCGGCATCGGGTACGACCCCGGCCAGGTCAAGCCGGACTGGGGCAACGGGAGCTGGGTGCAGGACTTCGGCGGCTGACTTTCGATGGTCAGCGAGTTTCAGTCAATCGTTTTCTTCGGGCTTCGTTAAGAGTGTTCACATCGGTGTAACGATGACCTCGCGCGTCGGTTAAGGTCGCTGTTCGGTGACCAGGGTGTGTCTGACGGTTCCGCGCCGTCGCGAGCAGGTGCTCGGTGCGGTGCATCGGCGCCCTGGAGCGAAGGCCTCGATGCGGCGCATCGTGGCCTTTGCTCCAGGGTGGCGAGGTGCCGTGCCGAGTGCCGCGCAGTAGGCGGGGAACCGTCAGACACACCCTTGGGGGGACCTGGCTGTACTCACGGGGAACGACGCGCAGTTTCGGTATCACGAAGAAACGAAGAGGATTCGCCCACCCATGACGGATTCGCCAACCCCCCGGCGGCACCGCGGTAGTAGACGAGCTCCCCGGCGGAGCCGTGGCCTGGTCGGCCCGGTCATCAGCGCGCTCTCGGTGCTGCTCGCGATCGGCCCAGTGGTCTGGCTGATGTCGCACGACCAGCCGCGGACCGACGGCGCCGCGAAGGTGCTGAACGTTTCCGAGGACACCCGGCTGAACGGCGGTGCGTCCGTCGAGGCCACCACGACCAGCTCCCCGCTGATCACGATCACCAAGACGCTGCCGAACGGCGTCACCACCACGGCCGTCGTGGGTACGCCGGCGGAGGGCGCGACAGTGGTTTCGAGTACGCCGAGCAGCTCGCCGGCCACCCCGACCGTGCCGACTGCGCCTACGGTGCCGACGGTTGGGGTGACAACGGTGATCGTTTCGCCGACCGGGCCCCGCAGTACCGCCGCGACCCCGTGGGTCACGCCGACCGGTTCGCCGAGGACCAGGCCGACCAGGCAGCCGTCGAGTACGCCGACCAAGACCCGGACGACCGAGCCGACCCCGAGCGACACCCCGGAACCGCCGACCGGCGGCGGCGGGACGAACGCGCAGGAACGGCAGGTCCTCGACTACACGAACCAGATCCGTGAGCAGCAGGGCTGCGGCCCGCTCAAGCTGGACAGCGCCCTGGTCGAGGCGGCCGGCGAGCACGCCTCCGACATGGTCCGCCGGCACTACATGGACCACACCAACCCCGACGGCCAGGACCCGGGCGACCGGATGGCGGCCGCCGGGTACCGCGGGTCGACCTGGGGCGAGAACATCGCCGCTGGGTACGACAGCGCGCAGAAGGTGGTCGCCGCCTGGATGCAGAGCGACGGCCACCGCAAGAACATCCTGAACTGCCGGTTCACCTCGATCGGCATCGGTTACGACCCCGGCCGGGTGAAGTCCGACTACGGACCGGGCAGCTGGGTCCAGGACTTCGGCCGAAGCTGAGACCGGCCGGCACCGTGGATGTCCTTGATGTCATTGTCTCGAACACACCGAATGTGGCGGAAACGTTGTTCAACCACCACAATGTCCGACCGGTTGCCGGCCGGTCGCGGCGGGTAATTCCGTCCTTGTCATGTTGCCGGACGTTCCTGGGGGGCTCCGGTGAGACGGCTGGTGAGGCTCGTCTCGTTGATGAGGCACGTCTTGGGGGCGCGACTTTGAAGGGAACAACGACATAATGTCCGAGTCCGGCAACGGCCGGTACAAACCGCGCAGGAAGGCGACCCGAGCCGCCCGCTCCTCGCGTTCCGGCAACCGGTCCACTCCGCCGCCCGCGGAATCCACCCCGCCGACACCACCAGAACCCCCGCGCTACGCCCCGCGCAGCGACGAGTCTCCGTTCTGGGCCAACGCCCCCAAGGGCGGTACCGACTCCCCGTTCTGGGTCGGCAGCAACCAATCCCGCCCCGCCACGCCCCAGTACGCGCCCCGGACCGCCCTCCCCAGCTACACCACCCCAGACACCACCTCGGGCCTCCCCACCCGCCCAACTCCCACGGTGGACCGCCCGGTCGCGTCCGGCTACACGCCCGGAGCCGGCGCAGAGGAAACGTCACCCGGCTACGGCTCGGAATCTCCCGCCGGCCAGACGTCATCTGCCTATGCCTCGGAATCTCCCGGCGGCCAGACGTCATCTGCTTACGCCTCGGAATCCCGCACCGGTCACACGTCATCCGGCTACGCCTCGGGATCGCGCGCTGCGGAGACGCCGTCCGGCTTGACCGCAAGCCGCGCAGAAGCCATCCGACGCCCCGCCGGCAGCGGCCCCTCCTGGGTGGACCAGTCCCTCGGGGGCACCGACCCAGAACCCCCCACCCGAGCCCGCCGAGCCGCCCGCCGCACCGACTCCACCATCAACAACCAGACCTCGATCGGCGACCCGGCGTCCCGTACGTCGTCCGGCGAGTCGGTGTCCCGTACCTCGTTCGGCGAGTCGGTGTCCCGTACGTCGTCCGGCGAGTCGGAGTCCCGTACGTCGTTCGGCGAGTCGGCACGTCGCGCGGCTCTCGGCGACACCACCGCCGACGCATCCCCGAGCGGCGCCTCCGCAGTGGAATCCGGCCGTGCGCCGCTCGGCGACACCGCCGGCACCTGGTCCGCCCGCAGCGCCGCCGACGACTGGGCATCCCTCGGCCCGGCCGCAACCCCCAGCACGTCGACCGCGGCGAACAGCCTGTCCATCAGGTCCGACGCGAGCCTGTCCGCCGACACAACCAAGCGCCCCACCTCAGGCGACCTACCAACAGACTCCACCTCAAAGCGCCGCGCAGCCGGCATCGACGCAGCTGCAGGCCTCGCCGCAGCAGGCTCAGCCGCAGGCACCGTCACCGCACCCGGCGACACCACATACTCCGCCACACCCAGCGAGTACGACGCCAGTTCACGCAGCACCCCGGACGCCACCACCGCCCTCGGCGCCTACGCAAACCCCACAGCCACCCACACAGCACCGGCAGCTGCACAACCCACCTACGGCGCAGCAACCGACGCAGGTACGCCAGCCACCGGCTCCGGCACACCCGCTGCCCCCGACATAGAGCCCACAGCCACCCACTCAGCACCAGCAGCTGCACAGCGCACGTACGGCGCAGCAGCCGACGCAGGTACGTCAGCCACCGGCTCCGGCATACCCGCTGCCCCCGACACAAGGCCCACAGCCACCCACACAGCACCGGCAGCTGCACAGCGCACGTACGGCGCAGCAGCCGACGCAGGTACGTCAGCCACCGGCTCCGGCACACCCGCTGCCCCCGACACAAGGCCCACAGCCACCCGCACCGCCTACAGCGCCGCGACTGGTGCCGCGGTATCCGCGGCGACTGCCGGCTCCGACGGCTCGGCTGCTGGTTCCGCATGGGCGGCTGGTGGTGACGGTGAGCATGTTGCTGCTGGCGGCCGTAGCCGTGGCGGACGCGGCGGCTCCGGGTCCGGTGGGTCTGGGACCGGTGGGTCTGGGACCGGTGGGTCAGGGACCCGCGGGACTGGACGGCCCGGGCGGCGGAGTGCGGCTCGGGTGGCGGCTGGTGGGCGGGCTGCTCGCGGGCGGCGGACGGTGATTGCTGTCGCCTCGGTGTTGCTGGTGATCACGCCCATCTCCTGGATCCTCCTGCACCAACCGCAGAACGACCCGGCGGACGCCTCGATCCCGATGGTCACGCGTACGGACGACACGTACCCCACCCCGACCACCAAGGCAGCCGTAGCAACCCCGTCGACCCGAGCAACGACCACGCCGACCGCAACCCCGCCGGTCACGCCGACCACCACCCCGACCGCCGCCCCCTCGGCAACCCCGACGGGCAGCCCCACCAACATCCCGACCGACGCCCCGACCCGCGAGTCGACGACCGTCCCGACGTCCGCCCCGACCTCGGCCCCCACGTCGACCGACCCGACCACCGCGCCGACGTCTCCAGGCGGGACCGTCACCTCCAAGCCGACCCCGACCACACCGCCCCCGACAACGACAACCCCGCCACCCCCACCGCCGGTCGACGGCGGTATGGACGCCAACGAGAAGCAGTTGTTCGACCTCATCGACAACGCGCGAGTGAACAACGGCTGCGGTCGGCTGCTACAGGACCCGAGCCTCACCAACAGCGCCGAGGCGACTGCGGGCAGCCGCGCGAAGACGGGCAGCGGCATGAACGACCCGTCGGGCTCCCAGATCGGCGCCGGCGGCGACAAGATGACCGCCCAGCAGGCTTACAACAACCTCATGTCGAACAGCCGAAGCACAGTCCTGAACTGCGGTCTCACAACCCTCGGTGTCGGGTTCGGCACGGCGCAGCGGTGCACGATCCCGATCATCATCGGGTGCCTGGGCTACACCGACCGCAACGTGTGGGTGGCGAACTTCTCGTAATACTGCGGCACTCTTCCCGCCGGTTGGTGCGAACATGATTGGAGGACCTGGTCCACCAACCTGCGGGAGGCTGGATGTTTTCCGAGCGTGATGATGTGGATCGGGCCGGGCCGGCGCACTTCGGGATCCATCCGGACGCGTTCGCCGAGGAGCGGCCGGATCCACGGCCGGACGAGGCGCGGCGGATGGGTCTGAGCCGGCACACCGAAGAAGGCGCCGTCCTCTACTTCGCCTCGTCCCTCGACCGCGGAAAACCCGGCCACAAGATGATGGCGTGGATCCTGCTGATCACGTTCGCGGCGCCGGTGGTCTACATCCTGCTCGCACTGCTGTAGAACTCCTGCCGATGCCGCTGTGGCGTCGTACCGAGCACCGTATGGAAATGGTGCCGCAGCGTGTCACTGCTTCCGAAACCGCTTTCTGCCGCCACCCGCTCGACTGACAAATCGGTTGTCTCCAGCAACAATCGGGCCCGGTCCAGCCGTTGCCGCAACAACCAGGCCTGGCCCGAACTCCCGGTCCGCGCCCGGAACTGCCGCGTGAACGTACGCCGGGACAGCGCGACGGCCCCGGCCCACTCGTCGAGCGACACCGGCTGGTCGAGCCGCTCCCGCGCCCATACCATCGCCTTCTCGATCACGTCGTCGTCCGGGTCGGGCGGTACCGGTACCGGGATGTACTGCGCCTGCGACCCACTCCGATGCGGCGCCACGACGATGTCACGGGCAACCTTTTCCGCCACCTCGAACCCGTGATGCCGCCGCACCAGATGCAGGCAGCAGTCCAAGGAGGACGCCGTACCGGCCGAGGTCACCAGGTCACCTTGATCCGACCACAGCACGTCCGCCCGGACCTTCAACGACGGGTACCGCGACCGCAGTTCGTCGGCGAACCGCCAGTGCGTCACGACCTCGCGACCTTCCGCGATGCCGCTTTCCGCAACGAGGAAGGCACCGACGCACAACCCGACGACGGTCGCGCCGCGGGCGTGCGCACGCCGGATCGCGTCGAGCAGTACGTCGGATGCGACCAGCCCGGGCTCCCAGCTCGGCAGTACGACGACGTCGGCTGTCTCCATCGCGTCGAGCCCCTGATCCACGGTGATCCCGAAGCCGGCGCTGGTCGGGAAGGACCCCGGCTCCTCGGCGCACACCTGTACGTCGTACCGCGGTGGGAGGCCGCGCCGTTCGCCGAGGACCAGGCACGGTACGGCGAGGTGGAACGGGCTCATCCCGGGGTACGCGAAAATCGCGACGCTGCGCATGAGACCAGTATGGCCCGATCTTCGGAAACTATGGCTCCCGGGCCAATGGTGAGACAGGTCGCCGGGACCGAGGATCGTGGTCATGAAGATCACGCACATCGGCGGCCCGACCGCCGTCCTGAACCTCGGCGGCCTCACCTTCCTGACCGACCCGGCGTTCGACGAGCCCCGCGACTACCAGCTTCCGGGGCGGGTGATGACCAAGCTGACCGGCCCGGCGATCCCGGCCGCGGACCTCGGCCCGGTCGACGTCGTACTGCTCTCCCACGACGAGCACAAGGACAATCTCGACGACTCCGGCCGCGCACTGCTGCCGTCGGTGCCGACCGTTCTCTCGACGCCCGGCGCGGCGCTGCGCATCGAGGGCGTGCGCGGCCTGGAGAACTGGGAGTCGATCGAGCTCCGGCGGCCGGACGGCGGCGTCGTCACGGTGACCGGCGTACCGGCGCTGCACGGGCCGGACGGCGCCGAGGCCGTTCTCGGCTTCGTCACCGGTTTCGTGTTGCAGGGCGAGGGTCTGCCGACCGTCTATGTCTCCGGGGACAACGCATCGCTCGGTCACGTGAAGGAAATCGCTGACCGGTTCGCGCCGATCGACGTCGCCGTACTGTTCGCCGGCGCGGCTCGTACGCCGTTGCTCAACGGAGCAAACCTGACCCTCGCCTCCGAGGACGCCGTCGAGGCCGCCCGGATCCTCGGCGACGCGCGGATCGTGCCCGTCCACACCGAGGGCTGGACGCACTTCACCGAAGGACCGGAACGTTTCCTGGCCGCTTTCCGGGAGGCCGGCCTGGAGGACCGCGTCGAACTGCTGACGCACGGCGTTCCGAAAACGGTTGCTTGAGGGCTTGACGAGTACGGAGCGTGACGGCTAGCGTGGCCGACCGCCGGGGGGAACCGGCAGCTTGACTTCATCGGGCCGGGGGGACATCGGCCCACTGCCGAAGGGGACCAGTTCCTGTGTTCGTACGACGTTTTCGCACGCTCTTCTCCGCCGCCACGGCCGCAGTGGTGCTGGCCGGTACCGCGGTACTCGCACCACTGACGGCCGACGCGGCGATCACCGTCGTGCTGAGCGGGATCCAGTACGACCCACCGGGCACCGACACCCGTACCAACGCGCAGATCAACAACGAGTTCTTCACGGTCCGGAACATCAGCTCGCGGCCGATCAACCTGTCCGGGTTCCGCGTGCTGGACGCGGCGAACCACCTGTTCGTGTTTCCCCGCGGGTACGTACTGCCGGGCCGGTCGACGGTGATCGTCCGTACCGGCAAGAACCGCAACCGTGCACTGACCCTGTACTGGAACCAGAGCTGGTACGTCTGGAACAACACCGGCGACACCGCCCGCTTCCAGACCCCGGCCGGCAAGACCTTCGACACCTGCACCTACAAGGCAGTCACCGGCCGGTACCGCGTCGGCTGCTGAGAATCGTTGCCTTAGGCAATATCCACAGAACGCAAGATTGGGCTTGACATCGTGGATGACCGGATCCCCTTGGAAACAAGGGGATCCGGCTTTGAAAACTGTCCGAGGGCGTGGGTAACGTTGCGGGCATGGAGATTCTCGGCGTCCTGGATGGGCGATCGGTGGTGTCGCTGAGCGACGCCGAGCTCCTGCCTGCCTTCGACGCGGTGGACGCCGAGATCAACGCACTCGAGCACCTCCGGGTACAGCTGATCGCCCGCATCGAGGACACCGGCTACGCCCAGGAGGTCGGCGCCCGCGACGCTGTCGAACTGGTCTCCAAGCGCTACCGCCGCGACCGCGCCGAGACCTGGCGCGACGTACGCCTGGCGAAAGCCCTGCCCAGGTACAACGCCATCTCCGACGCACTCACCCACGGCATCGAACCCCCCACCGAAGCCGCCACCCCAGACAACCCCAACGACCACGTAGCCGCTGACGGCCCCGCCACCCTTGACGGCTCCGGTGACCTTGACCGCCCCGTCGCCCTTGACTGTGCGGTCGCCCCCGGCGACACCGGCGCTCTCGACGGCACCGTCGCCCTTGACCGTCCCGCGGCCCTCGACCGCCCCGCCGCGCTTGACGGCCCTGGTGACCTTGACTGTGCGGTCGCCCCCAGCGACACCGGCACTCCCGAGGGCACCGGCGTTTCGCAGCTCGGCGACGGCGGTGCCAATGCCTCGGTCAGCGGGTCCGGGCCGCGTGCATTTCGCCCGATGCGAACCGCGCAGGCGGCGGCGATCGTCTCCGAGCTGGAGCGGGTCCGTTCGCGCGTACCGGTCGAGCACCTGGACGTCGTCGAGGAGCAGTTCGTCGGACTGGCGCTGCACATGTCACCGGCCGAACTGCGCTCCGCGGCCCGGGAAGTCTGCGACCTACTGGACTCCGACGGCCCCGAACCCGAAGAGCAAAAAGCCGCCGCCCGCGAATCCCTCACACTGACCGCAGCCGACCGAGGCGTGAAGTTCAAGGGCTTCCTGGCCAACGAGAACGCCGAACTCCTCCGCGCCATAGTCCACGCCGGCGCCCGCCCCCACAAGACCCCCGACGGCGAACAAGACCCCCGCTCCCGCGACAAACGCCAAGCAGACGCCCTCTCCACCGCCCTGAGCGTCGCCGCCGCCGCGTGGGACACCAACACAGCGGCAACTCCTCCGCCGACAGATGAACCGATGGCCGCTCCAACGACCGACTGCTCCGCGAATGCGGCGGATCCACAGGCTTCTCGGCGCGGAGAGTGCGTGCCCGGGTACGGCGCAAAGGCGAACATCACCGTCACCATCGACCTCGACGACCTGAAAACCGCCACCGCGGACGCGATCGGCCAGACCGTCTACAGCAACGGCCTGTCCGCGGCCGCCATTCGGCGACTGGCCTGCGACGCCGGCATCATCCCGATCGTCCTAGGCTCCAACTCCGAACCCCTGGACGTCGGCCGCTGCGAACGCCTGGTGACGAAGCACATCCGCCGAGCCCTGAACGCCCGCGACCGCGGCTGCCTAGTCTGCGGCGCCCCACCGATCATGTGTGACGCCCACCACCTGATCCACTGGCTGGACGGCGGCATCACAGCAATCACCAACCTCGCCCTACTGAGGCTGTCGCGCGAATCCTCGGGGCCGGGGGTTGGTCGTGTGTTCGGCGGTCCGGGGGTGCTGCCCCTGCCGGTCAGGCGGGGGTGGCTTGTTGGAGTTTGAGGAGGTTGTGGACGGTGCAGATGAGGCGCCATTCGCTGTGCACGGCCGGAAGGCTGCGGCGGGCGAAGCGCCGGAATCGGAGGTTGTGCTTGATGTTGCCGAACACGGGTTCGATGCTCGAGGCCCGTTGCTTGTAGAGTTCGGCGTTGCCGGGGTCGGCGAGTTTGGTGTCCATCGTTTTGCGGGCGACCGTTGGATCGGTGGCTTCGCCGCGGACGTGGGCAAGCATTGCGTTGATGCGGGTGTCGGAGACGGTGAGCTCGTCGCGGGCGGCGCGTTTGGACATCTCCCCGCGGGCGACTTGTTCGATGACCGGGATCCATTCGGCGGGTTCGGGTTCGGCGCTTCGGGTGATGCGTTGCCCGTCGTTTCCGAAGTACCGCTTGGTCATGTCCCGCACCCAGGTGTAGGAGACACCGAGGATCTCGCCGGCCTTGCGTTGTGACAACTCGCCACGGTTGACCTTGGCCAGGACCGCGAGCTTGTCGTCGTCGGGCTTGTCTGCCTTGCGCCATGAGGGTTTCTTCGTCGCGATGAGCACCTCGGCACCAACACCGGTGGTGCCGTTCGCAGCCGTCCAGTAACCGGCATCGGCCACGAACGCCCCGACCCCGTCGTTGTGTCCGGCGTCGGTCAGGTTCTCGCTCACCGCGGTGGCCATCGGCACGAAGTGGGGTTGATCGTTGGTGGTTGCGGTGACCTCGGCCGCGACCACGATCTGAGCAGTCGTGGCAGCTGTTTGGGCGTTGTAGCCCTGCATGACACCCTTCGACGCCTGAGCAATGATCCGCGAGTGCGGATCGGTGGTGTTGGCCCGCCGCGGCTTCGAGCGCCGAGCGGCGTCTTCCTTGGGTTTGGGGCCGGTCAGCTTTCGTCCCAGCCCGGCCTCCTTCTTCGCGCGCTCAGCCATCCGGGACTCGTAGTCGCGCGACTTCTGCGACTCCAGCTCATCGAGCGCGGCACGGATCCGGGCCCGACGATCCCGGCCTCCCGCCCACTCGACGGGAAGCTCGTCGCCGCGGGCATCGCCATGCTCAGCGTCCTCGGCCTCATCGACCGCGGCAGCCTCGGCCAAGACCGCCTTGGCGACCTCACGCGCCGCATCGACCAGATCGCCAGGATCCATCTGGCCGGCCTGGCTGTGCTCGGCCATCGCAGTGAGTTCCTTGGCCAGGGCTTTGCCTTCGCGGTTGGCGAAAAACGATGCATTCGCGGCGATCTTGGTGCCGTCGATCGCGACCACGCCGGCATCAACCAGACCGGCCTTCACACACAAACCAAGGACCTGCCCGAACAACCCGGCAATCGCTTCTTGATGACGCGCCCGAAACCGCGCGATCGTCGCGTGATCGGGCTGCTGGTTCGCCGCCACCACCCGATAGGCGACGTCCTCGACCAGACGCCGCTCGACCCGGCGCGAAGACCGCTCACCAGTGCAATACGCGTACAGCAACACAGCAAGCATCATCGCCGGGTCGTAGACCGAACCACCCCGCCCGTCAGCCCGATACGCCGCGAAGAACTCCGCCAGATCCAGCTCGGCCACCGTGTCCAGCACGAAGAACGCCAGATGATCCCCAGGCAGCCACTCCCGCACCGAAGGCGGCATCAACATCAACTGATCCACGTCGCCACAACGCACATTCACAGCCACACCAAATACTCCCGCGAAACCCCAGCCAGACCCCGCAGGCGCGCGATTCGTGCGACAGCCTCTACTGTGCCGCCGCCACCACGTAGACGTACACAACGACCGCTGGACCATCACGTTCACCAACGGCCACCCCCAAGTAGCCCGCCCCACCTGGGCCGACCCACCACCCCTGCCCCACCCAAGACCAGCCACAATCAACCCCCTCAAACCCCACACCACCCCAGACCCCCCGCCCCCGCCTACCCCGAGCCCCAACCCACCACCCCCCAATCCCCCGCACTCAAAATCACCAACACCCAACCCGTGGCCAGACACCCCCGGCCAAAACAGCCCTGCCCACCCAGCACCCACCATCCCCAGCCGCTGGCGCGCAAACCCAACCACCTACACCGAAGCCGCCCGCTTCGCAGTCTGGAACGGACCCCCCGCGACCACCCCCACCACAGACCCCCCATCCTTCGCGACCATCTGACCACCCCACCTCCCGCTCCGCTTCCAGAAACTGAGTGATGGACTGACTGCTGGCTGACACCTCCCCGGATTCCGCGGCCCCCGGCGGCGCCCCCGGGCCGACTCGCTGACTGACCGAAGTGCAGACTGACTGACTGACGGGCCCCCTTGCCGATCGACACCTCCCGGCCTGCCCCAACCGACCGCCCCCGGGCCGACCTGCTGGCCGACCGACCGACGGGCTCCCTCGCCGGCCGACACCTGCCCGGCCTGCCCCAACCGACCGCCCCCCGGGCCGACCTGCTGGCCGACTGACTCGCTGGCTTACTCGCTGGCTGGCTCGCTGGCTTGCTGGCTTGCTGATTGACTGACGGGCTGCCTCGCCGGCTGACACCTGCCCGGACTGCCCCACCGACGGCGCCCCCGAGCCGACTTGCTGGCTGACTTTGCTGGCTGACTTTGCTGGCTGACTTTGCTGGCTGACTTTGCTGGCTGACTTTGCTGGCTGACTTTGCTGGCTGACTTGCTGGCTGACTGATGGGCTGCCCTGCCGGCGACACCTGCCTGGATTGCGCAAACCGACAGCGCTGCCTAGCCGACTTGCTCTGTGACCGACTGCTGGCTGATCGGCTGACTGACCGACGGGCCTGCGGGCCGGCCAGCCGGTGGGCCTGCGGGCTGACGATGGCGCCTGCAAGCGCGCCGACCTCCTCCAAGACGGACAGCCGGACGAGGCGACAGCCCGGTCCTCGGCCTTACATCCACGGGGTGACGAGCTGCCAGGTCCTCCGCCGCCACTTCCCCGCCAGCCAACTGTTCCCACGGAGCACATCACCTCGCAGCTTTCCCCGGGTAGGTGCTCGGTTGCCAGCCCGTCCTCGCGTAGGTGCTCGGCTGTCAGCTCTTTCTCGGGTGGCTGCTTGGTAGCTCTTCCTTGGGGGTGGTTGGTTGTTAGGGGGTGCGGGTGGCGGGGGCTGGGTCTGTGTTTGGGGGGATCCATTCGTGGACCGTCAGCGGGTCGCCGACGGTTATGGTGCCGGGGGTTAGTACGGCGGCTTTGATGCCGAAGCTGACGCCGCCGCCGTAGGTGGGTTCGCGGCGGTAGGTGGCCAGGGTTCGGGTCGGTTCGGGGCCGGACTTGGTGCCGGTGGACTGGTCGACGGTTGGTACAGCGCAGCGGATGCCGCGGGCGGAGTAGCCGATTTCCACGGTGCCGGCGGTCATCCGGAGTACCGAGTCCTCGGTGTGCGCGTCGGGCCAGCCGGCGATGACGATGTTCGGGCGGAAGCGGTTCATCGGGATCGGGTTGCCGCCGTGTTCGAGGATGCGGGCGTTCAGGCCGTCGAGGGACGACTGCGACGTGATCATCAGCGCGTGCGCGTCGCCGTACCCGGTGAAGCCGCGGTGTGCGCCCCAGCCGGGGCGTTCATGCTCGGGCGTCACCCGGACCAGCGCGGCCGGTACGCCGAGACGCTCGGTGAACCACGCGTCGGCGGCCGGGTCCTGTACGACACCTTGGCCGAACCATTTGCCGAAGAGGCTGACGTCGCGGCGCTTTCCGTCGTACCGGATGTCGACCTCGAGCTCGGGGTCGTTCGGTCCGGAGAGGCGGAGGGTACCGCCGTTCACCGCGGCCTGCAGCGTGGCCATCGCGGGGAGTTTGCGTTGGCTGAGGAACGTGCCGTCGGGCTCGACGAGCATGAACAGGCGGTCGTTCAGCAGGCCGGTCGGGCCGACTTCGGCGGAGTCGACGGGTATCCCGGCGAGGCCTTTCACCGGGTAGTAGTTCAAGGCGGCAACCTTCGCGACAGACACGTGGTCAAGCGTAACCGGCGCTTGCTCTGTTGAATCATGTTGAGTTATGTTTGAATACGTGGAGGATGTCGAAGAGTTCGCTGACGCGTTGCAACGGGTACGGCGGAATGCTGGGCTGACGTACCGCGAGCTGGCGGAGCGGGCGCACTACTCCCATGCGCATCTCATCCGCGCCACCAGCGGCAAGCAACTGCCGACGTGGGAGGTGGCGGCCGCGTACCTGACGGGCTGCGGAGTACCCGCGGATCTGATGCCGGTATGGCGCCGGCGCTGGGAGGAGGCCGCGCGCGACCCGCGCGACGTGGTCGCTCTGCTCGAGCACGCCCAAACCCTTGAGCACCTGGGCGCTGCTGTCGCCGTACTCACCCGGCCGCGCTCGCTGCGGACCCTCCAGCAGACCACCGGCATTCCGCGCGCGACCATTCAAGCCTGGCTCCGAGGCACCCGCCTCCCAAGCCGCGACCGCCTCGACCACCTCGTCCGCTCCGTCGGCGGCACACCAGCCGAACGCTCCGCCGTAGCCCGCACACTGTCGCGTCTCAGCACAACCGAACGAACCCCAGCCACCATCCGATAAACGCGACCAGCATGCACCCACCGACCGGTCATAGGCGCGGAGCGGGCGGCAGATGCGCGGCGGCAGGCGGCTGACACCAGATGGGCGGGCCGTAGGTGGCAGGCGGCTGCTGCGCGGTGGCAGGCGGGCGGTGGCAGGTGCGCGACAGCAGGTGGGCGACAGCAGGTGGGCGGTGGCAGGTGGGCGGTGGCAGGTGCGCGGCAGCAGTTGGCTGGCACCAGATATGCGGGCCGTAGGTGGGCGCCGGCTGGTGCGCAGCAGATGGGCGACGACAGGTGGGCGGCGGGGGGGTTAGGTGCGGAAGACTGCGGCGGGGGCTTGGGGGGTGGGGTAGGAGTCGGCGTCGGTTAGGGGTTTGGCTTTTCCGGCCAGTTCGGTGAGGGGGGCTACGTCGTACGGGGGCTGGGCTTGGCGGCCGGCATCGGTGAGGGTGGGGAGGGGGTGGGGGGAGGCTACGAGGATGACGTTGCCGAAGGATTTGCCGCGGAGGATTTTTCGTTCGGCCAGGACTGCGCCGGGGCCGATGGTGGAGAGGACTGTCGCGGCTGTTCGGCGGATGAAGGGTAGGCCGGCTTGGCCGTCGATCAGGTTGGCTATCAGTACGCCGGTCGGGCGCAGGACGCGGGCGCATTCGGTGAAGAACTCAGACGTCACGAGGTTCGCGGGTACCGCCTCGTGTTCGAACGCGTCGAGGATCACCACGTCCATCGAGTCGTCGTACAGCTCCACGATCCCGGCCCGGCCGGTCACCGGGCGGACCTTGATGCCGGACCGTTTCGGCAGCGGCAGCGTCTCGCGGACGAATTCGGTCAGGTCCTCGTCCGGCTCGAGGACGATCTGGCGCGAGCGTGGCCGGGTCGCGGCGACGTACCGCGGCAGGCTGAGGGCGGCGCCGCCGATATGGACGACGGCGATCGGCTGACGTCGCGGCGCGATCGCGTCCATGACGTCGCCGATCCGGCGCATGTACTCGAACGGCAGGTGGGCGGGATCCGCGAGGTCGACCTGGGACTGCGGCGTCCCGTCGACCCGCAGTACGAACGTGCCGTCGGCTTGCGCCTCGACGCTGGCGAGCCCGGAGGCAGTCCTACGTTCCACCCGCCCATCCTCGCCCACCGACCCGCCCTCCACCCCAGCACCCTCCGCCCCAACACCCTCCGGCTCCCCCGGCACCCTCCACCGCAGCACCCTCCGGCTCCCCCGGCACCCTCCGCCCCGGCACCCTCCGCCCCAGCACCCTCCGCCCCAGCACCCTCCGCGGCAACACCCTCCGGCTCCCCCGGCACCCTCCGCCCCGGCACCCTCCGCCCCGGCACCCTCCGCCCCAGCACCCTCCGCCCCAGCACCCTCCGCGGCAACACCCTCCGGCTCCCCCGGCACCCTCCGCCCCGGCACCCTCCGCCCCAGCACCCTCCGCCCCAGCACCCTCCGCCCCAGCACCCTCCGCCCCAGCACCCTCCGCGGCAACACCCTCCGGGCAGCACTCGCCGCGGCAGCACTCGCCGCGGCATCACCCTCCGCGGCAGCACCCTCCGCGCCAGCACCCTCCACCGCAGCACCCTCCGCGGCAACACCCTCCACCGCAGCACCCTCCGCGGCAACACCCTCCACCGCAGCACCCTCCGCGGCAACACCCGCCGCCCCGGCACCCTCCGCCCCAGCACCCTCCGCCCCGCACCCTCCGCCGCAGCACCCTCCACCGCAGCACCCTCCGAGCAGCACACGCCGCGGCAGCACCCTCCGCGGCAACACCCGCCGCCCCAGCACCCTCCGCCCCGCACCCTCCGCCCCGCACCCTCCGCCCCGCACCCTCCACCGCAGCACCCTCCACCGCAGCACCCTCCGCGGCAACACCCGCCGCAGCACCCTCCGCGGCAACACCCGCCGCAGCACCCTCCGCGGCAACACCCGCCGCAGCACCCTCCGCGGCAGCACTCGCCGCGGCGCACCCCCAACAACCCACTCCCGACCCCACCTTGCGCCTGGGTACCTGGTTCGGGTGTGCAGCACTCGCCGCGGCATCACCCTCCGCGGCAGCACCTGCCGGTTCAGCAGTTAGCTGGTCTCGCGGTCCTCGGCTGCCGCGACGTCGGTGTTGTCGGTGAATAGGCCGTCGATGCCGGCGCGGCGGTACGCCGCGATCTCGGCGAACAGGTTGCCCGCGTCCGACGGGACCGCCGAGCTGTCGAACTCGGCCGGCAGGAACGTGTTCTCGACGCGGAACGTGTACGGGTGCACGACCAGCCCGGCCCGGTGCGCGTTCGCGACCAGCGCGGTCGGCGTACCGAGCTTGCCGGTCGCGTCGACCGGGATGACCTGGTCCTTCGACGGACCGACACCATCGGCGTACGTCGCGACGTCGCGCAGACCGGCCGCGCTGACGATGTCGGCGTACGTGCGCTTGTCGCCGGAGACCACGAAGTCGTACGGCGCTCCGCTCGCGCTGGTCAGCTGCACCAGCGGGACCCGCAGCTCGCGACGCAACGCCTTGAGGTTCCCGACCTCGAAGGACTGCACGTAGACCTTGGCGCCGCGCCGGTTCAGGCCGTTGCGGTTCAATGCCTTCACCAGCTCAGGCTCCAGCGGGAGACCCTGGGCGCGGAAGTACGTCGGGTGCTTGGTCTCGGGGTAGATGCCGATCGGCCGGCCGAGCTCCTTGGACAGCCGCTTCGACAGGTCGATGACCTCCTGGAACGTGGGGATCTGGTACCGCCCGTTGAAGACCGTGTTGTGCTGCCGGATCGCCGGAATCCGCTCGACCGCGCGCAGTGTCTTCAGTTCGGCCAGCGTGAAGTCCTCGGTGAACCAGCCGGTGGTGGCGACGCCGTCGAGCACCTTCGTCTTCTTGCGGTCCTTGAACTCCGGGTGGTTCGCGACGTCCGTCGTACCGCCGATCTCCGGCTCGTGCCGGGCGACCAGCACGTGGTCCTTGGTGCTGACCAGGTCCGGCTCGATGAAGTCGGCCCCCATCCGGGCAGCCAGCTCGTACGACGCCAACGTGTGCTCGGGCCGGTACCCGGACGCGCCCCGATGACCCACGATCACGAATGCGTCGTGCTGACCGGCAACAGCAACAGGAGACGAGGCAGGTACGGCGATCGCCGCCGCGACCGCCAACGCCGCGACCGGCAACCACCGGTGGGACAGCTTCATCAGGTACTCCTCACACGTCAGGGGACTCTCAGCTCACCCTCAGGCACGGCGTCGGCCTCATCAGGTACGCCGGATGGCCGATCGGTGAACGATCCATCGGGGTGTGAGGTAATCGCCCCGCCCCCAGCGTTGGTACCGAGCACGTGGCTTGCTAGCGTCCCAAGCACCACAAAGCACAAAGGAGCGAGTCGTGAGCACTACACCGGTGAAGGTGGCCGTTACCGGGGCCGCGGGGAATATCGGCTACAGCCTGCTGTTCCGGATCGCGAGCGGTGCGCTGCTCGGGCCCGACACCCCGGTGGAGCTGCGGCTGCTGGAGATCACCCCGGCGCTGAAGGCCCTCGAGGGTGTCGTGATGGAGCTCGACGACAGCGCGTTCCCGACGCTGGCCGGGATCGAGATCGGCGACGACCCGAACAAGGTGTTCGACGGCGTCAACGTCGCGCTGCTCGTCGGCGCGCGGCCGCGGACGAAGGGCATGGAGCGCGGTGACCTGCTGGAGGCCAACGGCGCGATCTTCACCGTCCAGGGCAAGGCGCTGAACGACCACGCCGCCGACGACATCCGGATCACCGTCACCGGCAACCCGGCGAACACCAACGCGCTGATCGCGAAGAGCAACGCGCCCGACATCCCGGCCGAGCGGTTCTCCGCGCTGACCCGGCTGGACCACAACCGGGCGCTGGCGCAGCTGGCGAAGAAGGCCGGCGTGCACGTCACCGACCTGAAGAAGATGACGATCTGGGGCAACCACTCCGCGACCCAGTACCCGGACATCTTCCACGCCGAAGTGGCCGGCAAGAACGCCGCCGAGGTCGTGAACGACCAGGCCTGGCTGGAGAACGACTTCCTGCCGACTGTGCAGAAGCGCGGCGCCGCGATCATCGAGGCCCGGGGCGCGTCCTCGGCCGCCTCCGCCGCGGCCGCCACGATCGACCACACCCGCGACTGGCTGAAGGGCACCGCCGCGGGCGACTGGACCTCGATGGCGGTCGTCTCCGACGGTTCGTACGACGTACCCGAGGGCCTGATCTCGTCGTTCCCGGTGACCACCAAGGACGGCAACTGGGAGATCGTCCAGGGCCTGGACATCAACGAGTTCTCCCGCGGCAAGATCGACGCCTCGACCGCCGAGCTCGGCGAGGAGCGCGACGCGGTGAAGGACCTCGGCCTGATCGGCTGACACCAGCAGAACAGAAGGCCCCCGGGACCAGTTCAGATCCCGGGGGCCTTCCGCCGTTCTCACCGCAGTTGGTACGCCCTGACCACCGTCAGGTCCGTCTGGTTCCCGGAGCCGTCGGCCAGGTGCGAGCGCACCGAGATCGACGAACCGGCCGGGGTCTCGAAGATCGCCGTGTACCGGCCGTGGCCGATCGGCACCGCCGCGGCGTTGTGCCAGGTCTTGCCGTCGTCGCCGGACACCTGCACGGTCAGCTTCCGGATCGCCGGCAACTGCTGCCCGTCCTGCGGGTCGACCACCACCGGCAGCACGGTGATCGGCTTGCGCACGGCCCGGTTGTGGTCGTCCACCTTCGGCTGGAAACGGATCCCCAGCAACGGCAGCCTGGTCGCGGTAGAGGTCGCCGCCGACGTGAACGTCCAGCGCAGGTCCATCCTGGTCGACGACGGACCGGCGGACTGCGTCTGCGTCGACTCCAGCGTGTACGCCGTCTTCGCCGCCGGCAGACCGCTCGCCTCGATGTAACCGAAGTACGGCGACTCCGCGACAACCTTGCCGTCGTGCAGCAGCTTGCTCGACTGCGAGTCGGCGGCGATGAAGCCACGGTTGCCGTCCGCGTCGGCGTGCCCGTACGCGGACAGGTACAGGTCGCCGCCGGTACGGACCGCCTCGCCGGGCGCGGTCGTGAACGCCGCCGCGTTGAACCGTTCGCGGTACGGCTTGGCGCGGTACGCCGTCGACGGCGACAGCAGCGTGCTGAGCGTCTCGGGGAACGGGTTGTTCGGATCGGTGCTCGGCACCACCTCGTCCACCTCGGTCTGCCAGCGAGCCGGCTTGGCGTCGGCGTACAGCGTGGTGGTCAGCGGCGCCTTGCCGTACATCAGCACGATCGCCCAACCGCCGCTCATGCCCGGCGCCACACCCTGCACGATCCGCTGGAGCGGGTGATCGCTGGTGGCGTTGACGGCCTGCGCGACCGCGGCCTGCTCGGTCGGCTTCACCGCGCGCATGAACCCGGTCGGGAAGACGCCCGGGAACGAGTTCGCCTGACCGACGAGGTACGGCGAGTTGTCGAAGCTGCCCTCTGCGTCCTGCTGCGCCCACTGCGACGCGACGTGCCCGGTCAACTGCGCCGGCGGCAGGACAGCGGATCCCACCTGCGCGCTGTAGATGTCGTCGAAGCCGAACGACAAGCCCGCATAGCTCAGGCCGTACGCGCCGTCCGCGGACGCGCGGTCGAAGCCGACGTCGGCGAGGGCCGCCTTGGCGCCGACCTGCGGCACGGTCACCTTGACCGGTTTCGCCGTCCGCGCGTCGAACACGACCGTGGTGTCCTTCGTGAGCTGGATCGACGGCTGCACGAGGCCGTAGCTGGCGACGCTGCCGTCGGACTTCTCGACGAACTGGCTGTTCTGCACCAAGTACTCGCCCTTCAGCAACCGCAGCTTGAGCGTTTCGCTACCGTCACCGATGAACTGGAAGAGGTTCTGGCTCAGCCCCAGCAGTACGCCGTCGAAGGCCGTCGGCTTGCCGTCGACGCCGATCGCCTTCAGCGTGAGGTTGTAGCTCTCCTTCTCCTTCTCCACACCGATTCCGGACGTGACGCTGACGTCGCCGCCGGTCGCTGTGATCCGGCCCGAGTACAGGCCGTCGGCGCCGTCGTGCTTGGTGTTCGAGGTCGCCTGGACCGACGCCGTACCACCGGCCGGAACGGTCACCGTGGTCGCGCTCAGCCTCAGCGCACCGGCTGGAGCGGGCGCGCCGTCCGGAGCGTTGAGGTTCGCGGCCAGCTTGAGCGTGACGGCCTTGTCGCCGAGGTTGCGGTACGTCAGCGTCTTGGTCACCGGTGTGTCGTCGCCGTGCGGCCACACCGCCGTACCGAAGGAGAGGTCGCCGGGTTCCGCGATCACGGTCTGTTTGATGCCCTTGGCAACATCCACGCGTCCGGCGCCCTGCTCGAACGCGGTCTGGTCCGCGGCCGGCTTGGCCGAACCCATCAGCGCGCCCTTGAGCTCGGCGGCCTTCCAGGTCGGGTGTTCCTGGGCGAGGATCGCGGCCGACCCGGCGACGTGCGGGGTCGCCATCGACGTACCGTCGAGCCGGAGGTACCGGTCGCCGACCGGCTCGCCTATCACGGAGTCCTGCGCCTTCGCCGCGACGATCGAGACGCCGGGCGCGCTGATGTCCGGCTTCACCGCCCCGTCGCCGATCCGCGGACCGCGGCTGGAGAAGTCGGCCAGCCCGTTCTGCTTGTCGACCGCGCCGACGGTGAGCGCGGACTCCGCGCTGCCGGGCGAGCCGATCGTCCGCTCGCCGGGACCGTCGTTGCCGGCCGCGATCACGAACAACGTGCCGGTCTCGGCGGTCAGCCGGTTCACCGCCTCCTCGAGCGGGTCGATCTCCGGGGTGTCGGTGCTGCCGAGGCTGAGGTTGACGATCTTCGCCTTGACGTCCTTCGCGGCCCACTCCATCCCGGCCACGATCGCGGAGTCCTGGCAGCTGCCGCCGTCGTCGCAGACCTTGCCGTCGTAGAGCCGCGCGTCCGGTGCGACGCCCTTGTACTTGCCGCTCGACGCGGCCGCCGTACCGGCGATCGTCGACGCCACGTGGGTGCCGTGGCCGAAGTGATCGCCGTCCGGGGAGTCGGTGAAGTTCTTCATCCCGACGACCTGGGTCGCCAGGTCCGGGTGCGACTTGTCGATGCCCGTGTCGAGGACCGCGACCGGGACGCCTTTGCCGGTGTAGCCGGCCTTCCAGGCGGTCGGCGCGCCGATCTGCGGGACCGATTGGTCCAGCGTGACCTGGCGTTTGCCGTCCAGCCAGACCTTGTCGATGCCGGCGTCGTCCAGCACCTTCGAGTCCTTCGTCGCCGCCAGCGCGGCGCCGTTGATCGCGGGCAATTGACGCGCGCCCGGTACGGCGGCCCGCCTGCCCTTGTACGTCACGATCAGCGGCACGGCGTCGTCGTACCCGTCCTTGATCAGGCCGGTCACGTCGAACAGGCGGGCGTCCAGCCTCCCCTCGGCGAGCCGCGCGCGGACGTCGGACGGTACGACGTACAGGTGGTCCTTCTGCCGGTACGAACTGAACGCAACATGGGTCCGGCCCTTGCCGGGCTGGATCGTCGCGCGGGCGGGGTCGCCGCCCTGCAGGGTGACCCGGTCGCCTGTGATCAGCGTGATGCTGCGGTCGGATCCTTTCGGCTTCGCGGCTGGTGGGGTCTGCGGTCCGGCTGATGCTTGGCCCGGGGCGGACAGCCCGAGCCCCAGAGCGGCGACCGAGGCGACGGCGGCTAGGCCGAAGCGCCTCGATCGTGGTGTGGCTACCACGATGAGTCCCTCCCGATCGTTGTCCTCACATGGGGTCGCGCTGGACCACTTACAGAGCGGAGCCGCGCGACCACTCACCGGTAGATGTCCGGAGCCGACCGAAAGGTTGCCCGAACCCGCTGCCACGGCAGGTTCCTGCCTGACTACTTTCCGCTACGGGGCGACGAGAGTGCTGGACTGCCCGGCCGAGCTGAGGGACGCAGCGACGAAGCCGGAGGACTTCAGCTCGTCGATCAGGTCAGTGAGGTAAGCGACCGTCTCAGCGCTCTTGTCCTTCGTCGTACCGACGGCCTGCTGGATCTGCATGAACCGCTCGTCGATCAGCCGCAGGTCCGGGTTCTGCGCGACGTACTGCGTGATCGGCTGGCGGATCCCGGCCGCGACCTCGAGGCCCTCGGCGCGGAACACGTCCACCCCTTCGGCGCCCCGGACGATCTCGGCGTGCTGCAACGTCCTGGTCAGGTACAGGTCGTACGCCGAACCCTGCTTGACGCCGATCCGCACGCCCGGCGCGTCCACCTCGGCGACCGTGGTCAGCGTCGAGTCCTGCGGGACGGTGAAGACGCCTTCGATCACGACGTACGGCGCGGTGAACGCGACCTCGGCCGCCCGGGCCGGCTCGATCGCGAGGAAGCAGATGTCCGCCTGGCCGGTGGTCAGCGCCTCGAACGACTTCCGGGCCGCGTCGAAGCAGACCAGCTCCAGCGGCAGGTCGAGCCGCTTGGTCAGCTCGCGCGCGATGTCGACGGTGATCCCAGTGGGCGCGTCCGGCGTACCCTGCGCGAGCACCGGATTCCCGAGGTTGATCGAGGCGCGAAGCACACCGGTGGGCGCGAGGTCAGCGGCAACAGTCGTCATGCCGGCGACCCTATCCAGGTACCCGGGTCCGCACCGCGGACTGACGCATCTCGTCATTCGTGCAGCACGGCGGCTGCCGCTCGTGCCGCGGCCCTGAGTTCGTCGTCCTTGACCGGCGCGAACACGCTGGTCGTCGGCGTCGGGTGCGCGCGCAACAGGCGGGTCCGCTGCCAGGTCGGCGGATGGTCGACGTCGCTGCGCCCGTTGGATGCCTGGTCCACGCGCACCAGCCGTGCGAACTCGTGGTCGGGGATCTCGGCCGCGGTACGCCGCAACGTGTCGAGCGGATCGGTCAACCGGTCGAACCGAACGGCCCGCTCGAGGGCGCGCAGGGCGATTCCGGCGAGCAGGACGCGTTCGAGCGAGGCCGCGGCCGGTTCGGATCCGACCTGCTCGGCCACCCGGCGGTCGATGCGGTACTCGCGCCGCTGCCGGCCGGCCAGGTCGAGGCGGTGCAGCAGCCGGCGGTACCCGCGGATCGGTGGACCGAGCACGGCGCTGCCGAGCTTGACGAGCCAGGCGTGCAGGATCTGGTCGTCGCTGCCCTGCCCGACGATCACCACGACGCCTTCGGAGTGTTTGATCCGCCCGTCGCCGGCGGAGTCGAGCGCGCCCGGCGTGACGGCCGCCGCGAGTTCGCCGATGATGTGCTGCGCGGCGCCGAGCACCCGGTCGTGCAGGCCGCGCTGGTCGTCGTACAGGGCGTGTGCGAGTGCGGCGTACCGCTCCTGCGGGCCGAGGACGCTCCAGGCCGCGAGGCCGATGCGGAGCGTACGGCGGTAGCGCCAACCGACCCGGTCGACCGCGATCCGGGTGCCGGTGGTGACGACGACGTGTCCCAGTTTCGGCGTACCGGTGTGCGCGGCCAAGCGGTCGAGGACGTCGTACAGCTGGGGTGCTTCGGCCCTGGTGACGTACTGCGCGCCGTCCGGGAGGCGGGTGATGCGCGGACGGAAGATCGCTGTGATGACGAACAGGACCGCCGCGAACGGCGCCGCGAACCAGATCGGGCGGTAGAACGCGAGCAGGGCGATTCCACCGAGCAGACCGGGTAGCGGCACGAGCAGGACCGGCAACGACAACAGGAACGCACCGAGCGACCGCTCCGGTCCTGACGCCGGGCGTTCGACGAGCGAATCGGCGAGTTTGCGTTCCCGCTCGAGCTGCCAGGCCGGCTCGTCCGGCGTGGGCGCGGGCCCCAGGTTCCACCCGCAGTGCCGGCACCAGACCGCGTACCGCTTGTCCTGCGGCAACGGCCGGCTGCACTGCGGGCAGTCAACCGCGCTGTCGATCGTCATCCGGCCAGCATGCGGGCTCACGGGGGCATCCAGTGAGTTTTTGCAGAGACATTGTGTAAGTGTGTGCGCGGTTCTACTGTGTGGCGCAGGAATCGTCCGATGGGGGTGTCATGAGGCGTCGGAGTCTGGGGCTGCTGCTGGCGGCTGCGATGGTCGTACCAACGACTCTTGCGGTGCCGGCGGAAGCGCACGAGAGCAAGCGAGTGGTCGGGTACTACACCAACTGGAGCGGGTACGGCCGGAACTTCCTGGTCAGCGATCTGGTGAAGAACGGGTCCGCGGCGCGGCTGACCCAGATCAACTACGCGTTCGGCTTCGTCGACGCCCAGGGGAACTGCACCAGCAGCGATCCGTGGGCCGACTACCAGCGGCCGTTCACCGCCGAGCAGAGTGTGAACGGCAAGGCCGACGAGCCGGGTCAGGTGCTCAACGGAAACCTGAACCAGCTCAAGGAACTCAAGCAGAAGTACCCGAAGCTGCGGATCAGCATCTCGCTCGGCGGCTGGACCGGCTCGGCGCACTTCTCCGACGCGGCCCTCACGCCGGCGTCGCGGGCCGCGCACGTGAAGTCCTGCATCGACCTGTGGCTGAAGGGGAACCTGCCGGGTCTCCCCGCGGGCGCGGCGGAGGGGATCTTCGACGGGGTCGACCTGGACTGGGAGTGGCCGGCCAGCGACGGCAACCCGGGCAACGTGATCCGGCCCGAGGACAAGCAGAACTTCACCGCGCTGGTCCACGAGTACCGCAAGCAAATGGGACCGCGGTACAACCTGACCGCATTCCTGCCGGCGAATCCGGCGATGATCGATCGCGGGTTCGAGGTCCGGCAGCTGTTCAAGGACCTGACGTTCGGTACGACGCAGGGGTACGACTACCACGGTCCGTGGGAGAACCTCACGAACCAGCAGTCCGCTCTGCGCGGTCCGGCGGGCGATCCGACCACGCCCGAGTTCAGCTCACGGGTGACGATCGACGCGTACCTGTCGCGTGGCGCGCCGCGGGACAAACTAGTGATGGGCGTGCCGTTCTACTCGCACGGGTGGACCGGGGTGACGAACCAGAACCACGGGCTCTTCCAGCCGTCGACCGGGCCGGCGCCGGGAACATTCGAGGCCGGTACGGACGACTACCGGTACTTGAAGGCGCAGCTGGCGAACTACACGGTCTACCGCGACAACCGCGCCGGATTCGCCTGGCTGTTCGACGGTACGACGTTCTGGACCTGGGACGATCCGGTCGAGATGGCACGCAAGGCGCAGTACATCTCGCAGCGTGATCTCGGCGGCGCGATGATCTGGTCGCTGGACGGTGACACCGCAAATGGGGAGCTGATCTCGGCGTTGCACCGTAACCTTCGGTGAGTGGATCTCAACGTACTCCAGGATCGATTCGGTGCCGACGGCGCCTCGGTGGTCCACGTCGGATGCTCCGAGGCGACCGTCGTCCGGCTGACCCGCGGCTCGGAACGCCTTTACTACAAGGCCGGAGCCGGTGTTCCGGCCGAGGCCGACCGGTTGGCGTGGCTCGGGTCGACCGGATTCCCGTGCCCGGGGATCGTTGACCGCGGCAACAACTGGTTGCTGACCACCGAGTTGGCGGGACGGGACGCCTCCCAGGACTGGCCCGCCGCCGACCGCCCGGCCGTCCTGGCCGCGCTGGCCGCCGGTCTGCGCGCGCTGGACTCGTTGAGCGGATGTCCTTTCGATTCGCCGTTCCCCGGCGACGGCTCGGCCGTCACGCACGGGGACTACTGCGCACCGAACGTCTTCATCGACCCGGAAACACTGCGGTTCGCCGGCCTCCTCGACCTGAGTCGCCTGGGCACCGGCGATCGGTACGTCGATCTCTCGCTGATGTTCGGGAGCCTGCGGGGCAACCTGAACCCGCAGTACGGCGGACCGCCCGCGGCGCGGCGCTTCGTCGAGTTGTACGGCGGCGATCCGGACGACCCGCGGATCGAGCAGTACCTGACCGTCGAGATCGACGACTACTTGCCCTGATACGCCCGGCGGTAGGCGCTCGGGGTCGTCCGGAGCGCGGCGCGGAACCGTCTGCGCAGATTGGTCGCCGACGACAGGCCGACCTTGGTGGCGATCGCATCCACCGACAGGTCGGTCTCCTCCAGCAACACCCGCGTCCGCGCGATCCGCTGGGCCAGCAGCCACTGCCCCGGCGAAACCCCTAGCTGCTCCCCGAACCGCCGGGCCAGCGTCCGCTCCGACACATTCGCCCGCCGAGCCAGATCCCCGACGGTCAACGGATCCGCCAACCGCTCGCCCGCCCACTCCAACACCCCACCCAAGGATTCGGTGGCCACCTCGTCCTCGGAGCGGTACTGCGACTGACCGCCTTCGCGATGTGGCGGCATCACCATCCGCCGCGCGACCCGCGCCGCATACGCCGCCCCGAAGTCCCGCCGTACCAACTCCAGACACAGGTCGATCCCGGTACCGGACCCACCGCTGGTCGCCACATCGCCGTGATCGATGTAGAGCACGTCCGCATCCACGCGCACCGCAGGAAACCGCCGCTGCAGCTCGTCCGCATACCGCCAATGCGTGGCCACCCGCCGACCGTCCAGCAGACCGGTTGCCGCGAGCAAGTACGCCCCCGAGCAGATGCTGACCAACCGGGCACCCCGCCGATGCGCCCGCCGCAACGCCATGACCACCGCCGCCGGCGGCACCCGATCGACCGGCAACCACCCTGGCACCACGATCGTGTCCGCCCGATCCAGCGCCCGGAGCCCCGCGCGTACCACCATGTCGACTCCCTCGGTGGTGCGCACGCTCCCCGCCCGCTCAGCACACACGCTGAACCGGTACGGCGGATCCCGGAACACCACCGCCGCACACCCGAACTCGAAGCTGGCCTGCGGCGCAGTCACCAGCGCGACCACTCGATGCATGGCAGAAAAGTACCGCACCGAGACTATCCAGACACTGGGGACAAACCTGTGCACAACCCGAGAATCGACGACATGGAAACCTACGAATGGGCGTCGATGCACGACGCACCCGTCCGCGAAGTCTTCCCCGGCATCCGCCTCCGACCGCTCTGGTCGGGCGAGGTCGCCAAGGCGTACGTCCTGCAGATGGACCCGGGCTCACGCTGGCAAGGCATCGACGTACACGACCCGGGCCCCGAGGAGGTCTTCGTCGTCGACGGCATCTTCAACGACGGTGAACGCGACTACCCGGCCGGCTCGTTCATCCACGCACCGGCCGGGTCGTCGCACGTCCCGCAGTCGACCGCGGGCTGCACCCTGTTCCTCTTCTACCCCGAGGGTTAGTTCTCAGTACTACCTAATTCGGTCGGTGCGCCGTGGACCGCGGGGATGCTGCCGAGCTTGCCGGCCTGGAAGTCCTCGAAGGCCTGGATCACCTCGGCGCGGGTGTTCATCACGAACGGGCCGGCCATCGCGATCGGCTCGCGGATCGGGCGGCCGCCGATCACCAGGACGTCGAGGTTCGGCTCCGCCTGCGGTTGCGTCGTACCGGCCGCCGTACGGAGGACGTCACCCGGCCCGAACACGGCCAACTGCCCCTTGCGGATCGGCCGCCGGTCGGCGCCGACCGTACCCTGGCCGGCCAGCACGTAGACGAGCGCGTTGTAGTCCGGCTGCCACGGCAGCACCATCTCGGCGCCCGGGCTGACCGTCGCGTGCACCAGCGTGATCGGGGTGTGCGTCGAACCCGGGCCGTCGTGCCCGTCGACCGTACCGGCGATAACCCGGATCAACGATCCGCCGTCCGGCGTGGACAGCAGCGCGGAGTCGCCGCCGCGGATGTCCTGGTACCGCGGCGGCGCCCACTTGAGCGCCTTCGGCAGGTTCACCCAGAGCTGGATGCCGTGGAACAGGCCGCCGCTGAGCACCAGGTGTTCCGGCGGCGTCTCGATGTGCAGAAGTCCGCTACCTGCGGTCATCCATTGCGTGTCGCCGTTGGAAATCACGCCGCCACCACCGTTGGAGTCCTGGTGCTCCATGATCCCGTCGAGCATGTACGTGACGGTCTCGAAACCGCGGTGCGGGTGCCACGGGGTGCCCTTCGGCTCGCCCGGCGCGTACTCCACCTCGCCCATCTGGTCCATGTGGATGAACGGGTCCAGGTCGCGGAGGTCGACGCCGGCGAAGGCGCGCCGGACCGGGAAGCCCTCGCCCTCGTACCCGCTCGGCGCGGACGTCACCGACTTCACGGCCCGCTCGTGCACCGCGGCAGGGTCCTGCGGGCTGATCCGCGGCAGGACGGTGATGTCGTTGACGGTCACGGCGGGCATGGTGTGCTCCTCGCTGGTCGGTAGTTCAAGAATAAACTATCTTCTGGAACCGCGGCAAGGACCCACCCATTCCCAACCCCGGGGGCGAGGCGTCGGTGGTAGGTCGCGGCGTGGGAGACTCGGGGCGTGACGGCGCAGATCTTGGACGGTAAGGCGACGGCGGCGGCGATCAAGGACGAGTTGAAGGTCCGGGTCGCGAAGCTCGCCGAGCAGGGTGTGGTGCCTGGGCTCGGGACGATTCTGGTGGGCGACGACCCGGGCAGCCGGGCGTACGTCGCGGGTAAGCACCGCGACTGCGCCGCGGTCGGGATCTCCTCGATCCAGGTGGAGCTGCCGGAGACCGCGACCGAGGGCGAGATCGCCGCGAAGGTGCGCGAGCTCAACGAGAACCCGAGCTGTACCGGCTTCATCGTCCAGCTCCCGCTGCCGAAGCACGTCGACACGAACACGATCCTCGGGCTGATCGACCCGGCCAAGGACGCCGACGGCCTGCACCCGGTCAGCCTCGGCAAGCTCGTCCTCGGGCAGGACGGCCCGCTGCCGTGCACGCCGAAGGGCTGCGTGGAGATTCTCCGGCGGTACGACGTACCGATCGCCGGCGCCCATGTCGTCGTGGTCGGGCGTGGCGTGACCGCGGGCCGCCCGATGGGCCTGCTGTTCACCCGGAGGAGCGAGAACGCGACCGTCACCCAGTGCCACACCGGTACGAAGGACCTGGCCGCGGTCGTCCGGACCGGCGACATCGTGATCGCCGCCGCGGGGTCGGCCGGGCTGATCACCGCGGACATGGTGAAGCCCGGTGCCGTACTCCTCGACGTCGGCACCAGCCGCAGCGCCGAGGGCAAGATCGTCGGCGACATCGAGCAGGCGGCCCGCGAGCAGGCGTCCTGGATCGCCCCGATGCCCGGCGGCATCGGCCCGATGACCCGCGCGATGCTGCTGACCAACGTCGTCGAAGCCGCCGAAGCGGGCCTCGCGAGGTGAGCAGGAACCCGAGCGGCCGACCCGTGGCCGGTGCCGCGTTCGCGACGGGTGTGACGTGCTGATGGCCGGCGAGGCCCAGCGCCGCAGCCAGTGGCCGCTGGCCTTGTCGCTGCTGGTTGCCCTGACCGGCCTGGTCGTCATCTGGTTCTACAACTGGCGCAACGGAGTCCTCGTGTTCGCCGGCTCGGTGGGCCTGGCCGCAGTCCTCCGCGCCAGCCTCTCCGACACGGCCGCCGGCCTCCTGCACGTCCGCAGCCGCATGTTCGACACGACCTTCCTCTTCCTCACCGCCGTCGCCATCGCCGTCCTGGGCCTCATCGTCCCGAACTGACGCCGAACAGCTGCTCCAGTAGGGCGTTCGTGGTCCAGGCCGCGACCTCTTCGGCGGTCCAGTTGAGGTCTCGGGTGTACTGGTTGTAGAGCTGAGGGCCCAGTAGGACCAGCAGGATGTCGCGGGCGCGAGTCTCCGAAAGACCCTCACGGAGAGGGTGTTTGGCGGCCAGGAACGTGATCGCGCGCTCGTAGCCCGTGCGGCGCAGGCCGTCGTTGTACTCGTAGCTCTTGCGTGCGTTCTCGTCGCCGAGGACCACCCACACGAGCGGCGCCGCGCGTTCGAAGACCGTCATCGTGCCGTCGACGAACAGCCGCAGCGCCGTCTCGATGTCCGGTGCTTCCTCGGCCGCGCGCCACCAGTCCGACAGGTGTGGCGGTACCGGCACCGGTCCCTCGACCGCGAACTCGTACGCCGCCTGCAGCAGGTCGCCCTTGGTACGGAACGTGAAGTACAGCGTCTGCACCGCGACCCCGGCGTCCTTGGCGATCACGTCCATCGGCGTCGCGGAGTACCCGTCCTCGGTGAACCGGCGGTACGCCGCCGCCACCATCCGCCGGCGCGTCTCCTGCGCCTTCTCCCGCCGGGACTGCTTGACATCTGCCACGAGACCACACTCTACTGGATTCATCACTAGTGAGCACTCTAGTGAAATATCCAGCGAGGGGGAACCATGACGCTGTCCATCGACCACTCGGTCGCGCTCACCCGGAGGAAGTACGGCGGGATCGCCGCGATCGCCGGCGCGCTGCTGGCGATCGCGGGCAACACCGCCCTGCTCTTCGTCACTCCGGTCGTCACCGACCAGTTCCTCAGCTACCCCGTCACGCCGGCGCAGTTCCGCTGGGTGCAGGTCTTCTTCGCGCTCACGCAGGCACTGATGGCGTACGGCGTGTTCGCGCTGGTCTCGTCCAGTACGGGACGGCGCTCGCTGAGGGTTTTCGCCGCGCTGTCGGTCATCGGCTTCGCCATCACCGTGCCCGGTGAGCTGGTCCTGATCCTCGTGGCCGACAAGACGTTCGACGATGCGGCCACCAACGCAGCCAGTGCCGTCTTCGGCATCGGCCTGCTGATCGCCGACCTCGGCATGATCGGCTACGGCATCGCGTCGCGCCGAAACCAGGGCTGGTCCGTCCTGCCACTAATCTTCGGCGCCTTCCAGCTGCTGGTCGTCACGCCGGCCATCTTCGCCACCGGCTTCACCAGCTTCACCACGTACGTGGCGATCGCCGTGGCCGACCTTCTGATCGCCGCGATCGGAGTACGCCTGCTGACCACCGAATAAGAACGTCCGCCCGGATCGGCAGCTCCGGGCGGACGTCGTGAACTCAGTGGAAGAAGTGGCGCGTACCGGTGAAGTACATCGTGATGCCGGCCTTGTTCGCGGCCTCGATGGCTGCCTCGTCGCGGATCGAGCCACCCGGCTGGACGACTGCCTTGACGCCGCCCTCGATGAGGACCTCGAGGCCGTCGGGGAAGGGGAAGAAGGCGTCGGAGGCAGCGACCGAGCCAGTGGCGCGATCACCCGCGCGAGAGACGGCCAGCCGACACGAGTCGACGCGGTTGACCTGGCCCATGCCGACGCCGACGGACGCGCCGTCGGCGGCCAGCAGGATCGCGTTGGACTTGACCGCGCGGCAGGCCCTCCAGGCGAAGGCGAGGTCGGCGAGCACCTCGTCGGAGGCGGGCGCACCGGCGGCGAGGGTCCAGTTGGAGGGGTCGTCGCCGGGTGCCTGGAAGCGGTCGCGGTGCTGCAGCAGCAGCCCGCCGCTGATCGCCCGCAGCTCGACGGGCTCGTCCCCGGTCACTGCCGGAGCAACCAGCAGCCGGATGTTCTTCTTGGCCTGCAGAATCTCGACCGCGCCGTCCTCGAACGCCGGAGCGACCAGCACCTCGGTGAAGATCTCCGCGACCTGCTTGGCGAGGTCCACGGTGACCGGCCGGTTCGTCGCGATCACACCGCCGTACGCCGACACCGGGTCGCATTCGTGCGCCCGCCGGTGCGCCTCGGCGATGTCCTTGCCGACCGCGATACCGCACGGGTTCGCGTGCTTGATGATCGCGACCGCCGGCTCACTGAAGTCATAGGCGGTACGCCGGGCCGCATCGGCGTCGACGTAGTTGTTGTACGACATCTCCTTGCCGTGCAACTGCTCCGCCGCCGCGAGACCGCCGCGGCCGTTCAGGTACAGGGCGGCCGGCTGGTGCGGGTTCTCGCCGTACCGCAGGACGGCGGCCTTCTCCCACGAAGCACCGACCCACGCCGGGAAGCCCGTGCCCTCGCTGGAGTCCGTGAGTACGTTGCCCATCCAGGAGGCGACGGCGATGTCGTACTCCGCCGTGTGGACGAAGGCCGCGGCGGCCAGCTGCTGACGCTGCTCGAGCGAGAACCCGCCCTCCTTCAACGCCGCGTACAGCGCCTCGTACTGCGACGACGACGTCACCACAGCGACGTTCGCGTGGTTCTTCGCGGCTCCGCGCACCATCGACGGCCCGCCGATGTCGATCTGCTCGATGCACTCGTCCACCGACGCGCCGGACGCGACCGTCTCCGAGAACGGGTACAGGTTGCTGACCAGCAGGTCGAACGGCTCGACCCGCATCTCCCGCAACTGCTCGACGTGATCGGGCTTACGCAGGTCCGCGAGCAATCCGGCGTGCACGAGAGGGTGCAGCGTCTTGACGCGCCCGTCGAGGCACTCCGGGAACCCGGTCAGCTCCTCGACCTTGGTCACCGGTACGCCGGCCGCCGCGATCCGGGCCGCGGTGGAGCCGGTCGACACCAGCTGGACACCGGCGGTGTGCAGCGCGGTGGCGAGCTCCTCCAGACCGGTCTTGTCGTAGACGCTGATCAGCGCGCGGCGGATCGGCCTGCGGTCGGTGCTCACTTCAGTCGAACCTTTCGTCCGGTGATGGTCCAGCCGTCGCGGACCAGCCGGCCGACCCATTCCACCAGCTGGCGGCGTTCGACCTCCTTGATCCGCTCGGTCAGGGTTTCTTCGGTGTCGTCGTCCTCGACCGGTACGACGACCTGAGCGATGATCGGCCCGGTGTCGACGCCGCCGTCCACGAAGAACAGCGTCGCCCCGGCGACCTTCACGCCGTACTCCAGCGCGTCCCGGGGACCGTGGATCCCGGGGAAGGCCGGCAGCAGCGCGTTGTGGGTGTTGATGTAGCGGTCGCCGAACTCCGCGAGGAAGTCGTCGCCGACCAGCTTCAGGAACCCGGCCGAGATGACCAGGTCAGGCTTGTAGGCCGCGACCGACTCGGTCAGCGCCCGGTCCCAGTCGGCGCGCTCGGCGTACGACTTCACCTTGTGCACGAACGTCGGCACCCCGGCGGCCGCCGCGCGGTCCAGTCCGGCGATCCCCTCCCGGTCGGCGCCGACGGCCACGACCTGGGCGCCGTACTCTGGGTCGGCGCAGGCGTCCAGCAGGGCCTGCAGGTTCGATCCCGACCCCGACACGAGCACGACCAGGCGTGCGGAACCGGAGTCGGAAGAAGCAGCAGTCACGGCGCGAAGCCTATCGCTCGGGGTCGGCCCCATCGTCAGCCGGTCGCCGCGCGGACACCACCGCGGCCGTGATCGCCGCCCCGATCGCCATCCCGGCAGCCAGTACGCCGGCCGCCGGCAGCGCGCCCGGGACCCCGACCACGGACATCCGGCCCGGCCCGGCCGAACCGCCCGACATCGCCAGCAGCGCGAACAGGATCACGCCCGCGAGCACCGCCGCCATCGCGCCCCGGAGCGCGAAGGCGTCCCACCCGAGCGCGTCCGCGTCCCGCTCCGCGAGCCCTCGCCGTACCACGACCAGCCCCGCGACGGCCCCGGCCGCCAGCGGTACGAGGGCCGTCAGCGCGAGCAGGTACGTCGGCGTGGACCCGTCGGCCGGTACTGCGGCCAGCAGCGGAAGCGCCGGCAGGTTCCCCACGTCGACTCCGGTCGGGGCGATCGTCGTACCGGTCCCGAGCTGGAACCCGGGCCCGGCCAGGAACGCGATCACGTACAGGATCAGGTTCGGCATCAGCATCAGGCAGATCGCGAACAGCACCACCGACCCGATCACGCCGGCGTCGAGCAGCTCGAGCATGCCGGTGATCCGGGAGAAGTGGATCGCGAGGAGGACGGCGTACAGCACCGAGGCGAGCGCGACGATCGTGAGTACGGCGGCCAGCGCGGCCGGTACGACGTCCCGCAGCCCGGCCGGGGTCGCGTCGGCGATGTCCGCGCCCGCACCGGACTCGACGACGATGCCCGCGAGACCCGCGACCAGCGCCAGCGAGAACGCACCGAGGAAGGCGGAGAACGCCGACACCTTCAGGGCACCGTCCGCCGTGAGCAACGCCACGATCAGGCCGCCGAGGCCGTAGACGACCGCGAAACCCAGGGCCAGCAGGACCAGGTCCCTGGTCCGATCGGCACCGCTGGACCGGGCCGCCGACTTGCCGCCGCGGTACAGACACCAGGCGAAGAACAGGGTCAGACCGAGCGGCGCGATACTGATCCGTCCCGTACCGATCGTGACCCCTGCCTTGTGCGCGACCAGCCAGGCTCCGGCGCCGGCCCGGACCGCACCGGAGGCACCGCCGAAGGTGGCGCCCAGCCAGCCGATCACGGCGACCGCGGCGCAGGTCAGCAGGCCGGTGAGCAGGCAGGCTCCGGCGGAGATCACGGCCGACACCAGCAAGGGCTTGGTCGGGGCGGCGGCGATCTCCGACGTGGGCGTTTCGCCGTCCCGCGCGCCCGGGCGGCTCAGCATGTCGGTCATCTGACTCCCATCGTCTCCCCGGGTACGGACGCCACTCGTCCTGACACGCCGGGTGTGCGAGACTTCAGCCCGCCTGCTTACCGTCCGTTCCCGGTGTTCGCCTGCTGGTAGCGGAATGGGAGCCGCACGGGTCCACCCGGTACTGTCGGGTGGAATCAGTCAGGAGGTCGAGCTTTGGCCGGTTCCCACCGTGGACAACGCGGCGGCACGCGCGCCGCTGCCCGGGAGGCGCGGCGCCGCCAGGCGCGCAAGCGGAACCAGACGATCGCCGCCGGTGTGGCCGTCGTCCTCCTGGTCGGCGGCGGCGGGATCGCCGCGCTGAACGCCTTCGGCGGCGACAACGGCTCCGCTCCGAAGGCCGGCGGCAGCCCGAGCGACGACAAGGCCGGCCAGTCGACCGTGCTCGCCGACGACAACGTGCTGCTGGACGCCACGGGCGCGAAGGCGCTCGGCGCGACCGGCGTCTGGACCGTCACCGGTACGGCCGGCGGCGACTCGGCCCCGAACACCTCGTTCGCGTGCCAACTGCAGCGGTTCGCCGACCCGTCGGGTCTGCGGACCTGGGTCCGCACGCTGCAGAACACGACCACCAAGGACACCGCGGTGCAGTACATCGACGTGTCCAACGACAAGGCCACCGCGGCGAACACCTACAACACGGTGGTCCGCTGGCTCAGCCAGTGCACCACCCCGCAGACCCGGTTGTCCGCGGGATACACGATGACCGGCGTCGGCGACTCCGGCGTGATCGCGGTCTTCGGACAGGTGCCGGGCGCGAAGACGACGAAGTACAAGACGGTCTCGGTGACGCTGTCAGGGCAGGCGACGATGGTGGTCGAGCACGACACCATGGCGGCGACCCCGCCGCGGCCCGACCTCGTCCTCGCGGCCACCAGCGCCGCGACGAAGAAGATCTGTTCCCAGACCGGCGGTTGCGGCACCGGAGCGCGGGTCGCGACACCGGCCCTGCTGCCGAACGTCGACACGCCTGGATTCATGGCACCGGTCGACCTGCCGCTGCTGGCGCAGGTGGACAAGCCGTGGGTGAGCGCGCCGGCGCAGACCACCGACGGCACCGGCTGCGAGAAGCTCAGCCTGAAGAAGGCCAAGCCGAAGAAGTACGGCACGGTCACGTACGTGACGCCGGAGGCGAAGGTGCCGACCGAGTTCGGCATGGACGACACCGTCGCCAAGTTCCCGACCGCCCCGCTGGCCGCCGCGTTCCTGGACAAGATCCGGAAGAACGTCGACGCCTGCGAGAAGAACGTCTCGAACGCGCAGGTCCAGTCGACCGGCACGGTCAAGACCGGCACGGTCAGCGGCAAGAGCTGGAAGGCGACCTACGACAGCGGCGACGGGAAGAAGTTCCACTACCGGATCGGGATCGCCGGGGCCGGGGACCGGGTCGTGTATCTGCTCTTCCCGGTGCTGAAGGACCTGGACATCACCGACGCAGCGTTCAACGACACGCTGGTCCGCGCGGTCGACCGCTCCGCCGCCTACAAATAGAAAACGGGGCCTGCCCCGTGAGAGACAGGCCCCGCAACAAGGCTTACTTGCTCAGGCCCTGCATGATCTCGCGCATCAGGTTGGCGGTCTCGGTCGGCGTCTTGCCGACCTTCACGCCAACGGCCTCGAGGGCCTCCTGCTTCGCCGCCGCCGTACCGGACGAGCCGGAGACGATCGCGCCGGCGTGACCCATGGTCTTGCCCTCCGGCGCGGTGAAGCCCGCGACGTACCCGACGACCGGCTTGGTCACGTTCTCCTTGATGAACGCGGCCGCCCGCTCCTCGGCGTCACCACCGATCTCACCGATCATCACGATCGCGTCGGTGTCCGGGTCGTCCTGGAACGCCTGCAGCGCGTCGATGTGGGTGGTCCCGATGATCGGGTCGCCACCGATACCGATCGCGGTCGAGAACCCGAAGTCGCGCAGCTCGTACATCATCTGGTACGTCAGCGTGCCGGACTTGCTGACCAGGCCGATCCGGCCCTGGCCCGCGATGTCCGCCGGGATGATGCCGGCGTTCGACTCGCCCGGGGTGATGATGCCGGGGCAGTTCGGGCCGATGATCCGGGTCTTGCCGGACGCCTGGGCGGCGGCGAAGAACGCGGCGGTGTCGTGCACCGGCACGCCCTCGGTGATCACCACGACCAGCGGCACCTCGGCCTCGACGGCCTCCAGTACGGCGTCCTTGGTGAACTTCGGCGGGACGAAGATGACCGACACGTTCGCGCCGGTCTCCTTGACCGCGTCCGCCACGGTACCGAAGACCGGCACAGCCTTGCCGTCGAAGTCCTGGCTCTGGCCCGCCTTGCGCGGGTTCACGCCGCCGACGATGTTGGTGCCGGAGGCGAGCATCCGGGTGGTGTGCTTGGTGCCCTCGGAGCCGGTCATGCCCTGGACGATGACCTTGCTGTCCTTGGTCAGGAAGATAGACATTGTTCGGCGATCCCTTACTTCGCAGCCAGCTCGGCGGCGCGCTTGGCGGCGCCGTCCATCGTGTCGACCCGCTCCAGACCGGCAAGGCCGGCCTCGTCGAGGATCCGGCGGCCCTCCTCGGCGTTGTTGCCGTCCAGCCGGACGACCAGCGGCTTGGTGACGTGCTCACCGCGCGAGGCCAGCAGCTCGAACGCCTGCACGATGCCGTTCGCGACCGCGTCACAGGCGGTGATGCCGCCGAAGACGTTCACGAACACGCTCTTCACCTGCTGGTCGGAGATGATGATCTCCAGGCCGTTCGCCATCACCTCGGCGCTCGCGCCACCGCCGATGTCGAGGAAGTTGGCCGGCTTCTGGCCGCCGAACTCCTCGCCCGCGTACGCGACGACGTCCAGGGTCGACATGACCAGACCCGCGCCGTTGCCGATGATGCCGACCGACCCGTCGAGCTTCACGTAGTTGAGGCCCTTGGCCTTGGCCGCCGCCTCCAGCGGGTCGGCCGCCGTGACGTCCTCGAACTCGGCGTGCTCCGGGTGCCGGAAGTCCGCGTTCTCGTCCAGCGTGACCTTGCCGTCCAGCGCCTCGACGTTGCCGTCCTCGAGCTTGACCAGCGGGTTCACCTCGACCAGCGACGCGTCCTCGGCGATGAACACCTCGTACAGCTTGACGATCTCCGGTACGACGGCGTCGATCACGTCGGCCGGGTACTTCGCCGCGGTGGCGATCTCGCGCGCCTTCGCCTCGTCGACACCGGTGGCCGGGTCGATCGAGATCTGCGCGACCGCCTCGGGGTTGGTGTGCGCGACCTCCTCGATCTCCATGCCGCCGGCGGCGGAGGCGATGCAGAGGTAGTTGCGGTTGGCCCGGTCGACCAGGAACGAGAAGTAGTACTCCTCGGCGATCGCCGCGGCCGGGACGATGTTCAGGATCTTGACGACGTGACCCTTGATGTCCAGCCCGAGGATCTCGCGGGCCTTCTCCTCCGCCTCGTCCGGGTTCGCGGCCAGCTTGACGCCGCCTGCCTTGCCGCGGCCGCCGGTCTTGACCTGGGCCTTCACGACCACCCGGCCGCCGATCTTCTCGGCCGCCGCGCGCGCTTCCTCCGGAGTCGTGACGACCTCACCCACGGTCGTCCGCACCCCGTGCTTGGCGAAGACCGTCTTCGCCTGGAATTCCATCAGATCCACGAGTGTGGTCCCTCTCTCGCCTGTACGGATTCCTGACACTAGCCACCCTGGTGCCGGCAGCGACAGCCGGGGTACTCGCTGAGACGACCGTCACAGACCTCCCACGAGTCGTGCGAGGCTGGTTCACATGACTGATCCTCAGACCAGACCACTTGACGACTGGTGGCGTAGTGCCGTCGTCTACCAGGTGTACCCCCGTTCGTTCGCTGACGCCGACGGTGACGGCACCGGCGACGTGAACGGCATCCGCGCCCGGCTGCCGTACCTCGCCGACCTCGGCGTCGACGCGGTCTGGATCAGCCCGTGGTACCCGTCCCCGCTGCTGGACGGCGGGTACGACGTCGCCGACTACCGCGACATCAACCCGGAGTTCGGCACGCTCGCCGACGCCGACGCGCTGATCGCCGAGGCGCACGCGCTCGGGCTGCGGATCCTGATCGACCTGGTGCCGAACCACTGCTCCTGGGAACACCCGTGGTTCAAGGCCGCGCTGGAGGCCGGCAAGGGTTCGCCGGAGCGGGACCTGTTCTGGTTCCGCGACTCCGAGGACGGCAAGCCGCCGACGAACTGGCCGGCCGCGTTCGGTGGCCCCGCCTGGCAGCAGATCGACGACGGCCAGTGGTACCTGCACCTGTTCGACATCTCCCAGCCGGACTGGAACTGGGACAACCCGAAGGTGATCGAGGAGTTCGACTCGATCCTGCGGTTCTGGTTCGACCGCGGCGTGGACGGGTTCCGGATCGACGTCGCCGACTCGATGGCCAAGGACCCGGCGCTGCCCGACGTACCGCTGGAGAACGGTCAGCCGACCCGGGAGAAGTACGTCGGGAACCCGTTCTACGACCAGCCCGGGGTGCACACCATCCACCAGCGCTGGCGGGCGATCGCCGACGAGTACGCCGACACGCCGCAGGGCCCGCGGGTCTTCGTGGCCGAGGCGTGGCTGTCGCCGGCCGAGCGGCTCGCGCAGTACGTCCGGCCGCACGAGCTGCACTCGGCGTTCAACTTCGACGCGCTACGGGCCAAGTGGGACGCGAAGGAGCTGCGCGAGGTGATCGACCACACCACCGAGAACCTGTGGGCGGTCGGCGCGCCGGCGACGTGGGTGCTGAGCAACCACGACACGATCCGGCACCGCACGCGGTACGGGCGGGCCCTCAAGGACGCGCTGGAGGGTGCGGGTGTCGTACCCACGGATCTCGCGCTCGGCCTGCGCAGGGCCCGGGCCGCGGCGCTGCTGGAGCTGGCGTTGCCGGGCGGGGCGTACGTCTACCAGGGTGACGAACTCGGCCTGCCCGAGGTCGAGGACCTGCCCGAGGACAAGCTCGACGACCCGACCTGGGAGCGTTCCGGGCACACCGTCCGCGGCCGGGACGGCTGCCGGGTACCGATCCCGTGGTCCGGCGCGGAACCGCCGTACGGCTTCGGTCCGGGTACCGGCCAGCCGTGGCTGCCGCAGCCGGCCGACTGGGCGCCGCTGACCGCCGAGGCCCAGGCCGGCAACCCGGACAGCCACCTGAACCTCTACAAGGCGGCCCTCCGGATCCGCCGAGCGCACCCCGCCCTCGGTGAAGGCCGCCTGACCTGGGACACCGACGCCCCCGAAGGCGTCCTGTCCTTCACCCGCGACCCCGGCTTCCGCTGCGTCGTCAACATCACCGACGGCCCGGTCCCGCTGCCCGCGCACGAGAAGATCCTGCTCACCAGTGAGCCGCTGACGAACGACGAACTACCCGCCGACACCAGCGTCTGGCTGCAGGTCTGACAAAACAAGAAACGGCCGGAGCCACTGGCTCCGGCCGTTCTTCGTACTCGGCTACTTCACGCCACCCGCGGTCAGGCCGGCGACAATGCGCCGCTGGAACAGCAGGACGGCGATCACGAGCGGGATCGTGACCACCACACCGGCGGCCATCTGGCTGCCGAACGGCTGGTCGCGGCCCGTCGTACCGGTGAACTGCGAGACGATCACGTTCGCGGTCTGGATCGACTTCTTGTTGGTCATGCTCAGCGCGATCAGGAACTCGTTCCAGGCCGCGATGAACGTGATGATCGCGGTCGTGAACACACCCGGTGCCGCGAGCGGGATGATCACCTTGCGGAACGCCTGGGCCGGCGTACAGCCGTCCACCATCGCCGCCTGCTCGAGTTCCTGCGGCATCTGCCGGAAGAACGCGGTCAGGTTCCACACCGCCAGCGGCAGTGCGAACGACAGGCTGGGCACGATCATCGCCTGGTAGGTGTTGATCCAGTGGATGTTCACGAACAGCTTCAGCAGCGGGACGACCAGCGAGATGCCCGGGAACATCGACGTGGTGATGATGATCGCCAGCACGATGTTCTTGCCCTTGAAGTCCAGCCGGGCCAGCGTGTACGCCGCGACCATGCCGATCACCAGCGTCAGGATCGTCACCGATCCGGCCACGATCAGGCTGTTCAGCAGACCCCGGCCGAAGCCGTTGTCGCCGCTGAACACGTCCTTGAAGTTCTGGATCGAGAACGGCGCCGGGATGACGTTGTTCGAGAACTGGTCGGACGGCCGCCGGAACGCCGAGACCACCATCCAGTAGAACGGCAGCAGGCAGTACACCACGATGATCGCGACGCCGAGCAACGGCAGCCAACGCTTGACCGGGCCGACCTCCGCGGCCCGGACCTTGGCCGTGTCGGTGCGGGGCTGTGCAGTTGCAGTAGCCATCAGACACCCATCCCTGTGTTGCTTGCTGCGGCAGCACCGATCGAGGGAGCCGCTTCGCGATCACGTCGCCGCTTACCCTTGGCACCACCGCCCGGCTTCTTGGCCCGGGCCTCACCGATCACGTCGGCACCGAGGATCTTCACGAACAGGTAGGCGACCACCGCGACGTACACGAACAACACCGTCGCGTACGCGGCCGCGGGCCCGTACCTGACGTTGGCCGCCTCGTCGAAGGCCAGCATCGAGAGCGTCTCGACCGAGTCCTTGTGCGCACCGACGAGGACGAACGGCAGGTCGAAGATCCGCAGGGTGTCGAGGATCCGGAACAGCACTGCCACCAGCAGTGCCGGCTTGACCAGCGGCATCGTGATCCGCAGGAAGGTCTGCCACGCGTTCGCCCCGTCCACCTTGGCGGCCTCGTAGACCTCGGCCGGGATGGTCTGCAGCCCGGCCAGGACCAGGAGGCCGATGAACGGCGCGGTCTTCCAGGTGTCGGCGATGACGATCGAGAGCTTGGACTGCCAGCCCTCGGTCGACCACAGCACCTGGGTGCCGATGATGGCGTTGAAGATCCCGTCGGCCTGGAAGACCCACTTCCACAGCAGCGCCGAGATGACGGTCGGGATCGCCCACGGGACCAGGATGCTGGCCCGGACGATGCCGCGGCCCTTGAAGGCCTTGGCCATCACCAGCGCCATCGCGACACCGAGAACGGTCTCCAGTACGACGCACACGACGGTGAAGAACGTCGTGTTGTAGAAGGCGTTCCAGAACCGGTGACCGGTGTCACCCTTGAAGATGTCGGTGTAGTTGCGCAGCCCGACGAACTGCGACCCCTGGACGACGAACCCGTTCGCATCCAGGTGCTGGCCGCTCTGGAACAGCGATTCGCGCAGCGCCGCGATGATCGGGAACAGCACCACCACGGCGAGCACGAGCAGTGTCGGCGAGAGCAGGATCGCGGCCAGCCGGCCGGTGCCCTCGTCGAAGCGCTGCTGGCGCTTCGGTTTCCTGACCGGTCGTTCCGCGACCGGTGCACTTACTGTCACCTGAGACTCCTTTGCTCCCCGGGTCAGACCCGGGCAGGGACGGACCGGGGCCGGTGCGTGGTCAGCACAGCTCCACCCACCGGCCCCGCAGCACGATCAGTTCGTGATCAGCGACTGCAGCTTGGTCTGCAGGTCGGAGAGCGCCTTGTCGGGCGCCACCGTGCCGTTCAGCGCGTCGTACGCCGCCGCCTGGATGGCCGCGGTGACGTCGCCGTACTTGACCACCTTCGGCCGCGGCTTGGCGCCGAGGATCGAGGCCTTCAGCGGAGCCAGGTACGGGAACTGCTTCTGCAGCGTCGGGTCGTCGTACAGCGACGCCCACGTCGGTGCCTGCGAAGTGGCCTCGATGTTCGCCTTCTGGCGGGCCTCGCTCGCCATGAAGTTGATGAAGTCGATCGCGGTCGCCTTGTTCTTGGCGAACGAGTTGATCGCGTAGTCGTGACCACCGAGCGAGGAGACACCCGGGCCGGTCTTGCCCGGCAGCGGCGCGACCGCGAACTTGCCGGCCACCTTGGAGGATCCGTCGGTCTTGTTCGCCAGCGAGTACACGTACGGCCAGTTGCGCAGGAAGAGCAGCTTGCCGTCCTGGAACGCGCGGCGGCTCTCCTCCTCCTTGTAGGTGATCGCGGCCTTCGGGATCGCGCCGGTCTTGAAGCCGTTCACCAGCTCCTCGAGGCCGGCCTTGGCCTCCGGGGTGTTGACGTTCGGCTTGCCGTCCTTGTCGACGATGTCACCGCCGGCCGAGTTGATCGCCTCGGAGAAGTTGACGGTCAGACCCTCGTACTTCTCGAACTGGCCCGAGTAGCAGCTCATACCCTTGGCCTCGGGCAGCGTGGCCACCTTCTGGCAGTCGGCGAGCATCTCGTCCCAGGTCTTCGGCGGTGCGGCGATGCCGGCCTTGGTGAGCAGGTCGGTGCGGTAGTACAGCAGACCGCCGTCGGAGGTGATCGGGACGCCGTACAGCTTGTCGCG